>JAFTZU010000176.1 GCA_017461005.1 Clostridia bacterium
ACCTTCTGCACCAGGTGCTGGAAGTCCATGCGGACCTGCGGCCCGACCTGTTCATCTCCGGGACCACGAAGTACACGGACGAGGAACTGCACGCCATCTTTGCCGATGAGAGCACACCGGTGTATGTCGCGGTGAATGACGAAGACGAAGTCCTCGGCTACGCCTTCTGCATCCTTGAGGAGCCGGTGGAATCCAACAACCTGCACCCGCACCGCACGCTCTATATCGACGACATCTGTGTCGACGAAGCGGCCCGGGGACAGCACGTGGCCACACACCTGTATGAGCACGTCAAGGCAGAGGCAAAGCGCCTCGGCTGCTACAACATCACCCTCAACGTCTGGGCCGGCAACGACGGCGCCCAGAAGTTCTACGAAGCGATGGGCATGAAGCCCCGCAAAACGATGCTGGAAACCATTTTAGGAGACTGACTATGACATTACTGGAAGAAGTCCGCAGCGAATACAAAAAACAGGTGGACGAACACCTCGAAGAGAACCGGGAAGCGGCGCTGAAGATCCGCGACATCCTGGCGGCGTCGCCGGTCAACTATGGCGGCGTGTTCGACAAGACTGTCCACATCCCGAAAGTCTATGACCGGGAGACCATCGACCGGTTCCAGAGGATCGCCGGCATGACCCACCGCATTTTCGAGAAGGTCATCACGGCGTACCAGACCGACCCGGAGTACCGGAAACTGTTCCCGTTCTCCAAAGAACTCGAGGAACTGATGTGTCTGCCGATCCCGTACGACAGCAAACTCCCGATGGCCCGGTTCGACCTCTTCTACTATGAGGACACCGGAGACTTCAAGTTCTGTGAGATCAACACCGACGGCACCGCCGCCATGGTCCGGGACCTCGAGTACCGCAAGGCACTGGTCGAAAACCCGGCCCACCAGGCGGTCCTCGAGCAGTACGACCTCCAGCCCTTCGAGGTCTTCGACAGCTGGGTCGAGACGTTCCTCGACCTCTACAAAACCTACCCGAAGCACGTCGAGAAGCCAAACGTCGCCATCGTCGACATCCTCGACAACGCGACCATGGGTGACTTCGAAGAATTCGAGCGCCGTTTCAAAGCCGCCGGTGTCAGCTGTGAGATCGTCGACATGCGGGACCTGAAGTACAAAGACCATGCGCTGTGGTCGCCCTCCGGAATGGAAGTAGACGCGATCTACCGCCGCGCGGTCACGGCCGATGTCATGGAACACTATGACGAGTGCGCGGACTTCATCGCCGCCGCAAAGAACGACGACGTCTTCTTCGCCGGTGCCTTCGCCACCCAGGTCATCCACAACAAGTGGCTGTTCTACGTCCTGCACCGGCCCGAGTCGAAAGCGTTCCTGACCGACGAGGAGTGGGCGTTCGTCAAAGCCCATGTCCCGGAGACCGTCGAACTGTCCGAGGAGTACATCTCCCTCGAAACGGTACAGGCGAACAAGGACAAGTACATTCTGAAACCCATGGACGCCTATGCGTCCAAAGGCATCTACGCCTCCGGCAGAGAGTGCACGCAGGAGGAGTGGGAGAAGATCACCGAAGAGCTCTACGGCACCGGGATGATCTGCCAGGAGTACTGTGAGCAGTACCTGACCGAGAACATCGACTTCGCCTGGGGCGACGGCACCTGGCACCCGTATATCAACATGCCGGGCCTTTACACCTACTGCGGTGTCTTCCACGGATTCCTCATGAGGATGGCTGCGGACGACCGCATCATCGTGGCCCATGAGAACGAACGCACCGTTCCGGTCTTTGTCCTGAACGGTCGCAAGTAAGCAAAAAATCGACACCATAACGACCGTTCGCATCGAATTTTCGACCGTTCGTCGAAAACCCCTTCCATCCGGAAGGGGTTTTGTGCTATAAGGGGGCGAAAAGGAGGAACGAACATGAATATGACACGCAAAGAGATCTACGACCACATCTGGACACGGACCGTCCAGGGGTTCGCGGACGACTATGACCTCAACTATCCGCTCCTGCTGCGGCGGATCAAGGAGGCCGGCATCCCGCGGCCGTCCCGGAAAGAGATCCTCTTCATCCGGCAGGGCGAGGCGGGCCTGCGGGCGATCCACCGCCCGGAGCTGCCCGGCAACCCGGATGAAGAGGTGAAGCTCACACGGCGGCGGGATGCGAAGCCGATGGGAACGGCCGGTCCATCGCCACAGAATGAAACGAAGGGGAAGAAGGCGGCGAAAAAGGCTCCGGCCGAACCGGAACCGGAAGAACCGCTGCCGGACGAGGCGCCTGCCCTCATCGACTATGAGAACCACCCCCGCTGGACGAGCCTTTATTTCCTGCCTCAGGCGGAACGGCGACGGGTCATCCGGGAGACCGAGGCCATCGGCATCCGGGAGGGGAGCCTCCTGCACCCGAAAGTGATGGAGTTCCGGAAAGAGATCGACGCCTGGCAGACCCAGGTCGAGATCCTCGGCGATGAGAGCATCGCAGACGCCATCGTCGACAAGCCGCGCATCATCGAACGCGTGTCCCTCGAATGCATCGAACGGGTCCTGCAGATCCTCGACAGCCTCTACACGTCCGTCGAACTCCTCGGCGGGAACGTGCTGGAGGACGGCTCGGTCGTGCTCCACGAACAGGTCGTGGCCCTGAAGTTCACCGAGTCCCGCGCCCGTGTGCCGGTCGAACCGTCGGTCTACGATGAACTGTCGGAAGAGGGCGCAAAGCAGTGGACCCTCCACTATACCGGCAAACTCACCCTGTCGGTGGGCTACCTCTACTCGGTCCGGGACCGCAAAAAGTCCCGCATCGAAGACCGCCTCGGCGATACACTGGAACTGCTCTTCCTGACGGCGTTCCAGCTGTCACAGAACCGGGAAGGGGACGGGGATCGGAGAGAACTCGACTCCTTCAGCCGGGAACTGGAACGGACGGAGGAACTGGTCCAGCAGGCGAGGGATTACGAAGACGCGGTGCGCATCCGCACCCTCATCAAAGCGGTACAGAAGAAACTCTCGACCGGAGAGCTCGAATACCGGGATTACTTCCCGACCTGGGCGGCCTGGGCCAGCGAAAAAGCGGAATGGCTGGACCCGACGGTCGGCTTCCGGGATGCCGCTCTCGGTCGTCGACATGACCCGATTTTGCAGCCGCCGAAGTCCGATTCTTAGAGAAAACTGACAAGTTTCACATCGTGCCCGTCGCAACCTCTTGAAAATGGCTATATTTCGTGTAAAATAGTAACGGTTACACCGTATTTAGTGTAAAGAAGAGGTTACTATGACATCCATTTTCGCACGAAATTTCTATAAACCGGTGCTGGCTGTCCTTCTGGTCCTCGTCATGGTGGGGACCCTTGCGGTCTCCTCGTTTGCGGCCACGACGACCGCGAACAAAGTCGAGTCGCTCGACGTCTACGAGGAGTCCATCTGCTTCGACGTTGCACGAAAACAGTTCACCGGGACCTATAACACATCACAGAAGAGATACCTGCTCGGGAACGAGTCCCTCGGACTGTTCGTCATGTCTCTCGAAGGGAAAAATTACTACGCCGGCGCCAACGGCGTCCCGCTGTTCTCCGACGACAACGTGTTCGGGAACACGGACGAAGAGAAGGCGCGGGACTACGACAAAGGCATCCAGATGTTCCGGACCCTCGAGACCATCCGCCGCTATGTCCGGAGCACGTATGGACAACAGGGCGATGAATACCTCGTCGGGCTCTACAACGATGCCTATGACAACGGCAACAACGCGTTCGCGACCGATGACATCCTCTGGTCCGGCGAAGTGCTGCCGGCCGGCACGATCGTCGGCATCATCTCCATCGGTACCAACGAGGACCCGGCGGACCTCGACATGCTGGCCCATGAATACATGCACCGGGTCGTCACGAACATGATCGACCTGACGTATCGGGGCGAATCCGGCGCCATCATGGAGGCCTATTCCGACATCTTCGCGGAACTGATCGAGGCCGGTCTGTCGAAAGAGGCGCCGGACTGGATCCACAACGAGGAACGGAACCTCAAAGACCCCTCCTCGAAAGGGTACCCGTCCAAGTACCGGGGCCTCAATTACCTGAGTGCCACGCTCCGGGACAACGGCGGCGTCCACCGGAATTCGACGGTCCTGTCCCACGCCGCGTACCTCATGTGGAACGGCATCGACGGGAAGAAGAAGGAAATGCGCATCGACACCGCGACCCTCGGGAAACTCTGGATGAGATCGCTCGAACAGTTCGGCCCGAACGTGACGTTCCAGGAGGCCGCGTCCACGATCTATCAGACCGCCCGCAGGATGGGCCTCTCGAGAGACCAGGTGGAATGTGTGGCGCTGGCCTTCAAGCACGTTCAGCTGCCGGTCCGGGACCGGGACAAGGCACAGACCGCCAAAGCTCCTTCTTCCGGCACGGTCGGCTGAGCCGTGAAAACCGCATCATAACGCAAAAAAACGGACCCCATACGGGGTCCGTTTTTAGTTTGTGTTTCAGACTCAGAAAGTCTTCTTTGCCCAGGCGGCACAGGCAGCGATGTCGTTGGCATCGGGTTTGCCTTTGTGGAATCTCAGGAACTCGCCTTTGCAGTGGAAGTCGTTGTCATTGACGGTCAGGCCGAGGGGAGTGCAGAACTCCTTGACATACTTCATGCTGGACTCCCAGAGAGCCGGGCAGCTGATGAGGTAGATCTCACCGATCTTGTCCTTGTTCGCCTCGAGGAAGCTCTTGACCTGCTCCGGGATGGCGAACTTGTAGGGGCTGGAACCGAGGATGAGTTTGTCGACGGGCTCGGCAAGGGGAGTGTCGACGGTGAGGGCCTCGACGCCGATGGCGTCCGCGGCGGCCTTGCAGAGTTTCTCGGTGTTGTGGCTTTCGGTGTAATAACGGACTGCGATGCTCATGTGAATTTCTCCTTTTAAGATGATTTATTCAACGGTTTCATTATCCGCTTCTTTATGACCTGAAGATGACGTCAGTTTCTTCCGCCGTCTTGCCGGAAGGACCGTCAGTGCACAGAGGGCGAGGATGCCGGCGAGGGACAGCACCAGACCGGAGCGCAGCCCTGCGGCGTGGTACCGGAACGCGATCGTGTGTTTGCCGGGGGCGAGGTGGATGCCGGTCAGTGCATCGCCGATGCGGCAGACCTGATCGGTCGAATAGTTCATCGGTTTCCCGTCGACGGTCACGCTCCAGCCCTCATCGTAGTTGATGGAGGTGTAGAGCATCTGGCCTTCGCCGATGGTGACGGTGCCTTCGACTTCGGTGTCTTCGAACTTCGTGATGTCCATCGTGTTCTTCGACAGCTTCTCATAGGCTTTCTTGTAGACGCCGTCATGCTGTTTGACGACGAACAGTTCGACATTGCCTTCGGCGTCGTTGACCGGGACTTCGATGCGGATGGGGACCTCCTTCGCGCGGGTGCCCATGTCATAGATGTACTGGTTGTCCGTCGTGACGGTCGTCTGGGCGCTGTAGCCGTCGTCTCCCGAAAGGTAGACGGTGTCGGCGTTGGGCGTCCGGCAGTACATGTAGTACCGGGCGGTGTCGTCCGGGATGAACGTGATGGTGAAGGACGCCTCCGCGTCCGGATTCGTCTTGGAGAACTGGTACGAACCGGAGTTCAGGACATCGCTGAAGGGAGCGATGTTGCTGTAGCTGATGTCGGTGAAGGTGACGTTCGTGAAGACATCTTCATCGATGCCCGCCGCCCGGTGGATGAAGTCGTTCTGCGCATAGAACGGGTTGCCGGTGGCGTGGTCCCAGTTGACGAGGTCTTCGCTGACCCCGTAGCCGAGGGGCAGGTAGTAGTTGTTCTTGTAGACCGTGAGACCGGAGATGTCTCCGATGTTCGTGAAGTATTTCGGGTCCAGCGTGACGTCCGGGTCGTTGTCCACGAGGTACTTGAGGTTGAACATGTTGTGGAAGACCGGCGTCTGCGGACGGTACGTGTAACTGTTGATGAAGTTGCCGGCGATGCCGGTGTTGTAGTAGAGGTTGGAGGAGTGCTCATAGGCCATCGACGAGAACGCGGAGATGCCGTTGTAGCCGTACCAGCTCGGGTTCATGCAGAGCATGGGGTAGGTGGTCTCCACACGGTAATCGTCGGCCGGGTCGTACTCCTCAAGGAACGAGTTCACCGCTTTCATGCCGTCGTATTCGCTCGTGTAGGACTCGTTCGTGACGTCGATGTCGAAGTTGTCGATGTCGGCCACCACGACCTCCGCGAACATGCCGAGGAACATGAGGTAGGCGACGGTGCGGATCCGCATCGCCTTGTTGTTGATGAGGGTCAGCAGCACGACATAGAGGGCGATGAACGCCAGGTTCACGAGCACGGTGCCGTCACGGAAGTTCTGGACCTCGAGCTTGTCCGCCAGCAGGACGAACCCGCCGGTGAGGAGGCCGATGGTCAGGAAGTCCCGCGGGTGGAGTTCCCGGAGCTTCGTGATGGTCCGGAACGCCAGCGTCAGCAGGAAGAAGACGTAGACGAAGGACTGGCGGTAGGGCAGGTCGTTCGGGAAGTGGAAGCCGTGCCAGATGTAGTTGAGGGAATTGAAGTTGAAGGAGACCGCCAGCGCCGCGATGAGCAGGATGGAAGCGACCTTTTCCTTCAGGGGGACCGACTTCACATAGAAGTACAGGATGACCAGCATGACCGTCCCGACACCGCAGAACACGTTCGGCAGGACCACGTCTCCGCTCGAGCGGATGGTGGGTTCGAGATCGCCGAAATGGTTCGACAGGAAGTCGAAGAAGTTGAAGTAGCTCTGGAACTCTTCCGGGAAGGTGCCGGAGGTGGCGGAGCAGGTCTTGAGGGCGTAGTAGGTGGGCAGCAGCGCGAAGGCGGCCAGGAGACCGGCGACGGCTGCGTAGAGGATGCAGGAGAAGAACGAGACCGCGAACCGGTTCGTACGGACGCGCTCAAGGACAGAGGCTTTCCCGCCTTCCGGCACGAGGAGCTCCCGGGTGGTGTCCGCGAACGAGTGGTGGCCGATGTAATAGGTGAAGAAGTACAGGACCAGGAAGATGGCGGTCATGTAGGCCATGTAGTACGATGACACGAGGAGCAGGGCGAGGGACAGGCAGTAGAGGAGCGGCTTCCGCTCTTCGACGATGCGCTCGACCCCGAGGACGATGAGGGGCAGCAGCATCATGCCGTCCATCCACATGATGTTCCAGTAGTAGGCGACGAAGTAGCCGGAGAAGGCGTACAGGAGACCGAAGCCCGCGGTGATGGGGTTGTGCTTCCGGAACTGCGGGGACTTCTTGAGGTAGTAGGTGAAGAACGCCGCCGAGAAGGCCGCCTTCAGCATGATGATGACGCCGATGGCCACGGGCATGTTCTTGTGGCCGAGGAGCAGGATGACCAGGATGGAGATGGGGCTCGACAGGTAGTTGAACAGGTTGCCGAGGAAGTTGCCACCGCCGCCGGTCTGCCAGGAATAGGCGAGACTGCCGCCGTGGGTCAGCCGGTCATAGAGCTCCGCGAGGAGCGGTCCGTACTGGTGGTAGAGGTCCATGCGCAGGATGGTCACATCGCCAAAGGGGATCATGCGGTAGGCGATGCAGATGAGGATGAAAACGACGATGGCCCCGCCGAAGGACAGCAGGACATAGCGGTTTTCCCAGAGCAGCTTCTGCAGCCGGTCCGGTTCCTTCTGCGGCGATGTGCCCTCTGCGGGCTTTTCCACCGGTTTTGCGTTGATCTTCATATTCATAAACAGGTTTCTCCTGACTCTTCAGTCTATTGAGAACAAGTATATCAACTTTTTCCCGTTCTTTCAATGAAGGTTGTTTACCAAAGGCAATTATGGTAAAATATCCGTTAAGTAAGAAAAGGGAGGAACCCAACTATGCCTCAGAACACACATGGGAATTTCTCATCCGAATATGTCATCTCGGAAGAGGTGCTCGCCACCATCGCGGCCAACGCGGCAAAAGACGTCGAAGGCGTCGCAAGACTCGGCAGCCGTCCGGCGGACCTCTACACGACGTTCAAGATCGGCGCCGACGCTTCGAAGAAGGTCGCCGTCACCATGACAGACTATGACATCCGCTGCCACGTCTATGTCGATCTCGTCCACACGGCGAAGATCCAGGACGTCTGCAGAAACGTCCAGACCGCGGTCAAGGAAGCCATCCAGAACATGACCGGTCGTGTCGTCACCCGGGTCGATGTCTCCGTCACCGGTATCGCGGAACCGCCCGCACCGGAGGAGCACCCCGACGTCACGGCAGCCCTCGAACCTTGAAGAACGAATAGCTTAGAGACACCTGCCGGAATAACCACACTGTCTCGGCAGGTCTTTTTTTGAGAAACGGAGGAACATCCATGAACAGAAGTCAGGAGCGCGAACAGGCATTCATCGTTCTGTTTGAAACCATTTTCCACCCTGACACCGCCGTCGACGAACTCTTTGAACTCGCCGAAGAATCCGACTTTTTCACCGGGACCGAGTTCTCGCGGAAACTGGTCGAGACCACGGTCGAGCACGGCGCCGAGATCGACACCGAGATCGAAGCCCACGCCATCGACTGGTCCATCCAGCGCATCACGAAAGTGTCCCTCGCCGTCCTGCGGCTCGCCCTCAGCGAGATCCTGTACTTCGACGACATCCCCGTCAGCGTCACCATCAACGAGGCGGTGGAACTCGCGAAGAAGTACGCCGGCAAACAGGACAGCAAGTTCATCAACGGTGTCCTCGGAACCATCGCCAGAGAACGCGAATGAGCCTGTACCTCGGATTCGACACGAGCAATTACACGACCTCGGCCGCTCTCTATGACCCGGAACAGAACACCGTATGGCACGCGAAGAAACTGCTGCCGGTGAAACCGGGCGAGAAGGGCATCCGCCAGTCGGACGCCGTGTTCCACCACACACAACAGCTGCCGGAACTCCTGGAGTCCGCGTTGTTTCAGGCCTCTGAGGCGATGCACCTCTCCCGGAAAGAACTGTCGGCACAGATCGCCGGCATCGGCGTCTCCTCGAGACCCCGGCGGGTCGAGGGCTCCTACATGCCCTGCTTCACGGTGGGCCTGACCCAGGCCCGGGACCTCGGCGCGGTGCTGGACGTCCCGGTCACGGAGTTCTCCCACCAGGAAGGGCACATCGCCGCGGCGCTGTACTCCGCCGGCCGTCTGGACCTCATCGGGACCGACTTCTGCGCGTTCCATGTCTCCGGCGGCACGACCGAGTCGCTCTACGTGACGTCCGGGACCGAATGCCCGGTGGAAGCGCATCTCGAAGGCACCTCGACCGACCTCAGGGCCGGTCAGGCCATCGACCGCACCGGCGTCATGCTGGGCCTTTCGTTCCCGGCGGGCCCGGCCCTCGAACAGCTGGCGCTGAAGTCGACGAAGACCTATAAGATCCGGCCCTCGGCCCAGGGACTCGATGTGAGCCTCTCCGGCGTCGAGAACAAATGTCAGAAGATGCTCAGCGACGGGGAAGCCCCGGAAGACATC
>JAFTZU010000177.1 GCA_017461005.1 Clostridia bacterium
AGTCCGGTATGGTCGGCGGCGTGCCCTCTCCGCTCCCAAGCTTCGGTAGCGCTTACAACCCGCAGGCCATCATGACACCGAACGACATGTTCGACCTCATCTCCGGCGGTGGACTGGACGTCACCTGCCTTGGCATCGGCGAAGTCGACGCGGACGGCAACAACAACGTCTCCCGCATGGGCAAACGTCTCACCGGCCCTGGCGGGTTCATCGACATCACGAGCGCCACGAAGAAGGTCATCTTTGTCGGAACGCTGATGGGCCATGCCGAAATCGAAGTCGGCGATGGGACCATGAAAGTCGTCAAAGAAGGCGACATCCGGAAATTCGTCGACAAAGTCGGACAGATCACCTTTGCGGGCCAGTACTCCCCGGATACCCAGGAAGTCCTTTACATCACCGAGCGTGCGGTCTTCAAACTGATCGACGGAAAGGTGACCCTCATCGAGATCGCTCCGGGCATCGATCTTCAGAAAGATGTCCTTGACCAGATGGGCTTCACACCGGCCATCTCCGATGACCTCAAGACTATGGACCCTGCCATCTTCCAGGAAGAATGGGGCGGCCTTGGCGATTACTTCGCAGCAGAATAAGGAGGAAATGACGCATGATCCTGAATGAGAAACAACAGATGCTCCGCAAGCTCTACCGGGACTTCGCAGAGAACGAGTTCACCGACGAGCTCCTCGACCGTCTCGAAGAGACCGGTGAGTTCGACTGGGACATCTTCAACGAAATGGCAAAATACGGGTTCCTTGGCATCAAGGCTCCCGTCGAATACGGCGGACAGGGCGGCGATTCGATGGACTACGTCCTCATGGTCGAAGAGTTCTCCCGGGTCTCCCCGGTGCTCTCCCTTTACGCCAACACTTCCAACTCGCTCGGCTCCGGCCCGCTGCTCTTCTGCGGCACCGAAGAGCAGAAGCAGAAGTACCTGACCCCGGTCGCAAAGGGCGAGAAAATCATGGTCTTCTGTCTCACCGAGCCCGGAGCGGGTTCGGATGCCGGCGGAACACTGACCACAGCGGTCGAAGACGGTGACTACTTTGTCCTGAACGGTCGAAAGACCTTCGTCTCCGGTGCACCGGTCGCGGACTATGCGGTCGTCTATGCGAAGACCGACCCCACCCAGAGAGGCTCCCGCGGCATCTCGATGTTCATCGTCGACCTCAAACTGCCGGGTGTTTCCCTCGGCAAGCCGGAACACAAGATGGGCATCATCGGTTACCCGACCTGTGACGTCATCCTCGAAGACGTCCGCGTCCACAAGTCCGACCTGCTCGGCCCGAAGGACCGCGGCTTCGCAACGGCGATGAAGACCCTCGACGGCGGCCGCCTCGGCGTCGCTGCCCAGGCCCTCGGCATGGCACAGGGCGCCTACGAAGAAGCCCTCCGCTATTCGAAAGAGAGAAAACAGTTCGGACGTCCCATCAAGGACTTCCAGGCGATCAGCTTCATGCTCGCCGATATGGCGACGGAGATCGAGGCCGCCCGTGAACTCATCTACTCCACAGCAGAGAAGAAGGATGCTGGGGACCCCGAGGCCTCCAAGCTCTGCGCCATGGCGAAGTACTTCGCCTCTGAAATGGCGAACCGTGTCGCCTACAAGGCCGTCCAGATCTTCGGCGGCTACGGCTACATCAAAGAATACAAAGTCGAAAAGTTCTACCGCGACGCACGCATCACAAGCATCTACGAAGGTACTTCGCAGGTCCAGCAGATGGTCATCGCAGGAAACATCTTACGGTAAGGAGGTAACGCACTATGAAATATATCGTCTGTGTCAAACAGGTCCCGAATACCTCCGGTAAAGTCGCTGTCAAGGAAGACGGCACCATGGACCGTTCCAAAATGGCCACCATCATCAACCCGGACGACCTCAACGCCGTCGAAGCGGCTCTTGCTCTGAGAGACGAGAACCCCGATGCGAAAGTCATCGTCATCTCCATGGGCCCGCCGCCTGCCAAGGGCATGCTCCATGAGCTCCTCGCCATGGGCGCGGACGAGGCAGTCCTCGTCTCCGGCAGAGAGTTCGGTGGCTCCGATACGTTTGCCACCTCACAAATCCTTGCCGGCGCTATCGCGCACATCGGCCTCGATAAAGACGACATCGTCTTCTGCGGCCGCCAGGCCATCGACGGAGATACCGCGCAGGTCGGTCCGCAGATCGCGGAAAAACTGGGCCTCCCGCAGGTCTCCTACGCGGCAGACATTCAGCAGAAGGACGGGACCCTTATGGTCAAACGCATGCTGGAGGACGGCTACATGACCATCGAAGTCGAGACTCCCTGCCTCCTCACCTGTATCAAAGAACTCAACAAGCCCCGGTACATGACGGTCCGTGGCGTCCTTGAGTTCGACCAGAAGCCCCTCACCGTGTTCGACTTCGAGACCCTGAAGGACGAGCCCCTCATCGAGCTCGACACCATCGGTCTCAAAGGGTCGCCCACTAACGTGTACAAGTCGTTCTCGCCGCCCGCCAAGGGCGAAGGCGTCCGTGTCGAAGCGACGGCGGACGGCATCCGCGGCATGGTGGAAGACCTGTGCGAGAAACACATTGTATAAGGAGGGACGGACATGACGAACTACGATTGCAAAAACCTGGAAGCGTTCCACGGCGTCATGGTGTTCTGCGAACAGCGGGACGGTGTCGTGAACCCCACCAGTTTTGAACTGCTGTCCGAGGGCAGAAAGCTCGCGGACGACCTCGGCGAAGAACTCTGCGGCCTCCTTCTCGGTGGCGATGTACAGGGTCTCGCAAAACAGCTCGGCGGCTACGGAGCGGACAAAGTGTATGTCTGTGAATCGCCGCTGCTGGAGCCCTACACGACGGACGCCTACACGAAGGTGCTCTGCGATGCCGTGCAGGAACTCAAACCGTCGATCGTACTGATCGGCGCCACGAACATCGGCCGGGACCTCGGCCCGAGATGTGCGGCCCGCCTGCACACCGGCCTCACCGCCGATGTCACACACCTCGACATCGACACGGCGAAGTATATCGACTTCCTGAACGAGACGTCCACCATCGATACGAGCAAAGGCAAGTGGGACATGGAGGACAAGGGCCTCAAGATGACCCGCCCGGCCTTTGGCGGCCATCTGATGGCCACCATCATCTGCCCGCGGTTCCGCCCGCAGATGTCCACGGTCCGTCCCGGCGTCATGCAGTGTGCGGAGTTCGATGAAGCGAAAGCGAATGCCTGTGAAGTCGTTCCGCTGACAGTGGCACTGGAAGAGACCGACATCCACACGAAGGTCGTGGAAGTCGTCCGTGAGATGAAAGAGACCGTCGACCTGCTCGGTGCGGAAGTCATCGTCTCCGTCGGCTTCGGCATCTCGAAGGATGTGGAAAAAGGCATCGCACTGGCACAGGAACTGGCAGATGCCCTCGGCGGTGTCGTCGGCGCGTCCCGTGCCGTCACGGATGCCGGCTGGCTGCCTTCGGACCGTCAGGTCGGGCAGACCGGCAAGACCGTTCGGCCTCGGATCTATGTGGCCCTCGGCATCTCCGGCGCCATCCAGCATAAGGCCGGCATGCAGGATTCCGAATACATCATCGCTGTCAACACGAACAGCGACGCGCCCATCTTTGAAGGCGCGGATTACGCCATCGTGGGCGACCTCTTCGACGTGGTCCCGACCATGGTGGCAGCACTGAAGGAAAAGAAGTGATCGAACTTGCTTCCTCTTAGAAATATCACCGTCGATGAGGCGTTCACCGAAGCGGTCTCCACCTTCCCGGACCGCCCGGCGCTGACCTTTGAAGGACAGACGTGGTCCTACAAGGACCTGGACGCCGACATCGACCTCATGGCAAAGCGATTCCTCTCCCTGGGTGTCCGCAAGGGCACCCATGTGGGCGTTCTGTGCGAGGCGCAGCCGAATGCGATCATCAGCATATTTGCTCTGAATCGCATCGGCGCCATCGCCGTTCTATTCAATACGAGCCTGAAACGGGCCGAACTGAGGACTCTGGTCCGAACCACGGATGTCGAGGTACTCCTGATTGGCGACGGGTACCGCGAAGTCGACTTCCGAGACGAGTGCTACGGGTTCCTCGAAGGTGTGCGGGGTCTGCGCGAGGCGGTCTACATCGGCCTCGACGGAGATGCCCGCGGGTACCGGACCCTGGCGGACACTGCCCCTGAGCAGGTGAGTGACGAAGAACTGTTGCAGTGCCGCCGGAACGTCCGCCCGGAGGACGGTTCGTTCATCCTCTTCACGAGCGGAACGACGAGCCTTCCCAAAGCGGTGCAGGACAGCCAGTACAGCAGGGCGAATATGGGTCTGCAGCAGGCCCGGGACCTCAGCTACACGGAAGAGGACCGGGTGTGCACCGCCATGCCGGTGTTCCATTGCTTCAGCCTCTCGGTCAATGTGATGGCCACCCTGTTCACGGGCGCCTGCCTGTGCCTGCCGAAGTCCCGCCATACGGGCGATTTGCTGACCCTCATTCAGAACGAACACTGTACTGTGTTCAGCACGGTGCCGGCACTGTTCGACGCCATTCTCCGAAGAGAGGACTTCGACGACTGGGACCTATCGTCCCTTCGAACGGGGTTCATCGGCGGCAGTCTCTGTCCTCCGGATCTCTTCGAGGAGATCGAACACCGGTTCGGCTACCTGCTCCTCTCGAGCCTCGGGCAGACGGAGGCGACCGCCGGCATTACGACTGCCTTCGCGTCAGACTCTCTTGCGGAGCGGGCCGGGACCGTCGGCCACGTCATGGAACATATGGAACTGCGGCTCGCGAAACCCGGGACGAACGACCCGGTGGAGCCGGGTGAGTCCGGGG
>JAFTZU010000178.1 GCA_017461005.1 Clostridia bacterium
ACGACCGTATCCATCTCTTCGACGTCATCGAATTCACCGATGGCAGCTTCTTTTGCCTGGACCGCTTCGTCCGCAGCTTCTTCCGCTGCGAGCTCCGCCGCCTCAATGGCCGCCGCCCGGTCTGCCGCCGCTTTCGCCGCAGCCTTCTCGGCCTCCTCCGGAGTCATGCCGGCATACGGGTCTTCGCTGACTTCAGCGTTTTCTTCCGCCGCTTCGCCCGCGGTGTTCTCCAGAACTTCTGCGTTCATTTTTTCCTTATCCAAAGTAAAACCTCCAGAATCGAAAGTTGCGTTGATTATTTATACGGAAAATGTTCCGCTGTTCAAACGTCCCAACAGCGTGTTGGAACTCAATTGCGATAAATAAACGATGATGGTTTCTTCTTCTTTTGTGACCACGAACGACTTCGGCAGTTCGAAGGGGCTGACGTTGACGACGCGGCCGGCTTTCTCAGCGAGGTTCAAGTACTCGCGGGAACTCTTCTGCACGGTCGTCGTGTCGAGGTCGAAGATGCCCAAAATGTGGTCCGTCTGGATAACGGTGTCTGCGCCAAGGTGAAGAAACATTAAACCAACCTCCCAGCTGCCACTTCGAAGAGCTTGCCGTTTTCGGACTGCTTCGAGAGCAGGATGCTCGAGGGTTCGCAGCAGGTGAGGAACACCTGCCAGCCGTCGATGTGGTTGAGGATGTAGTCCTGCCGGCCGGCGTCCAGTTCGGACATGACGTCGTCGAGCAGCGCGACGGGCTGCTTGCCGGTCAGCGCACGAATGACGAAGCCTTCGGACATTTTGAGGCTCAGTGCGCAGGACCGCTGCTGGCCCTGGGAGCCGAAGGACTTGACCGACAGGCCGTCGAGCTTGACGACCAGGTCATCGCGGTGAGGACCGACCGTCGTAAAGCCGGCAAACGCGTCTTCGCGGCGATGTGCCTTCAAAAGCACCGCCAGTTCCTGCTTTATTACAGCAGGATCAGAAGAAGAGAATTGGAATGACTCTTGTTCTGCGTTTCCGTTTTCCGATGCTTCCAGCCCGGCCAGTTTTGCAGCCTGAGTCTGAAACTTTGAGCTGGCAGAGCCGGCGCTTGAAGACGAACCAGTCCCGGCTGCATACTCGACGGAGATCTTTTCTCTTCCGCCGGAAATGCCGCCGTAGAACTCCTCCAGGAACGGACGGAGTTCGTCGAGGTACTTCATGCGCTCCGAGATGACGTACGCACCGAAGGTGCAGAACCGGTCGTCCCAGACGTCCAGTGTGTCATACAGTTCAGAGTGGTAGATGGCATCTTTCAGGAGCTGATTGCGCTGCTGCATGGCCCGGTTGAACTGGGTCAGCGCTTTGGCGTAGTTCGGTTTCAGCTGACAGAGGGCCTGGTTCAGGAACTTCCGGCGCTCGGCCGGGCCGCCCTTGATGAGGTCCAGATGCTGAGGCGCAAAGATGACAGCGAGGAATTCTCCCACCAGTTTGGTGGACGCTCCGTAGGGCAGGCCGCCCAGGGAAGCCGTTTTCTTATCAGTAATGAGAATATCTGCCGTCATGTCCCGAACGTCGTTGTGGAACGCCATAGACAATTTTGCGGCCTCTGCGTCGAACCGTCGAAGCTCACGCTCCTTCGAACCCCGGAAAGACCGGAGCCCGGTAAAGAGCCAGATAGCTTCCAGCAGGTTCGTCTTCCCCTGGGCATTCTCGCCATAAATAACGTTCACACCCGGGCTCGGCTGAAACTCGATCGATTCAATATTTCGATAATCAGAAATATTAAGTGACTGTACAATCATGAAAAATATTTGAAAGAGTTATTTCAAACTGGAGCGACTTGTTTGCTCTCCAACCTTACTTCTCGTTTCTGAGTCTGACCGGCAGGACCAGAAACAGGAAGCTGTCGCCTTCGACCGGTACGACGGTGATGGGAGAAAGCGGGCCGTTCAGGGTGACCTTGACGGTATCGAGGTCGCAGGCACGGAACGCGTCGAGGAGGAAGCGGTTGTTGAAGCCGATCTCCACGCGGTTGCCTTCAATTTTCGCCGGGACCTTGTCGTTGGCGGCGCCGATGGTGGTGCTGGTGCTCATGCGAATGACATTTTCGTCAAAGACGCAGCGCAGCGGGCTCTTGACCCGGTCGGAGATCATGAGGGACATACGGTCGATCGCCGAAATGATAGTCTTGGTGTCGACTTCGACTTCGGTGGAATGGGCTTTCGGAATGGCTGCGTTGTAGTCAAGGAATTCGCCGTCCAGGAGACGGGAGATGAGCGCGTAAGCGCCGACTTCGAACACGATGTGGCGGGCCGCGACCTTCAGGGCGACGACCTCAGCCTCGTTGATGAGCTTGATGACTTCAGAGAGGGTCTTCGCCGGAACGACGAAGGACAGGGGCTCTCCGGTGTAGTTGATAGCCTCGGTGCGGATGGCCAGACGGAAGCCGTCGACGGCGATCAGCTTGAGGGTGTTCTCAGACACCTCGAATTTGATACCGGTGTGGACGACCTTGGTGTCGTTGGTGGAGACAGCGAAGATGGTCTGCTTGACCATTTTCTCGAGCGTCTCGGAGTCGATGATGACAGGGACTTCTTCGGTCACGGTCGGAAGTTCCGGATACTCTTTGGCGTCGATGCCGACGAGCTGGTACTCGACTTCGCCGCACCGGATGGTGCACAGCTGGCGGGGGTCCGCTTCGATGGAAACGGTCTCACCGGGCAGGCGGCGCAGGATGTCGCAGAGCAGGCGGGCATTGAGGACGATGGCGCCCTCTTCTTCGACGCGGGCTTCCTGAACGGTGGTGATGCCCATGTCCATGTCATAACCGGTCAGCTGGACCTGGCCGGAGGCAGCCTTCATGAGGATACCTTCAATGGCCGGCATGGTCGCTTTGCTGGAAACAGCGCGCTGAACGTTCTGACAGGCTTCGTTGAGTCTTGCGGTGTTGCAGATGATCTTCATAGTGGTTTTCTCCTTACGAAATGAGTATGGTTCTTAGTCTATAGTAGTAGAGGCGGCGTAAAATCCTGAAAACCGCGTTTCACGAATTTCCGATGGTGTTTTCACGCTCCACAGAAACTCTCCGCGAAATGTGGCGTAAACTGTGGATTGCACAGGCGATGTATCGCCCCATGCGGAAATTGTGGAAACCTGCGGAGTGGATTGCGGACGAAACGGTCAATAATTCGTCTGCGCCTCGTTGATGTTATTGATGATGCTCTGGATGGTCGAGCGGACCGCCGGGTCCTTCTTCATCTCCTTCTCCGCCTGCTCATAGTTGTACATGACGGTGGAGTGGTGCTTGCCGCCGAAGGCCTTGCCGATCTCCTCATAGCTGAGGCCGGTGATTTCCCGGACGATGTAGATGGCAGCCTTCCTGGCCTGGGTGATGTTCGAGTTCCGCTTCTCCGACGTGATGTTCTCGACGGTGGTGCCGTAGGTGCGGGCCACTTCGTTGAGGATCTTGTCGATGGTGACGGGGACCGGCTGGAAGTCGTTCATGAGGTCCGTGATGACCTTCGTCGCGCTCTGGACCGTCGGCCGCTGGTGGTTGATGTTGTAGTAAGCGTGCAGCTTCTTGACGGTGCCCTCGAGCTGCCGGACGTTGTTCTTGATCTTTTCGGCGATGAACTGAACGACGTCATCGGGCAGGTCCAGTTTGTAATAATCCGCCTTGCGCTTGATGATGGCGATGCGCGTCTCGAGGTCCGGGGGCTGGATGTCTGCGAGGAGGCCCCATTCGAACCGGGTGCGGATCCGGTCTTCCAGGTTGGCGATCTCCTTCGGAGGCCGGTCGGAAGTCAGGACGATCTGTTTCTTGTCCTGGACCAGTGTGTTGAACGTGTGGAAGAACTCTTCCTGAGTCCGGTCTTTGCCGGCGATGAACTGGACGTCGTCAACGAGCAGGACATCGACCGTGCGGTATTTATTGTGGAACTCCTCCGTCGTCTGTTTCTGGATGCTGGAGATGAGTTCATTGGTGAAGTCTTCGCCGCGGGTGTAGAGGATCTTCGCGTCGGGGTTGTCTCTGGCGATGCGGTCGCAGATCGCGTAAAGCAGATGCGTTTTGCCGAGCCCCGAGTTACCGTAGATGAACAGCGGGTTGTAGGCCTCCCCCGGCGCGTTGGCGACGGCGAGCGCTGCCGCGTGCGCGAAGGTGTTGGAGGAGCCGACGACGAAGGTGTCGAAGGTCAGCTCGTCGTTCACCATGGGGTGGTTCGTGCTTTTCGGTGCTTCTTCTGCTTTGGGGGTCCGGTCGTCCGACTTGCCTTCCGACTGGATGACGACGTCGATTGGGAAGCCCATATAGTGCTCGAAGGCTTCGTCCAGCAGGTTCTTGAACTTGCTGCGGACGATGTTCGCCTTGAAGTCGGAGGCGGACAGGATGACCTGATCGTCCTCGAAAGACTTCAGTTCGAGCGGCTCCAGCCACAGGCTGTAGATGGTCTCGCTGACCTTCTCCCGGCAGTAGCTTCGGACCAGTTCCCAGATGTCATTGTAGGAGTCCATTGCGTCCCTCTTTTCCACTAATTACATCATATATAAAAATACATAATTATATGTGCTCATCTGAGCGAAATATACAACTGATTCATTCTACCATAATCAGGGGTTTTCCACAATGAAAAACGGGCAAAAAGAGGCCCTTTTTCCACAGTTTTTTATAGTGTCCCGGAAAAGGGCACTCCGCTACATGTTGTGATTGACTTTTATGTATCTTTTATTATATAATTACGACCTGCAAGTCCAAATACGAAACGGAGGGATAATCTGTGAAGAGAACCTATCAGCCGAAGAAGCGGCACAGAGCCAAAGAGCACGGCTTCCGTAAAAGAATGTCCGACCGCAACGGTCGCAAGGTCATTGCCCGCCGCAGAGCAAAGGGCAGAAAGAACCTGACTGCGTAAGTCCAGCTACGCTGACCTTCTATGACTACTTTAAAGCGTAATACAGATTTCAGACGTCTCTACACGAGAGGGACATCATATGCAAATCCTGCACTGGTTACTTATTTCATGAAGAACCGTGCGGGAATTTGTCGTATAGGTATTACGACGAGCAAGAAAATCGGAAACGCCGTGGAGCGGAACAAGTCCCGCAGACTCATCCGCGCGGCGTTCCAGAACGTGTACAAAGAATATGGAGAGTACCTTGAGGGGTACGACTTCGTATTCGTTGCACGCGGGCGGACCAGGTACAAGAAAAGCTATGACCTGGAACAAGTGATGGTCAAACACCTGAAGAAGGGGAACATCATTCCCTCGTAACGAGAACAAGAGGTGAATCGCCCATGAGTGTGCCGCAGGAAGCGCTCAAAAAGAGCATCCGCTTTTACCAGAAGCACATCACCGTCCACACACCCGCCACCTGTAAGTTCTACCCCACCTGCTCCCAGTACGGTTATGAAGCCATCGACCGGTTCGGAGCAGTGAAAGGGACCGCCCTGACTGCCTGGCGCATCGTCCGTTGCAGCCCGCTGACTTCCGGCGGCTACGACCCGGTCCCCGAAGAAAAAGAATACTATTAGGAGAAAACATATGGGTTTTTACAAGCTGATCTATAATATTTTCTCGTATCCGTTCGGCTGGCTGATCTTCCTGTTCTACACCATTTTCCAGAAGAACTACCTCGCCGCCGTCATCGTCCTTGCCGTCCTCGTCAAGCTCGTCCTGCTCCCGACTTCCATCAACCAGCAGAAGAGCCAGGCAAAGACCAAGCGGATGCAGGCCCGCATCAACAAGATCAAGGCCAAGTACACCGACCCGCAGGAACAGCAGCAGGCCATCCAGGACTTCTACTCGAAGGAAGGCTTCGGTTCCATGTCCACCGGCTGCGGCGCCCTTCTCATCCAGATGCCCGTCATCATGGGTCTTTACGGTGCCATCTACATGCCGCTGACCTACATCCTTCGTCTGAACCGTTATGGCGATGGACTGGTCAACACGCTTTCCAAAGCCGTTGAAAAATATGTGGACTCCGGTCGGTCTACCCGCTGGATGGAGATCCCCATTCTCAACCACATCGACGAACTCAAAGCGGACCTCGGCGACAAGTTCCCGGATACCGCTTACAACGTCCTCACCGATTTCGCTGCACACTTCCGTGCCGGCCCCTTCAACTTCGGTGATATCCCCGGTCAGGTCTGGCACGACCAGAAGATGATCATCATCATCCCCATCCTGGCATTCGCTGCCGCAATGCTGACCTCCATCTATTCCCTGATCCGCTCCCGCCGGATGAACGCCGAGATGTCCAACATGGCGACCATGGGCTGCATGCTGATGTTCATGCCCTTCATGTCCCTGTGGCTGTCCTGGAGCTTCCCGGTCGGTATCGGTATCTACTGGGCCGTCAACTCTGTCCTGAGCTTCATCCAGATGATCGTTCTCGACAAGTTGTACACACCGGAAAAGGTCATTGCCCAGGTCCTCGTCGACGAGACCAACGTCCGCCGCTCCAAGGAGCTCGTGGTCAAACAGTCCGTCCGGTAAAACTTCATTACGAAAAAACAGCCGCCGCTTCTACTTCGACTCCTACTGCGGCGGCTCTTTTTAAATCCCATCCGGAGTAGCCGGATGACAAGGAGGAAAGAAAACGCATGGTAAAAGATGCAATCGCGACCGGTGCTACCATTGAGGAAGCACAGCAGTCGGCCATCCGTTCTCTGAATGCCCCCGAAGACGCAGACGTCCAGTTCGAAGTCCTGCAGTTCCCCGAAAAGAAAAAGTTTGGTCTTTTCGGTGGCAAGCAGGCCGAAGTCCGCGCCTTCTATGAGGCCAAGGAAGAGAAACCGAAAGTAGCCGCTGTCAAGAAGAGCTCCGGCAACGCGAAGGCGAAGGCTCAGCAGAAGGCTGAGAAACCCGCCAACCAGAAGAAGGAGAAGGCAGCCGCTCCGAAAAAGACTGCCGAAGAGAAGAAGGGTACATCGCCCAAGAAAGCCGAGAAGGCTGCTGAAAAACCTGCGGAACCCCGTGAAGCCGTTTCCCTGGAGGAAGCTCCGGAGCAGGTCAAGAAGGCGTATGCGTACCTGAAAACCGTTATTGAAGGCCTCGGCATCGAGAACTATGAGATCGATGTGACGAAGGCAGGCAAAGAATACTTCTTCGAAGTGTCCTCCGAGGACAACTATTCTCTGCTCATCGGCCGCCGCGGCGAGACCCTGGACTCCATCCAGTACCTCACCCGCCTTGCTGCCAACCGCGGTAAGGAAGACGGCAAGTCTGTCCGCATTTCCATCAACGTCGGTGACTACCGCGAGAAGCGCGAGCGCACCCTCAAGGACATTGCCCGCAAGAACGGCCGCCGTGTCCGCAAGTACGGACGGAACATGACCCTGAACCCGATGAACCCGTCTGAGAGACGGATCATCCACACCACCATCGCCGAGATGGAAGGCCTCCAGTCCTACTCCATCGGCTCCGATGCCGACCGCCGTGTCGTCATCGCCCTCGCCGAAGGTGTCGAGCCGCTCCAGCCGCGTAACAACGGCGGCCGTGGTCGCAATGACCGTGGCGGTCGCGGCGGACGTGGCGGCAATGACCGTGGCCGTGGTCGCAATGACCGTGGTGGTCGTGGCAACGGTGGCAACAACCGTGGCCGCTCCGCTGCATCCGACGCACCGGCCGCTCCCTCCCGCGCTCCCCGCTCCGACTCCGAAGGCAGCCGCTACGGCATCATCGCCCCGAAGTTCAACGCCGAGGAGATCAAAGCGAAGGCCAAAGCCGAGCACGCTGCTGCCGCAGAAGCTGAGGCTGAGAACGCCGCTGCTGTCGCCGCTGCAGAAGCTGCTGTTGAGGCCGCTCCCGCTGCCGAAGCTGCCGCTCCCGTCCTCTCCGACGCCGAGCCCGAGAACTTCGAAGTCCTCTACGACGCCCCGGCAGAAACTCCCGTCGAGGAGTAAGTAAAGCGAATCACCCCCACCAGAGCACCTTGTGTGGTTTCTGCGTGGTGGTCATTTTTTTACTAAAAGTACAGGACGCACCTGCCAAAACGTAACGTTTCACGCCATTTTTTCTTACGCGTACGAATAAATATTTTCCGATTATCCCGCATATTTAAAGGTTTCTTAAGAATTTCATAAGGCTTTTCTTTTAAACTTAAGTTAAGACATATGAGTCATTCGCATAACCGAACATGTTAAACACACAAAAGGAGTAACACAATGAGAAAACGTCTCATCAGCATTGTGCTGGCAGTCGCGATGATCCTCTGCCTCATCCCCATCGGGGTCCTGGCGGCGGACGATACCACCAGCAATGTGAACCCTGCGACCGGACGCGAGCAGGGCCCGGCCGGTGACGTTCCGGTCGCCGTTATGGTATATGGCGACAACATAACGAAACTCTCCACAACGCCGGGTTTGGGGTTCTCTGACTTTGTCGATGCCGTCAAAGAAGAAATCAAAGCCGTGGCCGGCAACAATAATGTTCCTGAGGTCGAGATGTACCTGGTCAACAAAGACGGGCAGGAATATAAGCTGACGCAGGAGGATGCCAGCGAGACGGCATTCATCGCCTCGTTCAAATACCGGTCGGAAGGTGATGGCGGCATTACCGGATGGTTCGTCGATCTGGTCCAGTCTGCCTATGAATGGCTTTTCGATGATTTTGATGAAGTGGAATCCCTCTACCGCATTTACGGGGCAAAGAATGTTCCTGAAGGTGAGTATACGCTCGAGATCCGCAGCATTGCCGATGACGGGTTCAAACTCATCAAACCGGAAACCAGAGAACTGAAGGTCACTGTTGAGAAAAGCGCGACAAAGACCTGTTATGTCGGCTTTGAAAGTATGGTCGGCATGCTGGATCTTACGATCCCCATTATCGACACTACTATCTATAAAGCCATTATGACGATGCCGGGCGTTTTTCTCCAAAGCTCTGAACCCGGGATCGAGTTCACATCGGCCAACCTGGGCGATCAACCGGTCCCCGGATCCGAGTTCGTCATGGTGAATCGCGACGAGACCGAGAAACTCATCAAAGCCTTCTATGGGCTCGGCAAGGACACTTTTGAAAGCGCGATGAGCCTGATCGGCACGGAAGGCTATAC
>JAFTZU010000179.1 GCA_017461005.1 Clostridia bacterium
CTGTCCGGTACCAACCACGGTACTTCCATCACCTACTTCATGGGCGACAAGGTCATCGAGATGGTCTCCCGTCTGATCCTGAACGCCGGTGCCATCGCCGGTAACCACATCGCGAAGATCTACGACCTGTACTTCGACCCGTGGGGCATCATGGAAGACCCGGCCGAATGGAAAGGCGGCCCCCTCGGCTCCATCAACGACCCGCAGAAGAAAGCCGGCGTCGATGCCTATGCCACCAACAAACTCGGCGGCAGCATCGCCTACGACATGAAGCCCGACGTCTGCGAATCTCAGCTTGCCAACATCAAGCCGAACAAGAAGACCTACTTCTTCGCACGTCCCGGCCAGGGCACCCATACCAACAAGTATGGCACCGCTTCTGCTGACGGCCACATCTTCGCTCCCTTCAAGATCACTGCCTGGATCCTCGGTAACTACACCGACAAAGAGCACGGCATCGACAAGGAATGGCTCAACAATGACGGTATCGTCAACTGCAAGGCCATGAGAGCTCCCACCGGCGTCGAACAGTACGACTTCGTCGACGGTATGGCCATCAAACCGGGTGTCTGGTACAACATGCCCGCACAGAACTGGGACCACCAGGGCTGGGCCGGAATGTTCATCTCCAAGGCCACCTATTACGATGTCATGGGCGACATCATGAGATCCATCTACAGCCTGCCCGACGCGTAACCCCAATACGAAACAAAAACGCCGCCTCTTACGAGGTGGCGTTTTTTGCGTCGTATTTGGTGGTGTTCGGGCGGGTGATCTTCTGGGTGTAGCGTTCTTCGTTCTGGCCGAGGGTGTGGGCGGTGTCCACGTTGCCCGCGTCGTCGACGTCCATCGAGTTCGCATAGACCCAGCGCATGTATTCGTCCGGGAACTGTTTGTCCATGAGGCGGTCGATCGTGTTCTGCGGCGGGATGCCCTCCTGGCGTTCGTTGAACCGGGCGGCCGCTTCTGCCGAAGTGAGGCAGTCGTAGACGAAGAACACGAAGAAGATCCAGAAGAGGATCTTTTTCGGCTTCAAGTGGATCTTGTCGAGCATCTTGTTGAAGCCGGGGTAGATGAGCTTTGCCCAGAGACAGCCGAGGACGCCCCAGAACAGGGAGTAGAGGAGGCAGACCCGGCCGCCGATATTCAGCGGCATCTGGGAGTAGTCCCAGGCGACGTGGCCGAAGACGAGTTCCATGCCGAGGGACATGATGTACTCGGCGAAGGTCAGGACCACGAAGGACTTTAAGAAGACCTTCCAGAGCGGGGTCTCTGTATCGCGGAAGAGAAGCAGGGTCAGGAGCAGACCGCCGATGCCGTAGGCGAGACCGAAGGGCCCGTAGACCAGAGACTGCCGGCTCTCCCAGTACCCGTTCGTGATGCGCCCGAAGACCATCTCGATGCAGTACCCGATGACACTGCAGATGATGAGGATCGCAAACATTTCGAACCCGCTGAGGTAACGGGGGTTCCCGGTGTCGAAAAAGTGTTCCGTGAAATGGTGCCAGCCGTACTGCCTGCGGGGCTTCTCAGAACGGTCCTCCGCATTTCTATGGGTCAGGTCATGCCAGCGCTGTTTGATGTCAGTCATTTGGGTCACCAGCTTTACAATACTAAAAAAAGTATGAATAACCTTTTGTACAAAAAGCTACTATATCACTTTCTACAAAAAAGAGAACTGACAATTGTAAGAGTTTGTTTGGACAAAATGCGTGGAATGTACTGTAACAGGGAGCGCGCGGCCGCCCGTTTACCGCATACGTCCTTTTGTGGTAAACTAAGGGGTAGTAGATCGCCCCGGGAAAGGGGAGGAGGAAGTCCTATGAATTTTGC
>JAFTZU010000180.1 GCA_017461005.1 Clostridia bacterium
GGACATCGTCCCGACCTACGAGACCGTGGCCGCGCGGCTCCTCGAGGACCCCGCGCTGAAAGCCATGTTCCAGGAAGTGCAGGCCCTCATGGGCAAGACCATCGGGTACGACACCCAGGCGAAGTTCATCATGATGCACGACACCTACGGCCTGCCGCCCGAGGTCATCCTGACCATCGTCGACTACTCGGTCAAGAAGGGCAAGGGCATCGGGTACATGTGCAAGGTCGGCAAGAACTGGGCGGAAGAGGGCGTCACGACCCTGGAGGCCGCGAACGAGAAACTCGAGAAGATCGCCAACACCGACCGGGCCTGGGCCGAGTTCACCGGACTCTTCTCCAAAGACCCGCCGAAAGCCACCGACAACCGCCTCGCGTATGTCCGCAAGTGGCGATTCACCTTCGGCCAGTCGAGCGAACTCATCTACCACGCATACGAGACCATGGTCGAAGCCATCAACAAGGTCAATTTCAACTATATGGACAAGATCCTGACCCGCTGGAACGAGGAAGGCCTGCGCACGCCGCAGGATGTCCTCCAGGCGGAGAAGGGCGAAGCCCCGGCCGCCGGGAAGGCGGGGAGAGGTACATCGCCCAAAGGAAAGAAAAACACGAAGATCGCGGGCAACCACACCGCCTCCTACGACTCGGACGCGTACCGGGAGAAGGCGCAGGGGCCCATCCAGTACAAACGGAAAGGGGAGGAGTAAATGCCGACCAATTTTGAGCGCGCCAAACAGGTGCTGGACCGCCGGCGGGAGACCGCGGAGCGGGAAGCCGAGATGAAAACGGAAGAACTCGAACTCCTGTCCCCGGAACTGCGGGCGCTGAACCGCAAACTCTCCGCGGCCGGTCTGAAAGCCGTCCAGCTCGCCATCACCGGCGACCAGGCGGCCATGGACAAGCTCCGCGACGAGAACCTCGCCGACCAGGAGCGGCGCCGTGAGATCCTCGAGTCCCTCGGCTCCTCCGAAGAAGCGCTGGAAGTCCACTACACCTGCCCCGTCTGCAACGACACGGGCGTCGTGGGCAACCACTACTGTGACTGCTTTAAGCGGCTCGTGAAGAGCCTGCAGACGGAGAATTTGAATGCCGTCTCTCCGGCGGGCGATTCGACCTTCGACAACTTCAACCTCGCGTACTACCAGGGCGTCACGGACCCGGAGACGGGCGTGGACGCGTACTCGCGGATGGGGCAGATCGTCTCCTACTGCGAAGCGTACGCCGAAGACTTCGGCCTGTCGTCCCCGAGTCTCATCCTCTACGGGAACACCGGCCTCGGCAAGACGCACCTGTCCCTGGCCATTGCGAACAAGGCCATCGAGAAGGGCTTCAACGTCGTGTACGGCTCGGCCCACAACCTCCTCTCGGAGATCGAGAAGGAGCACTTCGGCCGCCTCAAGACTGACGACTCCCCGGAGGACAACGTCCTGAACGCCGACCTCCTCATCCTCGACGACCTCGGCGCCGAGTTCTCGACATCCTTCACGGTCAGTATGGTATATAACATCATCAACACCCGCATCCTGAAGGGCCTGCCGACCATCATCTCGACGAACCTCTGGTACGATGAAATCTCGGACAAGTACGGCAACCGGGTGTACAGCCGCATCATCGGCAGCTACACGCCGCTGGAGTTCGCCGGCAGAGACGTCCGCCAGCTGAAAAACTGAACTGAGTGTTAGGGGCTTTGCCTGTTCGGCGGCCCCTTTCTTATGAAATCAAACGACTAAGGAGAAAACGCTTTGGATATCATTGCAACACTGACTTCTGAATTCGACCTCAAGCCCTGGCAGGTGGAGAACACGGTGAACCTCATCGATGAGGGGAACACCATCCCGTTCATCGCCCGGTACCGCAAGGAGGCCCACGGCTCCCTGGACGACCAGGTCCTGCGCGAACTGAACGACCGCCTCACCTACCTGCGTAACCTCGACAAGCGCCGCGAGGAGATCCTCGGCTCCATCGAAGAGCAGGGCAAGCTCACGGACGAACTGAAGGCGAAGATCGACGCGGCCACCGTGCTCGCCGAGCTCGAAGACCTGTACCGTCCCTATAAGCAGAAGCGTCGCACCCGCGCCATGATGGCGAAGGAGAAAGGCCTCGAGCCGTTGGCGATGTACCTCTGGGAGCGCAAGATCGAAGAGGCCACCCTCGAAGAGGCGGCTGCCCCGTATGTCGACCCGGAGAAGGAAGTCGAGACCGTGGAAGACGCCCTGCAGGGCGCGTCGGACATCATCGCGGAACTCATCTCCGACGACGCGGACGTCCGCAAAGCTTTGAAGGAAGCCTTCACCGAGTCCGGTGTCATCTCGTCCAAAGCCGCGAAAGAAGAGGACAGCGTCTACGCCCAGTACTATGAGTTCGCGGACGCGGTCTCCAAAGTGGCGGACCACCGCATCCTCGCCCTGAACCGCGGCGAGAAGGAAGGCTTCCTCAAAGTCTCGGTGGACCTCGGGAAGGAGGACGCGTTGCGGATCATCGACCGCACGCTCATCCACTCGGACAAGAAGATCAAGAAAAAGAACCGGGGCGTCAACAAGAAGAAAAAGGCCGGTGCCGAAGCGCCCGCGCCTGCCGCTCCCGCGTCTCCCTATAATGAAGAAGGCTGTGCCGCCGCGCTGCAGTTCGTCCTGACCGCCGCGGAGGACGCCTATGACCGGCTCATCTACCCGAGCGTGGAGCGGGAGATCCGCTCGACCCTCAAAGACCGGGCCGACGAGAACGCCATCAAGGTGTTCGCCCAGAACCTGCGGCCGCTCCTCATGGCGCCGCCGGTCAAGAACAAGGTCGTCCTCGCGCTCGACCCCGGCTACCGCATGGGCTGCAAGACCGCGGTCGTCGACGGCACCGGCAAGGTCCTCGACACGACGGTCATCTACGTCACCCACGGTGACCGCCAGTACGCACAGGCGAAGGACACCGTCAAGAAGCTTCTGAAGAAAGACAACGTCGACGTCATCTCCATCGGCAACGGCACGGCCTCCAAGGAGACCGAGATCTTCGCTGCTGAGACCATCGGCGAATTCAAACGGGAGACCGGCAGAAGCGTCTCCTACATGGTCGTGTCCGAAGCCGGCGCGTCCGTGTACTCCGCGTCGAAACTCGCGGCGGAAGAGTTCCCGCAGTTCGACGTCAACATCCGTTCGGCCATCTCCATCGGCCGCCGTCTGCAGGACCCGCTGGCCGAACTGGTCAAGATCGACCCGAAAGCCATCGGCGTCGGCCAGTACCAGCACGACATGCCGCAGAAGGAACTGACCGCGGCCCTCGACGGCGTCGTCGAGGACTGCGTCAACTCCGTCGGCGCGGACCTGAACACCGCGTCTCCCGCGCTGCTGTCGCACATCGCCGGCATCAACGGGACCATCGCGAAGAACATCGTGGCGTACCGCGAGGAGAACGGCGAGTTCACCGGACGGGCGCAGCTCAAGAAGGTGCCGAAACTCGGACCGAAGGCGTATGAACAGTGCGCCGGCTTCCTGCGTGTCGCCGAGTCCCGCAACATCCTCGACAACACGGGCGTCCATCCCGAGTCCTATGACGCGGCGAAGGGCCTCCTCGAGAAGTGCGGCTACACGACCGCGGACGTCAAGGCAGGCAAGCTGAGCGAACTCCATGACCGGGCGTTGAAGCTCGGCTATGAGACCCTCGCGAAGGAACTCGACGTCGGTGTCCCGACACTGAAGGACATCGAGAAGGAACTCCTGAAACCGGGCCGCGACCCACGCGACGAGCTGCCGCCTCCCATGCTCCGCTCCGACGTCCTCGACATCAAGTACCTCAAAGAGGGCATGGAGCTCCAGGGCACCGTCCGCAACGTCATCGACTTCGGCGCGTTCGTCGACATCGGCGTCCACCAGGACGGCCTCGTCCAC
>JAFTZU010000181.1 GCA_017461005.1 Clostridia bacterium
CATCAAAGACACGTAAAACCCCCGAAAAAACGGAAGTTACGTGTTTTCTCCTGTCGGTGAAAGGCAGAAAACGGCGAAAGACGACACGTAATCATCGGTATTTTTGACTTCTTACGTGTCGTCGGCTCCAAAAACACACCAATTCTTGCAGGCCGAAGGGCCGCAGTGCCCCTTTGGCCTGTTGGTTGCCCCATGCCACGGGGCGAAGGGGAAGTCAAGAGCTGGCAAAGCTTGGAATGTTGGAAGAAACGAGGCAGTTGGCAGCCGCGAAGCGGGCGGAAGACTCTTTACTTCCCCGGAGCACTGTGGCACCCGAGCCCGAAGCAAAGCGAAGGGCGTCAATACGCACCGCAGCTTGCCAGGCCGCTTACGGTGTACTTGCTGCGAGTCGCCGACGGCCGGCTGCGAGGGCGGATGTTTCCTTTGACAAATTCGGATTTTACGATGAAAGCTAAAAAGAACCCTTCCTTTATCAGGAAGGGTTCTGGTGCGTAGAAATATCAGTTCTTCCGACGGAAGAGGATTGCGAGGACGATGCTGGCAAGGAAGGTGACGACCGTGAGGACGGCGCCGGCTTTGAGGCCGGGGACCTCGTAGGTCATCCTGACCTTGTTCTCGCCCTGCTGCGTCAGCGGGATGAGGTAGAAGCAGTCGGCGAAGGCGTTGTCCTCGAGTTTCGTCGTTTCGACTTCCACACCGTTGACTTCCACGGTCCAGCCCCGGTCGACGGGCACGGAGAGGTACAGGCTCTCATTACCGGTCTCTGCCATGACGTTGGCGGTCACATAGCCCGGGTGGATGGTGTACGTTCCGGTCTCCCCTGCCGGCGCCTTCGCGTTCAGTTCCGCGGACACGGCAGCCAGCGCGTCGAGGTCGAGGGCGTAGCAGTATGCCTCTTCGATCTTGTTCTCGCCGGAGATGTATTTGTAGTGGACGGTCGACTCACCGGAAGTCACGGACTTCTGCGGCAGCATGACGGCCTGGGGCGTGAGCCAGTAGGCGTACTCGGTCAGGAACTTGCCGTTGCAGTAGAGTTTGCCGTGGGCCCAGCCTTTCGTGTGGACGGAGAAGTACGTGACGGTGTTCTCCGCCTGCTGCGGGATCTTGTAGGTATAGCGGTCCAGGGTCCGTTCCCGGATGGTCTTGATGTCGACCTTTTTATAGAGTTCCACCTTGCGTCCGAGCAGCTGCGAGTACAGCGCGTTCTGGTACGCGAAGGGGTCGTTCTCATACTTCTTGTAGTCCACCGCTTTGCCGGCGTTCACAACGAGGGCCGGGGCCACGGCATAGGGGTTGCGCCAGATGCCTTCCCCGAGGTCATCGGCCTTCCGAAGACCGGGGACTTCCGGTTCGCCGAGGACGTATTTGACGGAGAACAGTGAATCGCCCGCGAGAAGACGGGTGGTGGTCACGGGGACCGTCGGGTCGGAGGCATAGCCGAGGTGGCACATGAGCTCCGCCTGGTTGTTCGAGTAGGTGGACGAGTAGTGTGCGATGCCGTTGTAGGCATAGGAATAGGCGTCGTCGAAGTAAGCCGTCAGGTTCTCATCGGTCCGCTGCCTGTAGTCGGTCTGGGCGATACGGTAGAAGCTGTCGTCCGCCGCCTTCACCGACTCGACCTTCTGCGTCCGGTTCGCGTGGTAGTCCTGGTACCGTCCGACTTTGGAGAAGCCGACGGAGCGGTAGATGAGGAAGCCGCTGGCCGCCAGTTCGAAGCAGACGGCGACGGACAGGCCAACGGAGAGCCAGCGCTTCGCCTTTTCCCCGGAGAACGCCGGGTCGGCGCCCTCTTCCATGGGCAGGAGTTTCGTCAGGGCCCAGGCGAAGAGCAGCAGGAACACCGCGGTGCCGAAGATGTAGCTGACCGTGCCGTAGTCTGAGACGAACTCGACAAGGAGCAGCGTGCCGGCCGCGGCAAAGGCTGCTTTCCAGATGCGGGCCGGGGTCTCGGCCTCCACGTCGGAGTAGTACCGGGCCGCGAGGAACAGAAGATACGCGATAACGATGTACCCGTACCGGTACCAGTACGAGGTGATGTTCCGGAAGCCGTTGGCGATGAACGCCAGAGGCTCCCAGTACGCGAGCAGCAGGAAGACCGCGAGCAGCACACCGCTGCGGATCTTTTCCTTCCACGCGAACTGTTTGTGGGAGAAGTACAAAATGAGTGCCAGGGTCGCCAGGCTCCCGCAGAAGACGGACATGCCGCCGTCGAAACTCTCGGTGCCGAGGGAGAACCCGGCGAGGGAGGTCAGCGGGTTGCCGGAGAAGCTGAACGTCATGTGGACGTCGGTCCTCCCCTTTCCGCCGAGCAGCGTGTACACGGTCGGCAGGAACAGGACCGCGCTCAGGCAGACCGCGGCAATGCCGTGCAGAAGCGCGGAGCCGAAGCGGCCCCACTTCTGTTTCGTGGTCAGAAGGCCGGTCGGTACATCGCCAAGCTCCCAGAAGAAGAACAGGATGGCGGCGATGCAGTCAAAGTAGCCCGCATACCAGTTGAACAGGATGGCGGCGCCGGTGGCGAAGAAGAAGAGAAAACTCTTTCCGTTCCGCACGAGGCGATGTACCCCGAGCAGGACCAGCGGCAGCATATAGACACCGTCCAGCCAGATGATATTCATGGTCTGGGCGATATTGTACTGGGACAGCGCGAAGGAGACGGAGAGGAGCAGCGTGAAGAGCGGGCTCAGTTTCGGGAAGCGTTCCCGGAGGAAGAGGGTCATCGTGAAGCCGCAGAGGGACAGTTTCAGGAGGACCATCAGGCTGAAGAGCGCGTGGTTCATGGAGGCCGGCACCGCGAGGATCAGGAAGTTGAAGGGCGATGCCAGGTAATAGGCGGCCAGGGCCACCCCGCTGCCACCGAGGAAGTTCGTGAAGCTGTACAGCAGCGTGTCCTTCCCGTGGAACAGGTTTCGATAGTAGTTGAAGAATTCGATGTACTGGATGTTGGCGTCCTGCTCCGCAAGGCTCTTCCCGCCGAAGGGCGTGACGCCGTTCAGGGCAAAGATGATGAGCAGCAGCACGGCCGGCACCAGGAATGCCAGGCAGGCAAGCAGCCATTTGTTTTCTAGTTTCTTCAAACCGGGGGTCCCCTCTCTTCTCCGTGTTGACGCATGAGTGCGTTCTAAAACAATTTATTTTACCATACTTTTCCGGGAATGAGAACCGTGTCGGGACGTAATAAAAGCCCCGACTCCCTGTGCTTTGGATACTCACAGGAAGCCGAAGCCTTTATGTGTTATGGAAAATGAGGGGAAACAGAGTGATTATTCGAACTCTTTCGCCAGTTCGTCGAGGATCTTCCGGACGAATTCCAGGGCCTCTTCCTTAGAAGCGCCGGCGATGAGCATGCCTTTCAGCATGTTCTTGAACTCCGGCAGCGCGTTCTCGTTGAGGTACGCGACCAGCTGTTCGGTGGCGTCTTCCCGCAGGAAGCTTCCGCGACCGGGGACCGAAGTGGTCATGCCGCGGTGTTCGAGTTCGGCGTAAGCTTTCTGGATGGTGTTGGGGTTGACCCCCAGTTCTGTCGCGAGTCCGCGGACAGAGGGCATTGCATCGCCGGGTTTCAGCTGACCGGAAAGCAGCAGCCGCTCGGCCTGTTCTACGATTTGCTCGTAGACGGGCACGCGGGACATGTTATCGATGGTGAACATTCGAATCAACTCCTGATTGGTTTTTAGTGTTCTACGTCAGTTAATACGCATAGATGATACCATGCAAAAGGATCCGCGTCAACCATTTCCGGGGTATTAAGAAACAAGTTTACTTGGTGAAGGTCATACCGTCGGCGATGTGCTCAGCCTGGTCTTCCCAGGTCATGGTGTTGCCCTTGAAGATGAGGGAACCTTTGCCGCCTCTGTAGACAGTTTCCTTGGAGACGAGTTCGCCGTCATCACCATAGGTGTAGTTGGTCTTGACGCAGTCGCTGTAGTAGACATAGGTGCCGCCTTCATCGAAGTTACCGCTCATGACCCACTCGCTGTGCTCTGCGGCACTGCTGGACCAGTAAACGTGGATCTCGACCGTGTTGTTGGAGACCGCAATGACATCGATGGTGCAGCGACCGCTGCCGTAACGGCCGGAGTAGCGCTGGACCGGGCTGCCGGCAGCTTCCGTGGCCTTCTGAGTGGCTTTCTGGGTCGCCTTCTGAGTGGCTTTCTGAGTCGCCTTCTGAGTGGCTTTCTGAGTTGCCTTCTGAGTGGCTTTCTTGGTGGTCTTCTGGGCGACTTTCTTCGTGGTCTTCTGAGCAGCTTTCTGAGTCGCCTTCTGGGTGTTCTGCTGAGTGTTCTGCTGTGCCTGCGTGGCGGGCTGAGCTCCCGTCACCTGTTCGACCTGCTGCGAAACGACCGTCGGGGCAGCAGCGGTGACCGTCGTGGTCTCGGCCGTCTTCTTGTTGCAGCCGACGAGTGCAAGGGTCATAGCGAGCATGAGTACGATTCCGATGAATGCAGTGAGTTTGGTTTTCATAGTTCTTTCCTCCGTGGTGTAGAATATCCAAAGCTTTTTGTGTGTACTGTGTTCCTTAGTACGCCTATACTGTACCATATGCACTAGTATACGTCAACCCCTATTTTCAACTTTTTTTGATTTTTTTCAAAAAAAGTTTCCGGGCCCCTTTCGGAGCCCGGAAACCGGCAGTTATATCATTTGTTTTCTTATTATTATAACGCTTAATATGTAAAGGTCATGCCGTCCGCGATGTGCTCCTGGCTGTCGTTCCAGGTCAGGGAGTTGTTGCGGAAGCTGATGACGCCCTTGCCGCCGGTGTACTCGATGGCATCCATCTCGATGTTGCCGTTCTCGTCATAGACGATCGTTCTCTTGACGCAGTTCGTGTACTTGACCGTCTGGGTATCCTCATCGAAGGTACCGCTCATGGTCCACTCGCTGTGCTCGGCAGCGCTGCTGGACCAGTAGACGTGGAAGTGCGCGTCTCTCTTGCCCTGGCACTCGACATCGATGGTCGCGCGGCCGGAGCCGTAGCGGCCGATGTAGTTCATGACCGGGTTCTGCCCGTCGTCCTGCGTGGTGGTCTCGGCCTTCTTCGTCGACTTCGTGGTCTCGGCCTTCTTCGTCGACTTCGTGGTCTCGGCCTTCTTGGTCGTCTTCGTGGTGGTCTTCGTCGTGGACTTCGCCGTCACGGTCTCGATCTTGATGTTGTCGGCCTTGATGAAGAACTGGGTGTTGCTGCCGGGGGACTCTTTGTAGTCGGTCCAGGCGAGCGTGTTGTCCTTCTTGTTGAGTTTCAGGATACCGGAGCCGTTCGTGTACTTCACTTCATCCGTGAACTTCGCGTTGTCGTCGAAGGTGCGGACCAGGTAGCGGCAGTTGTCATAGAACAGGGTGCCGTCCTTCTGGTAGTGAGCACGCATGGTGTAGAGGTCCTTCTGCGGAAGGGCTTCCTTCCAGGTGATGGTGACGTCGAACCAGCCCTTTTCGAGGGTGGGTTCGATGGCGATGACGACGCGCTCGGACGTCTTCTCGGCCCAGTTGCCGGCGTATGCCATCGGGCCCGGGATCTCGGAGCCTTCGACCGCCTTGAACTCGACCGGCGTGGCCGCCTGGTACTCGGAGAGGAGCGCGTCCAGCTTCGCCGGAGCTTCGCTCTTCTTCTGGCGATCGATGATAGTCATCGCATTACGGTATTCTTCGATGGTGACTTTCGTCATCGATTCATTATCACCGAAATAGAGGTGATCATCTTTCGTGGCGAGCGGATAGCCCTTGGAGCTGATGACGTCGCCGTACTCGACGACTTTGCCGTTCTTGTCATAGCCGTAGACGGTGGCGGCCAGCGCATAGATCTTGTCGCCTTCCTTGTAGGTGGAGTCCGTGACGAGCAGCGCGTCATGGTCTTTGTCCATGGCAGCGAAGCCGTAGTACCCGCCGTCCGGAAGAGACTTGATGAAGCTCTCAAAGTTCTTCATGTCCAGCTCATAGGGTGAGTCGGCAGCTTTGACTGTCGTTTCTTCCGTCGGCGTCGCGGCCGCTTCTTCCTTTTTGTTGCAGCCGGCCAGCGTCAGGAGCATGGCGACCATCATGAGTACACTCAGGATGGACAACAGTTTGCGTTTCATAATGATTCCCTCCATTTTATTCCAATTTTGTACTGCCTGATTAGTACACTTTCATACTATCACGCTACTGCGGGAAATGTCATCCACTTCTTGTTGCTTTTGTGAAAGTTTTTACAAAGAAAAAGCTCCGGCAGGGCCGGAGCTTTCATTATTGATATAGTTTTTATTTCATAGTTGTTTTTATTTCATTTTAAAGAATTTCGCCGAGTACGGAGTCATCGGAAGTTCGAAGTAACCGCGTTTCTTTTTGAGCACGGTCTTGTCCTCGTAGTGCTCCGTCCCGCTGTAGATGTCCCGGTCGGAGGCCAGCAGCAGTTCGAGTTCCATGTTGTAGTCGAGCCGCAGTTTGTACTCCTGGGGTTTCTCGGAGAAATTGAAGATGCAGAGCACGTCCTCTTCCCCGCCGTGACGGATGAACGCATAGATGCGCTTCTCCTCCTGGTTGCAGTCGACCCAGTCGAAGCCCATCGTGTTGTAGTCGAGGGCCCAAAAAGCCGGGTTCTCGAGGTACAGGTGCGAGAGGTCCTTCATGAAGACCTGGAAGGAGTCGTGGAGCGGATACTTCAGCATGAACCAGTCCTGCTCTTCGTCCTCGTCCCATTCGCGGATCTGGGCGAACTCATTGCCCATGAAATTGAGCTTCTTGCCGGGGTGCGCGTACATGTACATGTAGAACGCGCGGGCCTGCTGGAACTTGCCTTCGTAGAGGCCGGACATCTTCTGCAGGATGGTCGCCTTGCCGTGTACCACTTCGTCGTGGGAGAGCGGCAGGATGAAGTTCTCGTCGTAGAAGTACATCATCGAGAACGTCAGCTTGTGGTAGTTCTCCGTCCGCTGGTCCGCGGTCTTCTTCATGTAGTCGAGGCTGTCGTTCATCCAGCCCATGTCCCACTTGTAGTCGAAGCCGAGGCCGCCGTCATAGACGGGTCTCGTGACGCCGGGGAACTGGGTGGAGTCCTCGGCCGCCAGGATGGCGGTCGGGTGCAGTTTCTTGAGGCCGCCGTTCATGTTGCGGATGAAGTGGACGGCATTCTCGTTGGTGCCCCGGTCCTTGTTGCCCTGCCAGTAGATGAGGTTCGACAGCGCGTCGATGCGCAGGCCGTCGAAGTGGAACTCCCGGAGCCAGTAGTTCGCGTTGGACTGGAGGAAGCTCTGGACCTCGCCCTTGCAGTGGTTGAAGTTGTGGCTCCCCCACTCGCTGTAGCCCATGTCGGGGTGCGGGTACTCGTAAAGCGCCGTGCCGTCGTACTTCTCGAGGGCGTAATCGTCCACCGCGAAGTGGACCGGCACGAAGTCGAGGATGACGCCGATCTCGTTCTTGTGGCAGTTCTCGATGAGCTGTTTGAGCTGATCCATCGTGCCGTACCGGGAGGTCGGCGCGAAGAAACCGGTGTTCTGGTACCCCCAGGAGTTGTCCGAGGGGTGCTCCGCCAGCGGCAGGAACTCGATGTAGTTGTAGCCGTGTTCCTTGACATAGGGGATCAGCAGATCGCCCAGCTCCACATAGTTGTACCAGCCGTTCTCGGGGTCGTCCGGGTTCTTGTGCCAGGACCCCGCGTGCACCTCATAGATGTTGAGGGGCTCATTGCGGCGGTCGGTGCGGGAGAGCATCCAGTCCCAGTCGTCGAACTCGAATGCTCGCAGCTCCCGGATGATGGACGCGCTCTTCGGGCGCAGTTCCATGCCGAAGCCGTAGGGGTCGCAGTGGTCGATGGCCCGGCCGTTCTGGTCGTAGATGCGGTACTTGTACATCTGCCCCGGCTGTGCGGCGGGGATGTAGCATTCCCAGGTGCTGCCGTCGTAGGCGCGATTCATGGGCGTCTCGGTCCAGTCGTTGAACTCGCCGATGACCGCCACGCGGTTGGCTGCGGGCGCGTAGGTCCGGAACCAGGTGCCCTGATCCGTCACATGGGCTCCGAAGAATTCGTAGGCATCGAAGCTCTGTCCTTTATAAAAATTGTAGAAATCCATGACGGATCACCTGCCTGAAAGAGTATTTGCTGTTAGAGTTTTTCGACGTTGGCCTTCGTGAAGTCGTAGACTTTGACATCGAGCTTGCCGCCGGCTCTCAGTTTGGAGACCGTCGCTTTGTAGTCCGCGGCGCTGATCTCGCTGGGGGCGTCGATGTACGGGCCGTTCGTCATGTACTTGAGGTACGGGGTCGTGGTGACGTCGAAGCCGAGGATGGAGTTCTCGTTCTTGACGCCGTACTGGGCGGCGATGGCGTCGGACGTGAACCCGAACTTGTTCTCCACGATCTCATAGACACCGCTCTTGTAGAATTTGACGTCCTTGAACTCGTCGATGACCATGGTGGTCCGGACGTTCTTGAGGCTGCTGTCGTAGACGATGTAGGAGTTGCCGTAGAAGTCTTCACCCTTGGTGCTCTCGGCATAGAGGAACACTTCGTCCTTGCCGTCCCCGTTGAGGTCGGCGACCGCGAACTTCTTGTACTCGATGTTGACACCGTTGGAGTCGACCTTCACCGGGTGACCGTTGTTCGTCCTGGACGCGCCGGACTGGAGTTTCTGCAGGAAGGCCTTGATGTTGCCTTCCGAGGCGGACGAGGACTTCTTCGTGGTCTCTTTCGAGGCCTTCTGTTCCGTCGTCTCCTTCTTGCTCTCCGCGGTCTTTTCGGCAGCCTTCGTCTTGTTCTGCTTCGCCGCTTTGGTCGTGGTGTGACCCACCGACTCCTTGGCTTCGAACTTCGACTCAGACTTCCGGTCGGCGAAGGGCCACTGAGTGGTCGGTTCGATGTTGCCGTCGCTGGCGAGATTGTCCTCTTCCGCCTCTGCGACAGCGGTGACGCCTTCCGAAGCGTTCGGAGACGTGGTCAGGTATGCCTGCCCTTCTGTGGCGATGGGCGCCGCGGCAGTCTGACGGTCGCTGATCAGGCGGTATCCGAAGACAGCACCGACGGCCACTGCCAGGAACAGCAGGACCAGTAAAATGATTTTGAGTGCTTTGTTCATGATTGTCCCTCCTATTTAGATGCCGAACAGTGAGATCTGGCTGGACTCCGGCAGCCCGTCGAGGGCGCCGAGGTCACGGAGCGCGGTGAGAACAGCGGAGGAGACGCCGGCACGGATGCCGAGGTCCTCCTGGGACAGGTAGTCGCCCTGTCCGTCGTCCTTGGCCGCTTCCAGGGCCTGTGCGGCCGAAACGCCAAGTCATTTGATGGATGAGAACGCGAGGCGGATCTTGCCATCTTCGATGGAATAGACCGTCGCTTTCGACTTGTAGAGGTCGATGGGCAGGAACTCGATGCCCCGGGCGAGCATTTCCAGCACGACCTGGAGGCCGGTGTATTCGCTCTTCTCCGTGGCGGAGGCGTCCCGTCCCTTGATCTCGATCTCCTTCATCCGGCCCTTGACATAGCCCTTGCCGGAGAGGATGGCGACGGCGTCGAGGTCCTCGCCCCGGACCGTGAGGTAGGTGGCGTAGTATTCGACGGGGTGGTAGATCTTGTACCAGGCGAGCCGCAGGGCCGCGCTGACATAGGCCGCCGCATGGGCTTTCGGGAACATGTACTTGATCTTATAGCAGGAGTCGATGTACCACTCGGGGACATCGTGCTCGCGCATGGCGGCGACGTGTTCTTCCGTGAGGAGTTTCGTCGCTTTGCCCTTACGGACGATCTCCATGATCTTGAAGGCCATGTCCGGTTCGAGTCCGTAGTGCATAAGGCCGACCATGATGTTGTCACGGGTCCCGATGACTTCGGAAATGGTACAGATGCCCTGGTGGATGAGCTCCTGTGCGTTGCCCAGCCAGACGTCGGTGCCGTGGGACAGACCGGAGATCTGCAAAAGGTCCGAGAAGTTTTTCGGTTTACACTCGACCAGCATACCCTTGACGAAGTCGGTGCCCATCTCGGGGATGGACAGGGTGCCGATCGGGAAATTGATATCCTCCTCTGTGACGCCGAGGGGTTCGGGGCTCAGGAAGAGCTCGTAGATCTTCGGGTCACAGATATCGACGTCCATGACAGGGATGCCGGTCATGTCTTCGAGGTACTTGTACATGGTCGGGACATCGTGTCCGAGGTTGTCGAGTTTCAGGATGGTGTCGTGGAGGAAGTGGAAGTCGAAGTGGGTGGTCATCATGCCCTTGCCCGGGTCGTCCGAGGGGTACTGGACCGCCGTGAAGTCGGTGACATCGTAGGCGTTCGGGACGACGACCATGCCGCCGGGGTGCTGACCGGTCGTTCGCTTGACGCCGGCGACACCGCGTGCCAGACGGGAGACCTCCGCGTCCTTCGCGTTGATGCCTCTCTCTTCGAGGTACTTCTTGACGTAGCCGAACGCGGTCTTGTCCGCGACGGTGGCGACGGTACCGGCCTTGAAGACGTGGTCCTCACCGAACAGTTCGATCGTGTACCGGTGGGCGCTCGACTGGTATTCGCCGGAGAAGTTGAGGTCGATATCGGGCGATTTATCGCCTTTGAACCCGAGGAACGTCTCGAAGGGGATGTCGTGGCCGTCCCGCCACATGGGCGTCCCGCACTCGGGGCAGTCCTTCGGGGGAAGGTCATAACCGGAGCCCACTTCGCCGTGCAGGAAGAACTCCGTATGCTTGCAGGCGGGGTTCGTGCAGCGGTAGTGGGGTGCCAGCGGGTTGACCTCCGAGATGCCCGACGCGTGGGCGACGAAGGAGGAACCGACGGACCCTCGGGAACCGACGTGGTACCCGTGGTCTTCCGAGTCCTTGACCAGTTTCTGGGCGATCATGTAGAGGACCGCGAACCCGTTCGAGATGATGGAGGTGAGCTCCTTCTCGAGACGCTTGGAGACGTACTCCGGGACCGGGTCGCCATAGAGTTCTTTCGCCTTGTCCCAGCAGAGCTGCTGCAGCTGTTCCTCTGCCCCGTCGATGCTGGGCGGGAAGCTGCCGGCCGGGACCGGACGGATGCGCTCGACCATGTCGGCGATCTTGTTCGGGTTGTCGATGACGACTTCCTCGGCGCGGTCACCGAGGTACTCAAATTCGGCGAGCATCTCCTCCGTGGTACGGAGGAACAGGCCGGGCTGGTTGTCGGCGTCCTGGAAGCCCTGGCCCGCCATGATGATGGCGCGGAACTGGGCACACTCCGGGTCGATGAAGTGGACGTCGCAGGTGGCGACCGTCGGCTTGCCGGCGGCGTCGCCCAGGGCGAGGATGCGGCGGTTGATGTTCCAGAGGTCTTCCTCGGACTGGAACCGCGGCGGCATCATCTTCATTTCCTTCGTGGCCTTGTCCTTCCGGTAGTAGGGCCGCAGCAGGAACGCGTTGTTGGTGTTGGGCTGGATCTCCATGTAGTCATAGAAATCGACGATCTCCTGGATGCGCTCATCGGACTCCTCATTGAGGAGCGCCATGTAGAGTTCACCGGCCTGACAGGCGGTGCCGAGGATGAGGCCTTCCCGGTGCGCGGCAAGGTCCGACTTCAGGATGGTCGGCTTGCGGTAGAAGTGCTCGGTATGGGAGCGGGACACAAGGCCGTAGAGGTTCTTGAGGCCCACGTTGTTTTTGACGAGGATGATCTGGTGATAGGTCCGCTGTTTCTTGTCGCGGATGGCCTGCACGATGTCCGGCCACTCGGTGGGGACACCGGGGCGCAGGTCGTCATAGACATAGGACTCGACGCCGTAGATGACCTTGATGCCGGTCTTCTGGGACGCGGCGAAGGCGGCGGGATATCCCTGCAGGACGCCGTGGTCCGTGATGGCGACGGCGGGATGGCCCCATTTGGCGGCCCGGCTCACCAGTTCGCCGGCGTCCGTCATGGCGTCCATCATGGACATGTTGCTGTGGAGGTGGAGCTCGACACGTTTCCGCGGCGCATTGTCCATCCGTTCGATCTTTTTGACGGATGCCATGGCCTTGACGTCGAGCAGGTAGTCATGTTTGTAGGTGTCGAAGATGATGTTGCCTCTGGCCATGACGGTCATGCCGTTCTTGAGGTTCTCAGCCAGGGCGTTGCCCGCCTCTCCCCGCGCGAAGATCTTGCAGGGCCAGGAGTCGGTGTAGTCGGTCATCGCGAAGTTGAAGATCTTGCTGCGGCCGTCTCTCGTGTCGATGATATCGACATCGAAGACCTCGCCCCAGATGACGACCTGTCCGTCGTCGACCTTCAGTTCCTTGATGGGCTTCGGCATGTAGCGGATCTCTTTGCCGTAGATCATCTTCGCGGTCTCGAGGTAGAGCGGGATGCCGTCCACGATCTTGTGGGGCTGTTCCTCGAACTTCTCCTCCGCTTTCGCTTTGGCCTCCTGTCGGGCCTCGGCTTCCGCCTGTTTCTGCATGTCCGCATAGGCGGTGTCGTCGGCATCCATGTTCACGACGCCGGCGAACTCGACCTTGAACCGGTTCTCAAAGGCCTCGGACAGGATGGTCTCGAGGGTGACGTCGGCGCAGATGCCTTTGAGGAGGTCTGCCCCGCCGTGGGTCAGGTTCAGGGTGAGCTTGTTCCCGTCGAGCTGCCAGGTGCAGCCGTTCAGGAACCCGTTGGACGCGGGGCAGCGGCGCTTCAGTTCCTTCAGGAGTTCGGGCATGAGAGACAGGTCGACGGTCTTCGACTCTTCCTGTGCATCCTCATTCTCCGACTCGTCTTCCGGGAACTCAAACACAGCCTTTACGTCATTCAGTTGGAGAGTGGCTTGTAAAACGTCTTCGAAGGCATGGACCGTGATGTCCGGCAGCGGCTCCTCGGACCGGAGGCGCAGGAGCATGGACCGGTCGGTCCGGCTCACGGACAGATCCGTGATGATGCTCTCGAACAGTGTGTCCGGGAAGCGGCCGTCATCCGGCAGCATGAACACTTCGGCAACGCGTTTTTCCTGTGGCAAAATGGGGTATCCTCTCTAATTACAGTTTCTCGATTTCTTCCATGAGTGCGTCGATGAGTTCCTCTTCGGGCACTTTCTTGATGACTTCGCCCTTCGCGAAGATGAGGCCGACGCCGTTGCCGCCGGCGATGCCGATGTCGGCATTCTTGGCTTCTCCGGGTCCGTTGACCGGGCAGCCCATGACCGCGACGTGGATGGACTTGTGGACGTCCTTCAGTCGCTCTTCGACTTCCTTCGCGATGCCGATGAGGTCGATCTGCGTGCGTCCGCAGGTGGGACAGGCGACGAGCTGAGGCGCGTCGGGCAGGAGGTCGAGGGCCCGCAGGATGTCGTTCGCGGCGTCGATTTCCTTGACCGGGTCGTCGGTCAGGGAGACACGCATGGTGTCGCCGATGCCGTCGGCCAGCAGAGCGCCGATGCCGATGGAGGACTTGACGCGGCCCATCCGCTCCGTGCCGGCCTCGGTGACACCGAGGTGCAGCGGATAGTCGCACTGCGCGGCGACGATGCGGTAAGCGGCGATCATCGTCCGGATGTCGGAGGACTTGATGGAGATGACGATGTCGTGGAAGTCGACATCTTCAAGGTATTTGACGCCCCGCATGGCGCTCTCCGCCATGGCTTCGGGAGTGACGCCGCCGTACTTCTCGAGCAGGTCGAGTTCGACGGACCCGGAGTTGACACCGACCCGGATAGGGACATGGTGCGCCTTGCAGGCGTCGGCCACCAGACGGATCTTGTCCTCTCCGCCGATGTAGCGGGGGTTGATGCGGATCTTGTCGATGCCCGCCTCGATGGAGGCGAGGGCGAGTTTATAGTTCATCTGGATGTCCGCGATGATGGGCACCCGGATGTTCTCTTTCAGTGCTTTGACGGTCTCGATGTCTTCCATGCTCGTGACCGAGAGGCGGATGAGCTGGCAGCCGGCAGCCGACAGTTCTCTCGCCTGGAGGATGTTCGCTTCGATGTCGCCCTGGGGCGCATTGAGCATGGACTGGATGACGATGGGTGCGTCTCCCCCGAGGGGTACATCGCCCACGAACACCTGACGGGTTTTTCTGCGTTCCATGGAACGGCCTCCTTAGTGTATCAGTTTGAAGACGTCACTGAACGTGACCATGATCATGAGGCCGAACAGCATTGCCATTCCGACCGTGTTGACCGCGGCCTGGACCTCTTTCGAGATGGGCCGGCGGAAGATGCCCTCCAGCATGATGAAGACGAAGCGGCCTCCGTCCAGTGCCGGGAAGGGGATCAGGTTGAAGGCGCCGACGTTGATGGCGATGAGCGCCAGGATGAGTAAGAGCCGGGACAGGTTGCCGCTCTTCGCCGCGTCCGACGTGGTGTCTGCGACGGCCTGGACCGTACCGACCGGACCCGCCATGTCACTCATGGAGAAGTTGCCGGTGGCGAGGTCCCAAAGGGAGACCCAGACGATGCGGACGATGGAGAGCGAGTCGAGCACCGAGTACTTGACGACGTTCTTGAAACCGGGCTTCACGCCGACGATGGCGAAGTCGTACTTGACGACCTGGGTGCCCTCGACTTCCGCGGACTCAAAGGCCACGTGCTTCAGGGAGACGTTCTTCCCGTCCCGCTCCACGACGAAGTCCATGACCCCGTCCTTGTCCTTGGACATATAGAAGCTGAGGTCGTACTCCGTGTAGACGGCGTGGTTGTTGACGGAGAGGATGCGGTCGCCCTCCCGGAGCCCCTGCGCCTTGCTCGCGGCGTTCTCCTGGAACTGGGAGACGGCCGGGGTGCCGATGAGGTCGGACGTCCCCAGCATGACGGCGAGGATGATGAGGCCCGTCAGCAGGTTCACGGTGGCGCCGGCCAGGATGATGATGGCCCGCTGCCAGGGCGGCTTACTGTTGAAGGCTCCTTCGACCTCGCTGTCTCCGTCCTCCCCTTCCATGGCGACATAGCCGCCGATGGGCAGGGCGCGGACCGAGTACTGGGTCTCCGCTTTCTGTTTTTTCCAGAGGGTCGGACCCATGCCGAGGGAGAACTCGTTGACGCGGACCTTGAACAGTTTCGCGGTCAGGAAGTGGCCCCCTTCGTGGGTGGCGATCAGCAGTCCGAAGAACAGGATGGCGGCCAGGATGGGCCAGGCCTTTCCCCAGACGAGAGCTAAAGTGGAAATGTCGTTCACGCTCCTACATGCTGCATGACATAGTCTCTTGCCATGCGGTCTGCTGCCAGAACATCGGACAGCACGAAATCTTCTTTGTTTTCACAGGCCTCCATGGCCTCGCCCACCAGTTCCCCGATCTCGAGGAATTTGATCCTGCCCTGGCGGAACAGGTAGTTCGCCTGTTCATTGGCGGAGTTGGCAGCGGTCGGGTACAGTCCGCCCCGGCGGATGGCTTCCCGGCAGATGGCGAGACAGTCGAAGGTCTCCATGTCGGGGTCCGCGAAGGTCAGGGTGCCCAGTTCCGCGAGGTCCAGTTCCTTCGTCGGGGACGGGAGCCGGTCGGGATACGTGAGGGCATACTGGATGGGGATGCGCATGTCGGCGAGCCCCAGCTGCGCGATGACCGCATTGTCGTCATACTGGACCGCGGAATGGATGATGCTCTCGCGGTGGACGACGACTTTGATCTTGTCTTCCGGGACGCCGAAGAGCCAGCAGGCTTCGATGACTTCGAGTCCCTTGTTCATCATGGTAGCAGAGTCGATGGTGATCTTTGCGCCCATGGACCAGTTCGGATGGTTCAGCGCCTGCTCGACGGTGACGTCCTTCAGGTTCTCTCTCGACCGGCCGAAGAAGGGGCCGCCGGAGGCCGTCAGAAGGATGCGCTTCAGCCGCCGCTCGGGCGGTGCGCCCTCGAGGCACTGGAAGATGGCGGAGTGTTCACTGTCAACGGGCAGGATCTTCACGCCGTGTTCTTTCGCCGCTGCCGTGACGAGCTGACCGCCGGTGACGAGGGTCTCCTTGTTGGCAAGGGCGATGGTCTTCCCCGCTTCGATGGCATCCATGGTGGGCAGGAGCCCGGCGATGCCGACGATGGAGTTGAGGACCGTATCGGAGGCCGGGTCGGTGGCACATTCACAGATGCCGCCGATGCCCGACAGGACTTTCGTGTTCGTGTCGGCGATGCGGACCCGGAGGTCAGCGGCCGCGGACTCGTCGAGGAGAGCGACTTTGTCCGGATGGAATTCCCGGACCTGCGCTTCCATGGTCTCGACACTGGTGCTGGCGGTCAGGGCACGGACGCGGATGCCGTGCTTGCGGGCGACGTCCAGGCTCTGGGTGCCGATGGAACCGGTGGAGCCGAGGATGGTGAGGTCTTTCGTCATACGGCACCCACCACCATTCCGTAGATCGTGATGAGGACGAACATGGTGGGCGATGCAAGGAGCACGCTGTCGAAGCGGTCCATGATGCCGCCGTGTCCGGGGATGAGGTTCGAGTAGTCCTTGACACCGTAGTAGCGCTTGATGAGCGACGCCATCAGGTCACCGAACATGGAGGTGACAGAGATGAAGACCACGGTGATGCAGTAGAACCAGACCGGCATGAAGAAGGACTGTTTGACGAGGACCTTTTCAAAGACCAGCAGGCTCAGCAGCATGAAGATGAGGACGCAGACGACACCGCCGACGGCGCCTTCCACAGACTTCTTCGGGCTCAGGTTCGGAGCCATCTTATGCTTGCCGAACTTCACACCGACGAAATAGGCGAAGACGTCGGTGAGGAGGGCGGTGGCCACCGTGATCCAGAGGAGGAGACGGCAGTCCGCCTTGCTGATGAAGGCCGGGTACTTGAGGTACATGTCGGAGATGAGGCCGATGGTGGCGAACGCCGCCGGGACGATCATGGAGGCGTAGACCGTGACGGCCAGTTCCGGGAACGTGATGGTGGTCTTCGAGAAGTTGGCCACCGTCAGGACGACCAGCAGGATGACGTAGCAGACGACGATGACTTCGAGGACCTGGACGCTCGGGATGTAGACCAGTCCCAGCGGGATGAGTCCCGCAAAGACGATGGCGATGACCCGGAGCACCATGTTCTTGACGCCCGCGACGTTGATGATCTCATAGCAGGCCGCTGCCGACAGCGCGGCAAACAGCAGATCGATGACCGGTGTGAACATCAGGCAGTACGCTGCGACGAGCAGGATGCCGATGACGGTACCGGATATGACTCGTGTTCTCATAGATGGATTCCTCGCTTTTGTTAATGATCCTGCTCGGACAGGCCGCCGAACCGGCGGTCTCTCTTCGCATAGTCCATGATGGCCCGGTCGAGGTCATCCGGAGTGAAGTCCGGCCACGCGATGTCGTCGAACCAGAATTCAGAGTAGGCGGACTGCCAGGTCAGGAAGTTGGACAGCCGGAGCTCGCCGGAGGGACGGATGATGAGGTCCGGGTCCGGGAGGCCCGCCGTATACATACCGGCGGAGATGTCGTCCTCGGTGATGTCCTTCGGGTCGAGCTGACCCTTTTTGACCTTTTCGGCGATCTGCTGCACGGAGTGCACGATCTCCTGCCGGCCGCCGTAGTTGAGTGCCATGTTGACGACCATGGCGTCTTTGTTGTTCATGGCGAGACAGGCGCTCTTCGCCAGGAGCTGGAGGCTCATGGGCAGGCCCGATACATCGCCGATGACTCTCAGGTAGAAGCCCCGCTTCTCCCGCTCGTACTTGGTCTCATCCGCTTCGGTGAGGTACTCGTGGAAGATCTGCATGAGGGCTTTGATCTCATCTTTGGGGCGTTTCCAGTTCTCGGTGGAAAACGCGTAGAAGGTCATGGCCTCAAGGCCGATGTCGTGGCCGTAGTCCATGATCTGTTTGAAGACTTTCGCGCCCTGGACGTGGCCTTCGGTACGGGGCAGTCCCCGCTCTCTGGCCCACCGGCCGTTGCCGTCCATGATGATGCCGATGTGCTTCGGCATGAATTCCTTCGGAGGAAGATTCGACATAAACACACTCCCCTAAAACGCAAGTAACGGCGCAGAACGAGAGAAGGAACCCCCGTGCGCCATTACCCCTCATATGTTGTTGTCAGCGTCAGACGCTCATGATCTCTTTCGTCTTGCTGTCGGCGATCTCGTCGATCTGCTTGCAGATCTTGTCGGTCAGCTTCTGGAGCTTCTCTTCCTCATCGCGAAGGTCGTCTTCGGTGAGTTCGTTCGCCTTCTTCGCTTTCTTGAGCGCGTCCATCTCATCGCGGCGGATGTTGCGGACGGCGACCTTGGCTTCCTCTCCGCGCTTGGAGATGCCCTTGGCCAGTTCCTTTCTGCGCTCCTCGGTGAGCTGCGGGAAGGTCAGACGGATGACGTTGCCGTCGTTCTGCGGGTTGATGCCGATGTCGGAAGACTGGATGGCCTTCATGATCGGGTTCAGGAGCCCCTTGTCCCAGGGCTGGATGACCAGGATACGGGCCTCTGCGACGGAGACGGAACCGACCTGGTTGATCGGGGTCGGGGTGCCGTAGTAGTCCACCATGACTTTGTCGAGGACGTTTGGGTTGGCACGGCCGGCACGGATCTCGGAATAATCGGTGACCAGACGGTCGACTGCTTTCTGCATTCTGCTCTCAGCGGTTTTCTGTTCTGCCATAATTGATTCCTCCTGTATTCAAAACGTGATTTTTTTACTTATTCGGAAAGACAGAGGGTCCCGACGTTCTCGCCGCTGACGGCACGAACGATGTTCTCGGGGTCTGTCAGGTCGAAGACCAGGATGTTGATGCCGTTGTCCCGGCACAGGGACGCGGCGGAGGCGTCCATGACCTGGAGCCCGCGGCTCAGGAGTTCGGACTGGGTGAGTTCATCGAACTTCACGGCGTCGTCGAACTTGTTCGGGTCTTTGTCGTAGACACCGTCGACGTTGGTGGCCTTGAAGATGACTTCTGCCTGGATCTGTGCGGCGCGAAGGGCTGCGGCAGAGTCCGTCGAGAAGAACGGGTTCCCGGTACCGCCGCCGAAGATGGTGACGACGCCGTTCTCAAGGTCTGCTCTCGCCTTGTCCGGAGTGAAGATCTCCGCGATGGGTTCCATGGCGACGGCCGAGTAGACCTTTGCCGGGACCCCTTTGGCGATGAGCGTGTCCGCGACCGCGATGGAGTTCATGACAGTACCGAGCATGCCGATGGAGTCCGCTCTGCAGCGGTCCATGGAGCCGCTCGAACGGCCTCTCCAGAAGTTTCCTCCTCCGATGACGATGCCGACGGAGACGCCCATGCCGACGACCTGTGCGATGGAGTCACAGATGGTCTCGATGACGTCGAAGTCGAAGCCGTGGCCCTGTTCGCCGGCAAGGACCTCGCCACTGAGTTTCAAAAGGATGCGGTTGAATTTCGGTGCCATAACGTTGCCTTCCTGTCTTAGAAATTGCATTTATTATTATAACTTAAAAGGGGGACTCCGTAAAGTTATTTCCGACGGGTCGCCGGGGCCGGCGCCTTGACGGTCTTCAGGACCTCGAGGAGGATCTGTTCGGGGGACCGTTTGCGGATCTTGGCCCGGGGCGTCAGGATGAGACGGTGGGCGCAGACGTCGGTGTACAGGCTCTGGATGTCCTCCGGGACCACGTAGTTGCGGCCTCTCATGTAGGCGGACGCCTTCGCCATCTGGACAAGGGCCAGGACGGCACGGGGGCTGACGCCCTGCTCCACCTCTTCGAGGTGACGGGTGCGGTCGCAGAGTTCCGCGGCGTAGCGGATGAGGGCCTCGTCGATGTAGACAGCCGTGACGGCGGAGCGCATGAAGCGGATGTCCTCTGCCGTGGCGACGGGCCGGACGTGGTCGAGGGGGTCATCGCCCTGGCGCTGCTGGACGATCTCGACGGTGTTGTCGATGGTCGGATAGCCCATGGACAGGCGGACCATGAACCGGTCGAGCTGGGAGTCCGGGAGCGGGTGCGTGCCGGCACTGCCGAGGGGGTTCTGGGTCGCCATGCAGACGAAGGGGTCCGGCAGCTGGTAGGTGACGCCGTCGACGGTGGCGTGCATCTCCTCCATGACCTCGAGGAGTGCCGCCTGGGTCTTCGCGGACGTACGGTTGATCTCGTCCGCCAGCAGGATGTTGGAGAAGACCGGGCCGGGCTGGAAGTCGAACTTGCCGGTCGCCTTGTTGTAGACCGAGAAGCCGATGATGTCACTGGCCATCGTGTCCGGGGTGAACTGGACACGCTTCTCCGAGAGGTTCATCGCCCGGGAAAAGGCCAGCGCCAGTGTCGTCTTGCCGACACCGGGGACGTCCTCGAGGAGCACGTGACCGCCGGCGAGGATGGCCATCAGCGTTTTCGTGATGACCTCGTCTTTACCGACGATGACTTTCTTGATCTCGTTCAGGATCTGGATGCTTTTGTTTTCCATGGGAAACCTCCGTTGTATTCTTCGTTTCGTCGCGCAGCTGCTTGCGGGCCGCGCGGAGCAGTTTGATGTCAGTGGTCAGTCGCAGGACCGTGTCGCAGACGGTCTCCCGTTCGGCCTGTGTGAGGCCGGTCTCGGAGAACGTCTCCTTGTTGAAGAGGTCGATGGCGGCGAGGTACGCGTCCTTCTCCTCCCCTAACAGCCGGGCGACGGACCGCGGGCTGTATGCGTCGGGCTTCAGGCCCTGCCGGCGGAAGACTCTCATGAGGTAGCGGAAGGCCACTTCTGTGGATTCCGGAGAGTCTGCCCGTTCGATCTTCTTGCGGATGGAACGGTCATAGGCCATCGGGATGAGCAGCGCGAGCAGGAACAGCGGGACCAGTACGATGAGCCATCCGAAGTTGTGGTGCTTCTTCTGCTCTTCCTGTTCTTCCGGCTGTTCTTCCTCCTGTCCGCCGCCATCCTCGGAGTCGCTGTTTTCATTGTCCTCCGGTTCCGGTCTCTCTTCCGGCTGGACCGTCTGGCTCTGGGGCGATGTGGCGGCATTGCCGTTCTGTGTCTCGAAGAACCCTGGCGTGACTTCGACCGGCACCCAGCCGACTCCGTCGAGGTACACCTCGACCCAGGCATGGGCTGCCGAGTCCGGGACGGAGAGCGTGACGTCGGTCTCTTTTTCGACCGAGCCCGCCAGCTCTTCGGAGATGTAGTAGCCCTCCGCATACCGGGCGGGGATGCCCGCTTCCCGGTACAGGAGCGTCGCGAGGGTCGCGAAGTGGGTGCAGTATCCGGTCCGGTCTTCGAGGAAGCGGAGCAGCGGGTCCTGCCCGGCCTCCGGAGCGCTCACGTCGAGGGAGTAGGTGAAGTTCCGTGTGAAGTAGTTGCGGATGCGGTAGGTGGCGTCGGACACCTTCGTGGTCTTGCCGACGACGGCGCCGCCGACTTCCCCGATGACGTCCCGGTACTCCTCCGGGATGTCCTTCTCGTTCGTCTGGACGAAGGCCCGGTAGACCTTCTCGACGGGGACGAACGCGTCTTCATAGAGCGAGTTATAGGGCGCGTCTTCGCCGATCAGCGACTTCGCGCTGACGTTGCCGTAGTCCTTCGTGAGGGGCCGGTAGACGGTCAGTTCATAGGACCGTTTGCCCTTGAGGCCCTCCGCCATCAGACCGTTCTGGGAGAGCTCCGCGTGGTGGAGCCCCTTCGACTCGGCACTGACTTCGTAAGGTGCGTACATGCGGTCGCTCCAGGCGAGTTCGTTGCGGACTTTGATCGGGTACCGCGGCAGGTTCATCGCGTCCCGCTCCCCGTTCTCGTACTGGGTCGTCTGCACCTGCCACTTGAGGTCGAGGAGCTGGCCCAGAGAAACGGCCGGAGAGAAATAGTTGCTGCGGATCCAGGGACCCGTCAGGGAATAATCGTCAAAATAGGCCTCGCTGTCGAGGGGCACCCACTGACCGTCTTCCAGTACATCGCCGGAGAACCCGCGCAGGTACATGGAAAAGGCGTCGGGCGTCTCGACCGTGAGGACGGTCTTTTCGGTGTACTCCTGGGGTCCCGCCCGGTTCAGGTCGCCGCCGGGCATGCCGTCGACGGACTCATCGGGAGCGTACCGGAACGCGGTCACACGCTCTGCGATGTTCTCGCGAAGCTCTTCGATGTTCTCCGAGCGTTCGAAGCCGGAGAGCAGCAGGGCCAGCAGGACGAGGAAGACGAGCAGCGCGCCGGAGATCTCGCCGTTGAGCCAGGTCAGGCGCCGGGCCGTCCCCTTGCTGCGGGTCTCGAGGAGGATGAGGTAGAACGTGACGGACACCGCGTAGAAGATGAAGGTCGGCATCGTGGGACGCAGACCGGTCAGGAACCCCGCCGTGGCCGGCAGGACCGTCGAGACGACCGCGAGCCAGCGGACTTTCCGACAGATGGCATAGGCGAAGAGGCCGGCCATCACGAAGCCGAGGAGCAGGATGACGAGCTGCCCGGGCGTGCCGGGGACCGCGGACTTCGGGTATCCGCTCGCCGTCGGGAACAGGGCCATCTCGTGGACCTCGTTGACGGCTTTCGCGAGGTAGTTGAAGAGTTCCCGGAACCCGTCCGCGAAGTACCGCGCGCCGATGAGACCGGCCAGGAGCGGCAGGAACACGGCGTAGACCGGCGTCAGTTTCCCGATGCTGTGGAGCTTCGACACGAAGTACAGGAGGACCGGGAACAGCGTCAGTGCGGCGATGGTGAAGAGTTCCAGTTTGACCGACAGCATCGAGAGGAGGAGCATCCAGAACGACACGTGCACGAAGACCGCCGCGACGACTTCCGCCGCGACAGCATTCAGGCTCGCCGGTCTCTGCCGGCCGGAGCTTTCGAGTCGCATAGTGTCCTTCCTTTCGAGGTGTCAGGGTGTGTCAGATGTTGAGGCTCATGGTGCCGACCTTCCCGATTCGTCCCGGCAGTTTGTCCATCTGCAGGGCGGGGTCGGCGTTCTCGAGGCCGCGCTTGCCGACGGCCGCGATGCGGGTGCGGCAGCGGACCGCCAGTTCGTCGGCTTCGGGCGTGCCGGCGTGGGTGGTGACGAAGAGCAGGGTCGTGTTCTTGCCGATCTGCTCGCCGCCCATGAGGAAACGTTTCGCCGAGGAGTCCTCCTCCCCGTGGGGCGCGGAGCAGACGAGCCGGAAGACGGCCGCGTCGAGGTCCTCGTAGGACGAGACGTTGAAGGTGCAGTATTCGTCCGTGCCGCCGTCGAACCAGGCGAAGGTGTGCATGATACCGGTGTCGAGGAGGCCCCGCGAGAAGTTCGCGGCATAGCAGACGCAGGCTTCAAGGGCCGAAGGCGTCGCGTTCTCCAGTTCGACCAGCAGGACGACCGAGTAGTTGATAGGTTTGACGAAGCGCCGGATGACGAGGTCGTCGGTCTTCGCCGACAGTTTCCAGTGGACGGCGCGGACGTCGTCGCCGGGGACATAGGGACGGACATCGAAGGTCTCCGATACATCGCGACCGGGCTCCAGGACCGAGTACTTGTCGGACTCGCCTTCCGTCTCCCGGACTTCACTGACGTTGACTTCCGTCGGGATGTGGTCGGGCTCCACCAGGACGACACGTCTCAGGCGGTGGTCCGAGGGGAACTTCACGAGGCCGAAGAGGTCTCTGGTCGAGAGGTTCTCGAGGGTGATGTACATCTGCCCCGTCTCCGCCTCTTCGACGAAGACCTGGACTTCATCGGACCCCTTTCCGCTGACGGGACAGCGGATGCTCTTCGTGAGTTCCGTGTCGGTCAGGGTGTTGTGGATGGTCAGTTCGCCGGAGGCCGCGGCCACCGGGAAGAACGAGCTGTTGTGGAAGACCGTTTTGATCTCCGCGGTGTCTCCCCTGCGAAGGCCCGCCGGCACCATGAGTTCCGCCGAGAGCCCGTTCCGGGAGAAGACGCTGAACAGGACGGAAGCCGCCGGCAGGAAGATGCCGGTCAGGAGCAGGATGAGGGTGAACACGTTGTTGACGTACAGTTCCAGCAGCACGAGCGCCAGCAGGATGACCGCCAGCAGGATGCGGTTTCGTCTCATGGTCTTCCCTCCCGTTCTTTTAATAATAATTATTTTTACCAGTATAACACAAAAGAAGACGCCCGGACCTCTCAAAGTGAAAGTTCCGGACGTTTCTTCTCTGTTTTTTTGGTTTGCCGAAGGGCGATCAGCCAACGTAGGTGAAACCGGCCTCTTCGACGGCCTTTTTGAGTTTCTCCTCTTTGACGTTTCCGGTCAGCTGGAGCACGACGGTGCCGGCCTCGTGGTCAGCGGTAGCGCTTTCCACTTTGCGGATCTTTTCGAGTTCCTTCTTGACGCTGGCTTCGCAGTGCTGGCACATCATGCCTTCCACTTTGATGGTTTTTTCCATGGTATCGGCTTCCTTTCTTTGGCGATTTACCTTTGCTTTGTCATGTTTCGTGCTGTGGACATCGAACAGGTTGAGCCGCAGCGCGTTCATACACACGCAGAAACTGGAGAGGCTCATGGCGGCGGCCGCCACCATGGGGCTCAGTTCCCAGCCGACACCGAACACCGCGTTGTACCAGCCCGCGGCGAGCGGGATGCAGACGATGTTGTAGATGAAGGCCCAGAACAGGTTCTCCTTGATGTTGAGCAGGGTCTGACGGGACAGCCGGACCGCCGCGGGGACGTCCCGCAGGGTGCTGTTCATCAGGACGACATCGGCCGCGTCGATGGCGACGTCGGTGCCGGCGCCGATGGCGATGCCGGTGTCGGCGGTGGTCAGGGCCGGGGCATCGTTGATGCCGTCGCCGACCATGGCGACCTTCCCGTACTCGTTCTGCAGTTCCCGGATGACTTCCGCCTTGCCGTCGGGCAGGACCCCGGCGACGACCCGGTCGACCCCGGCCTCTTTGCCGATGGCCTCCGCGGTCACTTCATTGTCTCCGGTCAGCATGCAGACCGTGATGCCCATATCCTGCAGCTGGCGGATGGCTTCCGGGCTGTCTTCCTTCATGACGTCCGCCACGGCGATGAGGCCGAGCAGACGGTCGTTTTTCGCAAAATACAGCGGTGTTTTGCCCTCTTTGGAGAGGTGCTTCGCCACCGCGAGGATCTTCTCGGGGATGTCGCAGACGGAGGTGAGGAAAGCCTCGTTGCCGCCGTTCAGGACGGCATCGCCCATGCGGCCGGTGAGACCGTTGCCGGGCAGGACTTCGAAGTCGGTGACCTCCTTTGACGCGGTCCCCTCTTCGAGGCCGTATGCCACGACCGCCTTCGACAGCGGGTGTTCACTCTTCTGCTCGAGGGAATAAGCGGCCTCCAGCAGTTCGTCCACATCGGCGCCGGGGGCCGGCACCACGTCGGTGACGGTGGGTTCGCCCTTCGTGATGGTCCCGGTCTTGTCGAGGGCGATGGCGCTGACTTTGCCGGCCGCTTCGAGGCTCTCGGCGGTCTTGAACAGGATGCCGTTCTTCGCGCCCTTGCCGTTGCCCACCATGATGGCGACCGGGGTCGCGAGACCCAGGGCGCAGGGGCAGCTGATGACGAGGACCGCGATGGCGCGGGTCAGGGAGTGCTCGACCCCGGTGCCGGCGATCATCCAGGCGATGAACACCGCGAGGGCGATGACCATGACCATCGGGACGAAGATGCCGGCGATCTGGTCCGCGACCTTCGCGACGGGCGCCTTGGTGGCGGCCGCATCGGAGACCATCTTGATGATCTGGGACAGGGTCGTGTCATTGCCGACTCTGGTGGCCCGGCATTTAAGGTACCCGGACTGGTTGACGGTGGCGGCCGAGACGACGTCGCCCTCCGCCTTGTCGACGGGGATGCTCTCGCCGGTCAGTGCCGACTCGTTGACGGCACTGGTGCCTTCTAGGACGACACCGTCCACCGGCACGTTCTCGCCGGGGCGCACGACGAACACATCGCCCACGCCCACGTCTTCGATGCCGACTTCGACCTCTTCCCCGTCTTTCAGGATCGTAGCCGTTTTCGGGGACAGTTTCATGAGGCTCTTCAGGGCGTCGGTCGTCCGGCCCTTCGATTTCGCTTCCAGGGTCTTGCCCACGGTGATGAGGGCGAGGATCATGGCGGCGGATTCAAAGTAGTAGCTGTCCATGTACTTCATGGAGGCGTCCGCACCGAAGTCCGCCATCGTGGAGGCCGCCTTCATCAGCGCGTAGAGGCTGTAGAGGAAGGACGCCGAGGAGCCCAGGGCCACCAGCGCGTCCATGTTGGGCGCCCGGTGCCAGAGGCTCGAAAAGCCGTTGATGAAGAACTTGCGGTTGATGATCATGACGATGATCGCGAGGAGCATCTCGACGAGCCCCAGGTTCACACAGTTCGCAAGGAGGTGCGGCACGGGCCAGCCCCACATCATGTGCCCCATCGAGAAGTACATGAGGACGAGGGTCAGGGCCACGGACCACACGAGACGGCGGATCAGCTTCGGGGTCTCCGTGTCCTTCAGCATCTCTTCCGCGTTGGCGATGGCGCTGTTGTTCTGTTTTTCTTCCGAGCTGCCGCCGAGGGGCTGTGCACCGTACCCGGCCGCAGACACCGCTTTCGCGATGGCGGCGGGGCTCGCGCTGCCCTCCACGGACATGGAATTGGTCAGCAGAGAGACCGCCACCGAGTCGACGCCCGGCACGCTCTGTACGGCCTTTTCCACCCGCGCCACACAGGCGGCGCAGCTCATTCCGGTCACTTTATACTGTTCCATCGTGACTCTCTTTCCAGCCGGAGTACCGGCAGTTATTTCATCATTTTCTGCAGGAGTTTGACGAGCTCTTCCACGGTCTCGTCGTTCCCGTCTTTGATGTCCTCGGTCACACATCCGCGGATGTGGGCTTCGAGGAGTTCGCGGCTGAACGCGTTGATGGCCGCGTTCACGGCGGTCGCCTGGGTCAGGATCTCCGGGCAGTAGGCATCGTTCTCGACCATGCCTTTGAGGCCCCGGACCTGCCCTTCGATGCGGGCCAGCCGGTTCATGAGTTTCTTCTTCTCTTCGTCACTGCGGTCCTTGTGATCGTGGAGGCAGTGGGGACAGACTTTTTCTTCCGCCATGGCGATGAGCTCCTTCCTTGCAGGATACCCCACCGGGGTATCTGAGACTGGTTCTATGATATACCCCCTTGGGGTATTTGTCAACACACAAAAAAGCCCTCCGGCAAACGCCGGAGGGCAGCAGTTCGTTCCATCAGATGACGGGCGGTGCGAAGACCGTGCTGAACGTGGCACGGATAGCATCTTTTCTGCACTTGGTCAGGCAGAAACCGCACTTGATACACTTATCCTCATGGATGGTGAATGGATGTTTGACCTCGCCGGTGATAGCCCCTGCCGGGCAGTTTCTCGAGCAGAGGGAGCAACCGATGCAGGCCTCTTCATCGATGTGGATGGAGAGGATCTTTTTCGCGTCGGCACCGGGGATGATGGCTGCTCCGGGGCAGATGTCCCGGCACTGGCCGCAGTCCACACATTTTTCCTTCGGGATGCTGTAAGTATTGGTCTCCAGGTCATAGACCGGGACGTCGAACGGGCAGGCGAACGCACAGGCGCCGCAGCCGAAACAATATTCTTTTCGAATGACATGTGCCATTGACGATTCCTCCTTCCCTTAACCGCCGCCGGCGGGAGACATGACCCAGACTTCATCGCCGTCTTTGAGGCGCATCTTGCCGCTGGAACAACGCTTGTTGTTCACAAAGATGGAGGCGTTATTGAAGTGGATATTGGAGTCCGGGACTTTACTGAGATAGTTGAGGCTGGTGAAGACATCGTTGACCGTCGTGGCCTCAGCAACGTATTCCTTGACCCCGGAGTCTACACGGTAGACGCCGAAGACTTTCACATTCACTTTTGCCATTAGAAGATACCTCCCGGGAACAGTTTCTCAGTCCCCTTCGGCACCTTGATGCCGAGGGTCTTCAGTTTCAGACGGGTGGGCACGCCGTTGATCCAGCCACGGTTCGCATAGAATGCGCGGAGCATCGGTTTCAGCGGGACCTTGAGTCCGGTACCGGGTTCCTGGGGCTCCGTCGTCAGACGTTTCGGCAGGGTGTCAGCGCCGGGCTTCTGGCCAAGGATGATGTTGGCGGCACGTTCGGTGTTCCAGCCCCGGTCGCCGGCGACGAGGAAGTCACCGAGCGTGCACTTCATGCCGGATGCCTTATGGATCGCGGAGGAGTGCGGGATGAGGAACAGCTGCATCTGCAGCAGCGGATAGATGTAGTTGAGGACGAACAGGACCGGTGCCAGGTACGGCATGATCCAGTTGACGACCTTGGTGATCGGATGGTTCGGGCGGTCGAATACGAAGGACGGGAAGACCGCGTAAGAGGTGAACAGGCAGGAGCCCGCCGCGGAAATGGCTTCCATCAGGTTCTGGAACATGATGGCGAGCTGACCTTTACCGAGGGGTCTCAGGCCGTTGACGTCGAGGCCGAGGCCTTCCGCGAAGACGAGATAACCGGCGTTCAGATGGCAGCCGCCGCGATTGGAGACCGCATAGCCGAGGCCCTGGCCGAAGGTGGCACGGGGTTCGTAAGCGGACAGTTCCATACCCTTGACGTTGATGGCGAACTCTTCGCCGCCGAACATGTCGGCCATGCGCTTGGAGCCCTCGGCAAGGATATCGCCTTTGCCTTCGCGATGCGCGATATCGTGGATCATCTGATCGATGTTGTCGATCTTGCCGAATTCGAGACCGCTGTCCCACATGCCTTTCTCATTGAGTTCCATGGCAAAGGCAATGGTGCCGGCGGTGGAAATGGTGTCCATGCCCATCTCGTCGATGAGGTAGTTCCAGCGGATGATGGCGTCGAGGTCGTCGTTCAGGAGGTTCGGACCCATGAGGCCGAGGATCTCGAGTTCGGGGCCTTTGACGTCTTTGCCGTCGACTTCGCAGCGGCGGGTGCACTGGATGACGCAGGTCGTGCAGCCGGAGTTCCGGAGCAGTCTGGTCTCCGCCAGCGTCTCACCGGAGACTTTGTCGAAGCCGTCGAACTGACCGCGGTTGAAGTTCTTGGTGGCGAGGATGTTCCGGGCCTGCATGGGCGTGACAAGGCCAGCCGTTCCAAGCTGAGGTACCTGGCGGCCGGTCAGTGCGTGATTCCGAAGCGTTTTGCTCCATTTACGGGTCAGTTTCCGGAACCCTTCTTCGTCGACGATGGTCGGATGTTTGAAGCCTTTGGCCGTGATCGCTTTGATCTTCTTGTCGCCGAAGACCGCGCCGACACCGCCGCGTCCGTGGGCACGCTCGCCGGACATGACTGCGGCATAGAGGACCTTGTTCTCACCGGCGGGGCCGATGACGAGGTTCGCGCCGTGGCCCTTCGGAAGGGCTTCCTGCGTGGGCGTGACTTCCAGCCCCCAGAGTTCGGAGGCGTCGTGGAAGAGGACTTCGTCTTCCGAGATCTCGATGTGGACCGGTGTCTCGGATTTACCGGTGATGATGCAGCCGTCATAGCCGCAGCGTTTCAGCATCAGACCAAAGTCCCCGCCGCTGTTGGAGGACGTGATGAGTCCGGTCAGCGGAGAAATGGTCGAGATATTGAAACGTGACGTACTGGGGGCACCGGTACCGGTCAGGGGGCCTGTCGTGATGACGATCCAGTTATCTTCATCATAGGCAGTCATTCCGGGACGGATGTGGCGGAGCAGGATATCGCCGGCCATGACCTTGCCGCCGATGGTGCGGTGGCGGTCTTCATCGGTCCACGGGTACTCCGAGACGGCGTGGGTACGCAGGTCGATCATCATGACCTTCCCCATGTATGCGCCATACTGAGTCATTGTTTCATCTCCCTTGCTCTCTTTTACAAATCAAAACGGACTGCCCCTTCTGACGGTCTCGAACCACCACAGTCGGAAACCGCAGAGAGGAACATGCTTACTCACTTTGATTATAGTCGTACACATATAAAAAAAGCAATTCTGTATCTATACAGGATTGCTTTTTATGACATTATGTTCTTAAAACTGAGTCACTTTCGGACTTCGCAGGACCGCTGTTCCGCCAGCTCGGCCTTCTTTATGGTCGGGTGTTTCCCGCAGACCGGGCAGTGCTCGTCCTTGTCCGGAAGTTCGAGTCTCGCGAACTCCATGTCATCCGCGTGGGCCACCAGGAGCGTGTTGGTCAGGAGCCGTCCGGCACCGGTCAGGTACTTGATGACTTCCATGGCCTGCAGAGAGCCGATGAAGCCCGGTGTCACGCCGACGACGCCGGCTTCGGCACAGCTTGGCGAGACCTCTTTCGGAGGCGGATCGCGGAAGAAACAGCGGAAGCAGGCCGTGCCCGGCAGGACCGTCAGGACCTGGCCGGAGAACCCGAGGATGCCGCCGTGGACGAAGGGTTTCTTCGCGAGGACACAGGCGTCGTTGATCATGTACTTCACCGGGAACGTGTCGACACAGTCGACGACGATGTCATAGGGGGCGATGATGTCCATGATGTTGTCGGGCGTCAGATAATAGTCATAGAGTTCGAAGCTGACATCGGGGTTCATCGCCGAAAGACGGCGCCTCGCGCACTCCACCTTCGGCTGTCCGATCTCGTCGGTCGTGTAGAGGATCTGCCGCTGCAGGTTCGACAGAGAGACGACGTCTCCGTCACAGATGCCGAGGGTCCCCACCCCGGCCGCCGCCAGGTAGGTCAGGACCGGGCTGCCGAGGCCGCCGGCTCCGATGACCAGGACCTTCGACGCGAGCAGGGCGTTCTGCCCCTTCACTCCGACCTCTTTTACGATGAGATGCCTCGAATACCGTTCGAGCTGCGCATCGGTCATTGCCATTTCCATACCTCCTCGTCGTTCGTCTCCACAAACATCTACTTTCAATATAGCGGGCAAAAACGAAAAAGTCCAGCACGTTCTGTGCTGGACTCCTTTTAGTGGAGGCACCACCCGGATTTGAACCGGGGCATAAAGGTTTTGCAGACCTCTGCCTTACCACTTGGCTATGGTGCCAGATAAAAAAATGGAGCGGATTACGGGGCTCGAACCCGCTACCTCCACCTTGGCAAGGTGGCGCTCTACCAGATGAGCTAAATCCGCATAAAATGGTGCCTTCGGACG
>JAFTZU010000182.1 GCA_017461005.1 Clostridia bacterium
CACCGGCAAACAGCGGAGAAAGTTCTTCCGGCGGAGTGCCGTTTCGCTCCTCTTCCGAGCCGTAGGCGAACAGGGTCACTGCCAGCTTGACCGTCGGGCCTCCGAAGGAGTGGCCCAGCAGGTTGATCTTCTTATGCGCTTCGGTCTGGCCCAGGTCTTTCAGAACGCCGGGGTAGTACTTGCCGTAGCGGGCATGGCCGTACTTTTCCGCGTGGACTTTCCCGTAGTCGACGCGGCCGCCGAACAGGTAGGCCCATAAAATGCAGACCCGGTCCCAGGCACTGTTGACGGGCCCGATGTTCGGGTGGTAACACTCATAGCCTTTTTCTTCCATGTGTTGGAAAAACGTCGTGTTTGCAAAGCCGAAGTACGCAAAATGCTTTTCGACCGTATCCTCTTCTCCAAAGCCCATCAGACCGTGGAGAAATACGCAGGGGTAATTGTTTTGGAATTCCATGCTCGAGTTCTCCTTTGACATATTATTCTAGATAGGGACATTTGCACGACTATTATATCTCTAATAGAAGGAGTTTGGCAAAAACTTTACATATGTGTATTTTTGCCCCGGAGGAGTACATCGCCACAAAGAGAAAGGACGACCCGGCGGGCCGTCCTTTTGCTTTATAAAACTCGCAGGAAGTTCTGCGCGATCTTTTTGTGTTCACTCACCGGAGGATGGATGTCCAGGATCATATCATAGGTGAACATCGGCCAGAGCACGTAATCGAAGGGATAACCGGAGACATTGCTCATATCGACATAGGTCGTTCTTTTGCTGTACTTGCTCCCTTTCGTGATCCAGTTCTTCATATGCCGGATGCCGTTTTCGTTGAGTTCTTCCAGGTACGTCCAGTTGACACCGGGCGTCAGTTCCATGTTCTGGAAGGCACGGGTCATGCCAAAGCTGTAAACCTTCACATCGGGGTTCAACGCATAGACGATGTCCAGAAGGCGGTCATACTGCGCTTCCCAGACTTTCCCATCCGCTTCTGTCTGCGCACGGAATTCTTTGAGGTCAGTCTTTCCCAGGAGGAATTTCGTGACCTCTTCCGGGGTGTCCAGCGTCTTGATCTGCTGCTGCGTTACCGCAGACACCGCGACCGCGGCCTGACGTCCAAACGCATGGTAGAACGGGTACGCGAAGAGTTCGAGGATCGGGCGGGCGAACAGGTCGTTGCTGCCGATCTCCATGACCAGGACGTCAGCCTGCCGAATAGCATCTTTGATGGTGGCGGCAAACGCCCGTGCATCGCCCGGCTTGGTAACCTCCGTCGGGGTCATCAGAAGGCTGCTGACATACATGTCATAAGCGTTCTCCGGCTCACAGAGTTCCGCCTCATAAGCGGGGTCCAGGATCCGCAGGAATTCGGTCGTGCCCCACATGCTGCGGGAGCAGTTGAAAGAGGTTGCTTTGTCAAACCCTTTTTTGTCGCGAACGATCTGCGACCAGGACCCTTCCACCCACTCACCGTGGGGCATGAGCAACGCCTGCGTCAGAGTATCCTCCGGAGCATCCGCCAGGCCAAACCCGGCGGAGATGGAGTCTCCGATGATGACCAGCGATTTCCCCTTGTAAGACGTCGCGGACTTCGCGAACGCGGTGGATAAACTCATTGTGATCAGCGTGAATACCGCCATCATGATTGCCAGGACTCGTTTCATGCAACTCGCTCCTTTCCTTGGATGGTTTCATTATAGCAGATGCAGCATTGCGGAAAAAGAAAGAACGACCTTACGGTCGTCCCTTTTGTTGTTTGCTTATTTCGTTTCGTCTTTCAGGACTTTGGTCTTCTTCGCCCAGCGGTTGCGGAACTGGTAGGAGGTCGGGACCTTCTTCAGTTTCTCTGCAGACCAGCG
>JAFTZU010000183.1 GCA_017461005.1 Clostridia bacterium
ATGGTTCTCTAAGTGTGTATTTTTTGGCGATTTACGACGGGGGACTGTGCTGAAATCCTGTATTTTAAGCCCCTGAAAATTTCCACATAATTATACAAAATAAATGTTTTGTATAATTCAGGGGAGGAATTTCAGGAAATATGGCCCTGGACAGGCATTTCCCGAAAACTCAGTATCTACGGGCTTTTTGAGCTCTTTTATATTATATAGTTATATTTCTTTTGTTTCTACTACTGTTTTTGCAGTTGCACTTTTTCTATTTCACTTTTTATCTGCAGTTTTCTTTTCGATGATCCTTCATTTTAATTGTTTCTATTCGATCCATTTCTTTCATTCAACCACATTATTTCTATCAGACCCTTGTTCATTCCGGATTCTGCTATCGGCTCCATTCAATAGAAATTTTTGGAATGAACCAGCCTCTGTGCGAAAAATTCTGGTTGAATGGCATTTTTGGCATTTTGCGCCATTTTCGTCATTCAACCAGTTTTTTTCGAATGAACCAGCCTCTGTGCGAAAAATTCTGGTTGAATTTGTGTTTTTGAGCCATTTTCAGCGTATTTCAGCCATCCAGACCCTTTGAAAACCTCGATTTTTGGCTTAACTACGCGGTTTTTCTGGCTTTTTGACGCGTAAATCGCCATAAATATGGCAAAATAGGGGCTTTTGCAGCAGTTGGACCGTGGGATCGTCATCAGAGCCCCTATTGATGATCGGTTGAAATCCCCTATTTGTTAATTATTTAACAAATATAGTGAACACTTCCTCTTCTTCGTACAAAACCTACGGTTGCGAAGCCACTCAAAATCCGTTACAATGTGTCCATACCAACGACGACAAAGGAGTATTCCTATGAACGAGAACCTCATCACACTCTACGACGAAGACGGAAACGAAGTCCCCTTCGAATTTCTGGACTACATCGAGTATGACCACTGCAAATATGTTGCCCTCCTCCCCCTTGAAGGCGATTTAGACAACGCAGAAGTACTCATCCTGCAGCTCGTCGAGAGCGACGACGGTGAGCAGGACTTCGACATCATCGAAGACCAGAAGCTCCTGAACAAGCTCTACCGTCAGTTCCAGGAAGACCACAAAGACGAATTCAATTTCCGCGACTAAACATCAAATAGCATGAGAAAAGACCTCTTCGGATTCGAAGAGGTCTTCATTGTTTTATATGCATAACAAAGTTTCGGACTAGTTACAATCGCACTCGGAGCGGTGCGCCGCAGGCGCTATAGTCTCCAAACAGCTGCGAGAAGCGGACCTTGTAACGAGGACGGAACCTTTGTTATGCCTCCTTGTAGGCGCCGTCTGCGACTTCGTTGCAGAAGTCGAGGAGGTCGGCGTAAACTTCGTCCTTGCAGAAGTCGTTGTGGATCTCGTGACGGCCGTCATAAAGCTTGAACGTCATGTTGTCAAGATAGTCGACACAGCTCAGGAACAGACGGCGGATGCCCCAGCTCCAGAGGCCGATCGGGTCCGCCTTACCGGAACAGATGAATACCGGCAGGTCGTGGCGGATCGCCTTGAACCACTCCTTTTTGCTGCACTTGGCCAGGTTCTCGATGAGCACGCGGTTCATGGAGTTGGAAGCCGGTGCGCCGTTGTACGGGTCCGCGATGTACAGCTTCTGGTTGACCTTGTCTTTGGAAAGCCACGCGAGCAGCGTCTCCGGCGGGAAAATGCCGAGGTCCAGGATGACGTTGCCGGCATCGGCCATCAGTTTGTTGGAGTTTTCCGGGCCGCCGACTTCGGACATCTTCTGCATGACCGGGACCAGGTACTCGACCAGCGACGGGACCCAGCCGGAGCCTTCCCAGATGGCGCCGTCGAGTTCGTCCGACCATTTGATGCAGTAGCAGCGCGCGTAGATGGATCCGAGGCTGTGTCCGTGCAAGATGTACGGAAGTCCCGGGAACTTGTCTTTCATGATGCCGGTCAGCGTATGCATGTCTTCGATGACCGCGTCGGCGCCGTCGTCCGGCATGATGCCGAGGCGCTCCAGGCCGGCGGTACGGCCGTGGCCCAGGTTGTCCATGCCGCAGACCGCGTAGCCGTTGCGGACGAAGAACCGCGCCAGTTCTTCATAGCGGTCGATGTAACACGCCACACCGTGGGTCAGCTGCAGGCAGGCTTTCGGCGCCTCGTCCGGATCGTACCAGATGTAATACTGGACGTCGGTCTTGTCCTCAGACGCGGAACGGAACGTATCCGCAAGTCTCATGATTGCCATAAAGTATCTCCTTCGAATTCCCAATATAACAGGTTCTTTTTTATCCGCGTACAATATATCACATGTTATGTCAAATAAAAGGACGCTTTTCCGGGTCATTGTTCTATATGTTACGTTGACAGAAAAAATTGATGGTTTGGCCGCGATACATAAAATTGTATCCTATCGGTTTTCCAACAAACCGCATAACAATGTCGCTTTCAGAAAAACAGCCTGTCATGCGAGAACATGACAGGCTGTCGGTTCAATTCTTTTCATGATAAAGAAACAGTGTATCGTTATGGTGTTTTCGAAGTTCCGGTCGGGTACCGATAATATCTTCAAAGCGGGACAAAGCAGTCTCTTTCAATGGGAATGGTTCCCCACAGCACCAGAGATAACAAATACCGATCAGAAACGTCGTCAGAGATTCCCATAACAGATCCGGGTCTGTCTGGTTCAGGACAGAGCCATCTTCCTGACATTCTTTGATAAACTGGCTCGAAAGATCTTTCATCCCGCTTGCCAAGACAGAGAGAATGTTTTGATCGTCCTGGGTGCCGATCCGAAAGATCTGAGACAGAAAGTTTCGACCGTTCTTCTCCAGAAGATCGAGGTAATTACTGACGATCCCGAGCAACTTCGAATAAGAATCATTCAGTAACATCAGTTCGGTGAAACTGTCGACGTCCAGAAAGAGTTCCTGATTCAAATCAAAATAAGACAGGATCAGCTGGTCTTTATTCTCAAACAGTGCGTAAAAAGAACGACGAGGAACACCGGAAGCTTCACAGATTTCTTTTACGGTAACGTTATCGAAGCCTCTATTCCGAAAAAGCTCCATGGCGGTCTTACGGATCGCTTTATAATTCTGTTCTGAAGTATTCATGCGCCACCTGATTTCCATATAAGTTGGTCATATCTTACAACAAATCGCCTTCCCATTCAACATCCCACACAAATTTTCCTGCAACCAATTGACGAAAAACGGCTTAAGTGCTACGATAACACGTGTGCAAGATATTTGCACACGTGTTCGTCGAATGATAGGATTTTTTATGGGAAGGAAGGATTCTATGGCAAGAAGTATACAAGCAAAACTGGCAGACAAGATCACCCGGGTCTGGTACAACGTTCCGATTCGTTTGCCGGAGGATTTCCTGTTTGTCAAGTGGTTCAAAAAGGTACTGACAGACGAAGAGTGCGAGCTCTGTATGTACCTTGAAAAGATCCCGAAGCCGGTGGAAGAGATTGCAAAGCTTTCCGGGAAAGATGAAAAATACGTGGAAGAAACCCTTTGGAGCGTTGCTGAAAAGGGTTGCATCTTCTGCGAATGGGCTGGAGAGAAAAAGTTTTACCGGCTTGAAACATGGGCCCCCGGTATCGATGAGTTCATGATGGGAAAATATATGGACAAGGAAACGGCCGCCCTGTTTGGTGAAATGCTGCCGATGGTAGGCCCTGTCGTTTCCTGGTTTAACCCGGACGACGGCGGCATGAGAGTCATTCCGGTCATGAAAGAGATCGCCGCTTCCACTCATGCCACCTCTTACGATCAGGTCCTCGAATATGTGAACAAGACCGATATGTACTCGGCGGCCGATTGTGTCTGTCGTACTTCCAAAAAGCTGCTGGGAGAAGGCTGCATGCATCCGATCGAGAACATGTGCATCCAGCTTGGCGACTATGCGGAATTCTACATCAAGACCGGTCGCGGCAGACAGCTGACCCGCGAAGAAGTCATCGAAACACTGAAAAAAGCGGAAGAGACCGGTTGCGTTCATGAGATCTTCAACCCCGGCCTTGATGGCAGTGAGATC
>JAFTZU010000184.1 GCA_017461005.1 Clostridia bacterium
AGATAAACTACTCTATCAAAACGGTAAAACAGGCGAGAGAGACGGTTGGGATATCGACTGGACCCAGGGCATCGGTGCAGACGCAGAAAAATGCCCGAACGGTGGAGCTCACAATGTGACTGCTATCCCTGCCAAAGCGGCTACCTGCACTGAGACAGGTCTTACTGCCGGCGAAAAGTGTGCCGACTGCGACAAAGTGATTAAGGCTCAGGAAGTCGTCCCTGCTCTCGGCCACGACTTCAAGGATGGCAAGTGCACCCGCTGTGGCACGACTGATCCGAACGCTAAACCTGCTGAGAACAAGTTCACAGGTCTTGCAGACTCCGCAGCTGCTGATGGCAACTGGTATTACTACACCGACGGCAAGATCGATACCGCCCACAACGGCGTCGACCAGAACAAGTATGGCTGGTGGAGAGTCGAGAACGGTAAGGTCAACTTCAACGCTCAGGGCATCTATCAGAATGCTTACGGCTGGTGGAAGACGACCAACGGTAAAGTCACCTTCAAGGAAGAAGGCGTGTTCCAGAACAACTTCGGCTGGTGGAGAGTCAAAGACTCCAAGGTCGACTTCAACGCTCAGAGCATCTACCAGAACAAGTATGGCTGGTGGAAGACCACGAACGGCAAGGTCACCTTCAAGGAGAACGGCCTCTTCTCGAACCAGTATGGTACCTGGAAGGTCGAGAACTCCAAGGTCAACTTCAACTTCAACGGCACCTATCAGGGCAAGACCATCAAGAATGGTAAAGTCGTCTGATCGGACGTTGTAACGACCTGACTTAACACAAACACAGAGCCGGGCAGGTCCGCCCGCCCGGCTCATTTTCAAAGAAGGGTGAACAGTATGGCACTCATCGACTGGCGCGAGCTGGAAAAGTACACCGGCTGGGCGCAGAGCACGACCATCGAGGCGGCTCAGTCCTGGGACAGAGGCGCAGACGGATGGCAGCTTCGCATCGATTTTGAAAAGAACTTCACACAGGCTCAGGTGGATGCCTGTACCAGAGTGAACAAGGAAACGACGGTCCTCGACGCGTGCTGCGGCACCGGGCGAACGACCATTCCCTTCGCGAAGAAAGCGAAGAAGGTCTACGCTCTGGACGGGGGAGAGAACATGCTCGCCCATTGCAAACGCAATGCGGAAGCAGAAGGCCTCGACAATGTCGAAATCGTCAAAGTGGACAACTGGCATACCTGTGAACCGGGCAAAGAGATCCCGGTGGCAGACATCGCCGTGTCCGTCATCGGCCCGCCTCAGGCGGATGCCGTCAAGTTCAGTCGCTGCGCTACGCAGTACTGTTATTTTTTGTCCTTTACTAAGGACCCTTACCGATTCGTAATGAGAGATCTCTTTGACGGATGCAATTCTGAGTGGGAGAAGCGTGCGAAGGAGGGCCTTCCGGGCGGACGCCCCGGCCTCAACAACATGCCTCCCGCGAAAGCGTTCGCCGGTGTCCCGCTGGACACCCTCGTCGGGTGCCCCGGCCGTGCAAACCCGGTGAACCTCAGCATCCAGTTCAATCTTTTATATAACCTCGGCGCGTTCCCGACCATCACCTACGCGGACGGCGCCTGGGAGCATACCGCTGCCACGAAGGAGGAAGTCTACGATTACCTGCGCAACCTCGGCCATGTGGACGAGGACCGGGAAGACGTGTTCCGCTCCAACGTGGACAAGCGGATGACACAGACCGAAGACGGCCTGTGGCGATATGCGTACGAAAGCCAGATGTACGTCCTCGGCTGGGACCCCAATGAGCTCGACTGGGACTACATCGCCAAAACTTCTGAATAACAGGGAGGGAGAACACTATGCCGGAAAAAGATTTCCAGACCAAGGGTTACCGCATGGTCGAAGTCAAGAACCCGGACGGTACTGTTACGATGAAAAACATGTGGGACGTCGAGGCCAAGTACTACAGCCTCATGACTCTCATGGAAGTCAATGGTACCAACAAACAGCTCGATGCCATCCCGCTGAAGCCGGATGACGTCGTCCTCGACTGCGGCTGCGGTCCCGGGCGTGTGGCCATCCAGGCCGCGAAGCGTGTCAAGAAGGTCATCTGCCTCGACGCTTCGGAAGGTATGCTCGAGGAATGCAAAAAGAACTGCGCTGCCGCCGGCGTTGAAAACGTCGAATTCGTTCTGGCGGACTGGCAGCTGACCGAGATCGGCAACACGATCCCGGAAGTGGATGTCATCATCCAGTCCCGCGGTGGCGGCGGCCCCAGCACCTTTGAAATGCTTGAGAAAGCGGCACGGCGCATCGCCGTCAACATCATGTGGGCCAAGGGAGCACCGAACCTGCCCATGTCCCGCGGCAAACTCTTCAAGGACGTTTACAGCGAAGAGGCGATGGAGCAGTATCCGGAACTCAAGCCCTTCGACAAACGTCCCCGTCCGCCGATGCCTCCGAAGGGCGACAAAGGCGGTCCCGGAAGAGGCCCCGGCGGTCTGTTCCACGACCTCTATGCCGAACTCGACAAACGCGGCATCGAGCGCCACGTGACCACCATCGATGAAGGCTGGGACAAGTGGTATGCCACGAAGGAAGAGGCCTACGACGACCTCATCTGCCTGTCCCGTCATCCGGAATGTGTCGAGCCGGTCCAGTTCCGCAAGAATGTCGACCAGTTCCTGACCGAGAAGGACGGCGGCTGGTACTTCTTCCTGCCGACACAGACTGACATCACCTGGTTCGAGACCCGTCCCGAGAAGTAAGGAGGCCCCTATGGCAGACCTGAAAGTATTCTCCGCCGGTGTGGCGATGCGCCTCGCGAAGCAGGCGGTCGAAGCTTTTGAGGCGGAGCACCCGGACCTCGAAGTGGAATTCAGCGGCGGTGGTTCCGTTGCAGGTGTCAACAGGCTGCTGGGAGGGGAGGACCTCGATGTTCTCATCCTTGCCGACCAGTCGGCGATCGACGAACAGCTCATGCCGGACTTCGCAGACGGATATTTCGTCTGGGGCGGCAACGAGATGTGCATCACCGGCAAAGGCATCAACAGCGACAACTGGAAAGAAGTCCTGCTGGACCCGGCGTCTGAAGTGAAGCATACGAACCCCTACGACGACCCCAGCGGCTACCGCGCTGTCATGGCGATGATGCTTGCCGACAAGGTCGAAGACGGGCTCTCGGACAAGCTCCTGCACCACCCGAAGTACAAAGGTCTCGACCGGGATCAGTACAAACGCAACCCGTTCGGTCCGCCTCCGGGCGGTCCCGGGAAAGGCCCCGGCGGCCCCGGACGCAAACCCGGACTGCCGCCTCTGAAAGACGGCGAGTATCGCTTTACCTACCTCAGCGGTCCGGCTTCGAGCGGCGCTGAGTACGCCAAACTCCCGCCGGAGATGAGCCAGGGAGACCCGGCCTATGAAGACCTCTACAACTCCGTCACCTTCACGGTCGACGGTGGAAAGGTCGTCAAAGGCACGACGGTCCTGCACGCCATCATGATCGCCAAAAACACGGCGCACCGTGAAGCGGCAGAGGCCTTCGTCAAAGAGTTCCTCAAAACAGACTTCGTGGCAAAGGGCTTCACGCCCGTCCAGAAGGCAGTAGGGGACTGGAACCTTTAAGCCATTTTTATCCTCCTCACGAGGATCGCGGTGTTCTGATCTTGCAAGTGTCAGGGCACCGCTTTTTTGTTATAGAAGGGGCGGAAGGTTTCCCCGAAGGTTCGGTCCGGCGTCGTCGCCGCGGAGCGGAGAGAGGAGGGCTGTGGGCTTCGGGGGTCGGACCGAGGGGAAAGCCTGACGCCCCTTTGAAAATAGTGATAATAAAGGGTTGCTTTTTGAACTTTAAACCGTTATAATTTAAACCGTTACAGTTTAAACCACTAAAGTGAGAACTTAGTGAGAGTTTGGAGGAAATCATTTTGGCAATCAAGATCATTCTTCTGATCATTTTCTTTGGGGTCATGATCTTCATCGGCTTCTGGTCGAGAAGACATGCGACCAACGTCAATGACTACGTCCTCGGCGGACGGACCGTCGGCCCCTGGCTCACCGCCTTCGCCTTCGGTACGTCGTACTTCTCGTCCGTCGTGTTCGTCGGTTACGCCGGCCAGTTCGGCTGGAAATTCGGCCTCGCGTCCACCTGGATCGGTCTGGGGAACGCCCTCATCGGTTCGCTGCTCGCGTGGATCATCCTCGGCCGCCGTACCCGCATCATGACCCAGAAGCTCGACGCCCGCACCATGCCGGAGTACTTCGGCAAGCGGTACGATTCCCAGGCGCTTCAGGTGGTGGGTTCCATCATCTCGTTCGTCTTCCTGGTCCCGTACACGGCCGGTGTCTACAACGGTCTGTCCCGTCTCTTCGGGATGGCTTTCAGCATCGACTACCATGTCGTCATCATCATCATGGCGCTCCTGACCGCGGTCTACGTCATCGCCGGCGGCTACATGGCCACCGCGCTCAACGACTTCATCCAGGGCATCATCATGCTCGGCGGTATCGCCGCCGTCATCGGTGCGGTCCTGCACGGCCAGGGCGGCTTCCTGAACGCCATGAAGGAGCTTTCCATCATCGATGCGTCCGACGTCGCAAAACCCGCTCTGCAGGGCGCAGAGGGCCTTCTGACGAGCTTCTTCGGCCCGGACCCGCTCGCACTGCTCGGCGTCGTCATCCTGACGTCCCTCGGTACCTGGGGTCTCCCGCAGATGGTCCAGAAGTTCTATGCCATCAAGGATGAGAAGTCCGTCCAGACCGGTACGGTCATCTCGACCTTCTTCGCGTTCGTCGTCGCCGGCGGCTGCTACTTCCTCGGCGGTTTCGGCAGACTGTTTGGCGATGTACCGGGCGTCCACAACCCGGACGGCTCCATCGCCTTCGATGCCATCATCCCGTCCATGCTGTCGACGCTGCCCGATATCCTCATCGGTATCGTCATCGTCCTCGTCCTGTCCGCTTCCATGTCGACCCTGTCCTCGCTGGTCCTGACCTCCAGTTCCACGATGACCCTCGACTTCCTGAAGAAGACCTTCTGGCAGGACATGAGCGAGAAGACCCAGCTCATCGTCATGCGTGTGCTGATCGCCGTCTTCATCGTCATCTCTGTCGCTCTGGCGTTCAACCCGCCGGCATTCATCGCCCAGATGATGGGTGTCTCCTGGGGCGGCCTCGCCGGTGCGTTCCTCGCGCCGTTCATGTACGGTCTGTACTCGAAGAACGTCACGAAGCTCTCCGTGTGGGTCTCCTTTGCCTGGGGCGTCCTGTTCACCGTTATGAACATGTTCTTCCACTACATCGCGTCTCCCATCAACGCCGGTGCCATCACCATGATCGTGGGCCTCATCCTGGTCCCGCTGGTCTCCCTGATCACCCCGAAGATGGACGAAAAAGAGATGGACGACCTGTTCGCGGTCTACGACGAGGAAGTCGTCGTCCACAAGAGCCACTCCCTGCAGGAGGGCGTCGTCAAGTCCGTCCGCGCGGTCAAGGCGAAAGAGGACTGAGCGTACATCGCCACAGCAGGCACAACCGAATGAACAACACAAAACCGACCCCGTCTTGCGACGGAGTCGGTTTTTTCAGGAGTCTTGAGTTTTGAGCTAAGAGGTAAATGAGACTCGATTATTTCAGGATGGCTTTCTTGCCGCTGTTCATAACGTCCTCTTTCGGAGGAAGCTTGATGTAGGTGTACAGGCCATAGATAGCGGACGCGGTGCAGAAGAGACCGGTCAGGTAGTACCAGGGGTTCGCCTGAAGGGAGAAGAACTCCGGCTTGATGGCGAGCCACATGTTGCACCAGGGGTTGAAGGAAACGAGGGCAACACAGATGAAGGTGATGGACAGTGCAAGGCAGTTGCCGGATTTGTATCCGCGTTTGCGCATTTCCCAAACCGGGACGGTGGTAACGAGGACCTGAGTGAAGATCCAGAACTTCCACATGGTCTCATCGTGCCACTCGAAGCGAAGGAAGTTGAGGCAGAGGTACATGAAGAGGGTCAGGACGACGATCTCGGCGACCATGGTCTTGGTGGATGTGCCGGGTTTCCAGATGATGGAGTGCTCATACTGGATGGCGCGGGTCAGACAGTAGGTTTCCATCCCGACCCAGATGGCCTCACCGATGGCGAGGAGCAGGAAGAGCAGGAAGTGGTCATACTTGGCCCATGCATGGATGAAGACCCAGATGCCCATGAAGTCGGCTGCCCAGTAGAAGCAGTGGAGCCACAGCGGGTAGCACTGGATGTGCTCGTTCTCGGTCATGATGACCGGGAAGACGTAAACGAGAAGGCCGAAGAGGACCGCAAGGCCGACCGCGACCCAGGCGCCGACCCAGCCGGGAGCGCCGATGGACAGATGATCTACGAAGTCCTGACCGGAGACGTCTGCGAAGGAGCCGTCTGCCAGCATGGAGTATCCGTAGGTCAGTTTCTGAAAGATGTTCATAATGATCTCCTTTCAAATTCTCACACGGATGTCTTTTCAGACAAAACTTACGACTTCATCATAGAGTCGAAAAACTTTCCCTTCAATTGCCAGTTCTCCAGAAACTGGGACTTATTCCACAGGTTTCTTTCATTTTGGGGAGGAACATGGTATACTGAACACATGCTTTGCAAAGAAAAATTTACCAAAAGGAGGCGTGGGCGATGGACCGCCGTGTAGCTCGCACCAAAAAGAACATCTATTACGCGTTCTTTCAGCTCGTCCAGACGAAGGCGATCGACGAGATCACCGTCTCGGAACTGGCCCGCACCGCGGACATCGACCGCAAGACCTTCTACCTGCACTACCAGACCGTTCAGGATGTCTTCGTCGAGTTCAAACAGATGATCCATGACCGGCTCATGGAGATCCTCGCGGAGTCCGAGCGCCGGGGCAGAGAGAACCAGGCGAAACTGGATGCGGGGGAGGCTCTGAAACGGGCCAATGACATCGCGCCCTTCGATTTCGTCTACTTCTATGATTCGCTGAACGTCATCATGATGGACAACATGGCATTCTTTGAGAAGCTGTCCCGGGACACGACCTTCATGTTCCTGAAGAACGACTTCAAAAATGTTCTGAAACAGTCGCTTCTCGACTACTATAAGGGGTGGGACGGCTGGTCCTCTGACTACCAGGCGAGCCTTTACTCCGAATTCGTCGCCGCCGGTGCCATCAGTCTCTGGACCGACTGGCTCCACCACAAGCAGGTGCCACTCAATGAGTTCCGCGACAGCGCCATCGAAGTGTTGCGGGAAGCCTGGAAGATGGGTACTGCGAAGGACAGGCCCTATCAGGAGATCCTCTGAAAACAGAAAGAATAAATCGCCCGGACCATACGGTTCGAGCGATTTTTGTTTTTCTGTGGCGATTTAGTCGTACGGTTCCTCTTCCGGCTCTTCCGGGAAGCGGAGGTCGAGGTACTCGAGGATCATCTTGACCGCGCCGTCGATGCCGATCTCGGTCGTGTTGATGATGAGGTCATAGTTCTCGAAGGTCTGCCAGCGGCTCCGGGAGTAGGTCTCGTGGAAGCGCTGTCTTGCCTTGTCCACTTCGGCGATGCGCCGCTCCGCCTCTTCGAAGGTGAGGTCGAAGGCCTCCATGACGTTCTTGATGCGGAACCCGGTCTTCGCGGTGACGAAGACGTTGACATTGTAGTCAACGTTCTCGAGGGCTTCTCCGGCGCAGCGGCCGACGATGACGGCTCTGTCTTCGGTCTCGGCGATGTGCTGGAAGTACTCGAACATGTACTGCATCATCTTCTCCGGCAGGTCGGAACCACCGCCCTGGGACAGGCGGTAGAGGATGGAACGACGGGGCTTCTCGTCGTAGTTCTTCAGGACTTCGGGGTCGAGGTCGTGCTGCTTCGCGATGTCGTCGATGATGCTGTCGTCATAGACTTTGCAGTTCAGGACTTCCGCGAGTTTTTCCGCGATGACGGAGCCTTTGCTGCCGTGGTCTCTTGCTACATGGACAATGACTTTCTGTGTCATGGAGTTCACCTCATCCATAGGTTGGTCTCTTAATACATGAAAACATTATAACAAACGGATTCGAATGCCGTAAACGGGAAAAGCGGATTTATTTCAAAAATCGAAACATTTTTCCTCTTTTGATAAAAGGTGCTGCCGACAAAAAGAGCCCGGACCGTGAGGCCCGGGCGTCTTGCATGCTCAGTCGAGATGTGCGATGTAGTTGAGGATGAGGTCGACGGCTCCGTCCACACCGAGGTCGGTGGTGCTGATGACGAGGTCGTAGTTGTCGACGTTCTTCCACTTCGTGTCGGAGTAGGTGTCGTGGAAGCGCTGACGGTCTTTGTCGACGTCCAGAATGCGCTTCTGCGCGGTCTCGTAGTCGATGCCGTAGTACTCCATGATGTTGCGGATGCGGTTCGACATGCGCGCGGTGAGGAAGACGTTGACGACGTTCGGATACTCCTTCAGGACCGTGCCGGCGCAGCGGCCGACGATGACGGCTCTGTCTTCCGTCTCGGCGACGCCGCGGATCTTTTCAAAGACCTGCTTCGTCAGTTCCTCTTCGAGGTCTGCGGAAACGCCCTGTGCCAGTCTGTAAAGAAGGGAACGTTTCGGCTTCTCCTCGTACTCTTTGAGGAACTCCTTGTCGAGTCCGTGCTCTTCCGCGATCTCTTCGATGAGTTTCTTGTCGTACAGTTTGCAGTCCAGTCGCTCCGCCAGCTGTTCGCCGACGACATGACCTAAGGAACCGTGCTCTCTGGAGATGTGGATGATGACTTTTTCTTTCATGGTGTTCACCTCTTATCGTTTTTACAGTCAGGGCCATTTCCTCCACTTATATTGTACTCCAAAACGGTCCAAACGAAAATAGATAAATCGTGAACTCCCGATGGTCAGATCTTGCCGAGAAGTCTCAGGTAAGTGGGGAGAGCCTCCTCGAAGTTGACGCCGTACCAGCGGCCTTCCGGGTCCTTCAGCGTTGCCCGGAGCGAGGCCAGGGTGTACTCTGCCGCGATACGGATGCCGTCCTCGATGGAGAAGTCATTTTCGAGGGCGCCGACGAGGGCGGAGGCAAAGAGGTCTCCGGTGCCGTGGAAGGACTTCTGTTCCTTGTCGGTGAAGTAGGTGAAGAACGTGTCCGTCTCTTTGTCGTATGCGGCGCCGCCCAGTTCTCCCTCCTCGAAGGAGACGCCGGTGAGGACCGCGTAGCGGGGGCCGAGGTCGGCGAGCTCTTTCAGGAGCCGTCGGATGTATTCCTTCGAATACCCTTCGGCGATGTACTCCTCACCCAGTAAGAACGACGCTTCCGTGATGTTCGGGACGACGACGTCCGCTTTGGCGCAGAGGCCCTTCATCGCCCCGACAAATTCGGGGGCGAAGCCCGCGTAGAGCTTGCCGTTGTCCGCCATTGCCGGGTCGACGACGACCAGGGTGTCTTCAGTGCGGAACCGGTCGATGATGTTCTCGACGAGTTCCACCTGGTGGATGCTGCCGAGGTAACCGGTGTAGATGGACGAGAACTCGAGTCCGAGGGCGGCCCAGTGGTCCGCGATGCCGGGCATGTCGTCCGTGAGGTCATGGAAGGTGAATCCCTCGAACGCGGTATGGGTCGAGAGGACCGTGGTGGGGAGGACAGCACACTCGATGCCGGCCGCCGAGATGATGGGGAGCGCTTCCGTCAGGGAGCATTTTCCGACGCCGGAAATGTCCTGGATGGTCAGTACGCGTTTCATGATATTTTTCTCCTTTGGAGTCAGATGCTGCAGACAGTATATCGCCAAAGTGTTCCTTTGAAAAGTGCCAATTACGAAAAGAAAACAGGGGACAGATGGGTGGAGAAGCTCCCGTTCTTTCTGATAAAGATTGTAAAATGTAATCCGATTTTTGGTGCTTCCCTTGAAAAGTCCCGCGAGAAATCTTAATATATATTCATATCCTTTTGAGAGGTGACAAGTTTGAGTAACACAAAACAACCGAGTAAGCTCAGCCATATCTCGAACGATATCATCCGCGCTTACTCCATCCCCCTGATCCTGGGTGTCCTCGTCGCCCTGCTGGTCGCGAACGTCGCGCCCCACTGGTACGAGTACTGGATCGAGGAGCATCTGTTCTTTGGCAAGTTCACGTTCGCCTGGTTCGTCGAGAACGTCTTCATGGTGTTCTTCTTCGGGACCGCCGGCATCGAGATCGTCCATGCACTGTCTCCCGGAGGCGCTCTGAACCCCATCAAGAAAGCCGTCACACCTCTGATGGCCACCCTCGGCGGCGTCCTTGGCCCGGCATGTCTGTTCCTGCTCCTCAACCACTTCTTCGGTCATCCGGACTGGTCGAACGGCTGGGGCATCTGTACCGCAACGGATATCGCGCTGGCCTGGCTCTTCGCCAAGCTGGTCTTCGGCAAAGACCATCCTGCCGTCAGCTTCCTGCTGCTTCTGGCGGTCGCCGATGACGCGATCGGCCTTGCCATCATCGCCATCTTCTACCCGACCCCCGGACAGCCGATCCGCCCGATCTTCCTGCTGCTGGTCCTCGCCGGCATGCTGGTCGCGTTCGCGTTCAAGAAACTGAAGGTCAAGAGCTACTGGCCCTACATCCTCGTCGGCGGCATCCTCTGCTGGCTCGGTCTCTTCAAGACCGGTGTTTCTCCGGCACTGTCCCTCGTCTTCATCGTCCCGTTCCTTCCGAACAACAAGAAGGAGTTCGAAGCTCTCGAGAAGTTCGGCAAAGAGACGACCCTCACGAAGTTTGAACACAACGTCAGCCCCATCGTGGACTACGGTCTGTTCTTCTTCGGCTTTGCCATGGCCGGCGTCCGTTTCTCGGTCATGAGCGCTCTGACGTTCATCGTCATGATCTCGCTGATCGTTGGCAAGATGTTCGGCATCTCGCTCTTCACCTTCGTCTTCGGTCACGGCTTCAAGTTCGGCCTGCCGAAGGGCATGTCGAACCTCGACGTCATCGTCGCCGGCATCGTCGGCGGTACGGGCCTCACCGTTGCCCTGTTCGTGACGAATGCCGCTTACACCGACCTCGCGGTCCAGGGTGCCGCCAAGATGGGCGCGCTCTTCAGTGTGGCCGCCGGCATTTTCGCATTCCTGATCCATACCATCTTCCGTCCGATCTTTGCGAAGGCTGACGAAGAAGCGGTCCTGGAAGAGGAAGCGATCGAAAAACTCCACGAGGAAACGGCTCACAAAGAGGCCTGAGTCCTTACCGTTCAAAAAACCGCCCGGAACCTCTCGGTTTCGGGCGATTTCTTATTTACAAAGGACGGGCAGATATTGTAAACTTATTGAGTTAAAAAACCAGTGAGAGAAATGAACCGAAAACGGGAGGCCCCTATGTCAAGAATCGGATTCGACAACGACAAATATCTGAAACTGCAGTCGTCCCACATCAAGGAACGCATCGAGAGCACCGGCGGCAAGCTGTACCTCGAGTTCGGCGGCAAGATCTTCGACGACTACCATGCCATGCGCGTACTGCCCGGCTTTGAGGCGGACAGTAAACTGCGGATGCTCGCCCAGCTGAAAGATGACGCGGAAGTCGTCATGGTCATCAACGCGGGCGACATCGAAAAGAACAAGAAGCGCGGCGACCTCGGCATCACCTATGACATGGATGCCCTGCGCCTCATCGACGCCTACCGTTCCTACGGCCTCAACGTGTCCTCGGTCGTCCTGACCCGGTTCGCCGGCCAGGACAAGGCAGTCGCATACCAGAAGCGCCTCGAATCCCTCGGCATCAAGGTGTATCGCCATTACCCGATCGCCGGCTACCCCAGCAATGTCCCGCTCATCCTCTCCGATGAAGGCTACGGCAAGAACGAATACATCGAGACGAAAAAGTCCCTCGTCGTCGTCACGGCCCCCGGCCCCGGCAGCGGAAAGATGGCCGTCTGCCTCTCCCAGCTCTACCAGGAGCACCAGAGGGGAGTGGACGCCGGTTACGCGAAGTTCGAGACGTTCCCCATCTGGAACATCCCGCTGAAGCACCCGGTCAACCTCGCCTATGAGGCTGCCACCGCCGACCTGAACGACGTCAACATGATCGACCCGTTCCACCTCGAAGCCTACGGCGAGACCGCCGTCAACTACAACCGCGACGTCGAGATCTTCCCGGTCCTGAACGGCATCTACAAGAAGATCTACGGTGAGAGCCCGTATAAATCGCCCACCGATATGGGTGTCAACATGGCCGGCTACTGCATCTTCGACGATGACGCCGTCTGTGAGGCCTCCAAGCAGGAGATCATCCGCCGGTACTACACCGCCCGCGCGGATCTGCGCCGGGGCAACGGCACCGAAGAAGCCGTCGAGAAGATCAAACTCCTCATGGAACAGTGCGACATCGGTCCGGAGGACCGTCCCGTCGTCGCCGCCGCCAACACCGTGTCCGAACTGACCGGAGGCGTGGCCGCTGCCATCCAGCTGAACGACGGCTCCATCGTCACCGGCAAGACCACGACGCTGCTCGGCGCCACCTCCGCCATGCTGCTGAACTCGCTGAAGAAACTCGCCGGCATCCCGGATGAGATCGACCTCATCTCCGCCGAGATCATCGAGCCCATCCAGCAGCTGAAACTCGACCACTTCGGCGACCACAACCCGCGGCTCCATGTCGATGAGATCCTCATCGCCCTCACCATCTGCGCGAAGACCGACGAAAACACGAAACTGGCCCTCGACCAGCTCGACAAGCTCAAGGGCTGCGAGTTCCACTCGTCCGTCATCCTGTCCTCCGTCGATGAGCGGATCCTGAAGCAGCTCGGTGTCAACTTCACCTGCGAGCCCACCTACGAAAAGACGAAACTCTACCACGCGTAAGGGTCGTCCATAACGAAACAAGAGAGACCCCGGTCCGATGACCGGGGTCTCTTTTTGAGTATTTGTTAGGAGGTCGCAGTCCTGTTTATTCTTCCGGCTGCGGGGGAAGGGTCTCGGCATACTTTGCCAGTTCTTCGTCGGTCGGGATGTAGTCGTTCATGACGCCGTCGTTGAACTGCTGGTACGCGACGAGGTCGAAGTAACCGGTGCCGGTGAGGCCGAAGACGATGGTCTTCTCTTCGCCGGTCTCCTTGCATTTCAAGGCTTCGTCGATGGCGGCGCGGATGGCGTGGGACGATTCCGGAGCCGGCAGGAGGCCTTCACAGCGGGCGAACAGTTCGGCAGCTTCGAAGACGGCCGTCTGCTCGACGGAGACCGCTTCTATGTAACCGTCGTGGTAGAGCTGGGACAGGACCGGGCTCATGCCGTGGTACCGGAGACCGCCGGCGTGGTTGGCGCTCGGGATGAAGCCGGAGCCGAGGGTGTACATCTTCGCGAGCGGGGTGATCTTGCCGGTGTCGCAGAAGTCGTACGCGAACTGACCTCTCGTCAGGGACGGGCAGGACGCGGGCTCGACGGCGATGATGCGGTAGTCGGCTTCGCCTCTCAGTTTCTCGCCCATGAAGGGACCGATGAGACCGCCGAGGTTGGAGCCGCCGCCGGCACAGCCGATGATGATGTCGGGTTTGACGTTGATCTTCTCGAGGGCCGCCTTGGTCTCGAGACCGATGACGGACTGGTGCAGAAGGACCTGGTTCAGGACCGAACCGAGGACATAGCGGTAACCTTCCTGCGTGACTTCCGCTTCGACGGCTTCGGAGATGGCGCAGCCGAGGGAACCGGTGGTGTCGGGGTTCTCGGCGAGGATCTTCCGGCCGATCTCCGTGGTGTCGGACGGGGAGGGGATGACGGACGCGCCGTAGGTGCGCATGACCTCTCTACGGAAGGGCTTCTGCTCATAGGAGACCTTGACCATGTAGACCTGGCAGTCGAGGCCGAGGTATGCGCAGGCCATGGAGAGGGCCGTGCCCCACTGGCCGGCACCGGTCTCGGTCGTGACACCTTTGAGGCCCTGGTTCTTCGCGTAGTAAGCCTGGGCGATGGCGGAGTTCAGCTTGTGGGAGCCGGAGGTATTGTTACCTTCGAATTTGTAGTAGATCTTCGCCGGGGTCTGCAGCTTCTCTTCGAGGCAGTACGCGCGGACGAGGGGAGACGGGCGATACATCTTGTAGAAGTCGCGGATCTCCTGGGGGATCGGGATGTAGCGGTTCTCGTTGTCGAGTTCCTGGGCGATGAGCTCGTCACAGAAGACGGCGGACAGTTCCTCGGCAGTCATGGGCTCCATGGTGCCGGGGTTCAGGAGGGGAGCCGGCTTGTTCTTCATGTCGGCTCGGACGTTGTACCATGCCTTCGGGAGTTCGTATTCATCGAGGTACACTTTGTAAGGGATGTTGTTGTCAGCTGCGGTTTTCATTGTTGAAACCATCCTTTCATAAATCATCTTGTGGATGCGTTGGAAGGCATGAAAAAAAGCCTTCATCCACGGAATTCGTTTCTCCGGGACAAAAGCGATGCTTCTGCGGTGCCACCCGGGTTGGCGATGAATCGCCCACCTCTGTCAGCCTGCCAACACAGGCCGTTCTCTGTAACGGGAGAACCCGTCGGCCCATACTCCCGGTCGCCCGGTTTCCGGCCGCCCTCCTCAGTCCATTCAACGTCGGTGCCCTTTGCTGCGTTCCCACCATCGGCAGCTCTCTGAAAAAGTTTCCCGCGCCTACTCACTCTGAGTCGTCGGTTTGTGACAAATATGAAATTTGTTGAGCCTACTTTACCACTTTAGCGTGATGCTGTCAACACCATTTCTTTGTGAAAAACGTCTGTAAAAGGTTTCCACAGCGCTTCTGACATGAGACACTTTCGGGGAATCGTATTGAAAACCTTTTATAGTAAAGAAGAGGCAGATATAGTATAATTAAAAAAATATATTTGCATGCACTTTTTAACCTTATGGAGGATATCCCATGGCTAAGAAAACTATTTCATCTACAGACTCGTTCCAGGACAAGATGCCGAAGGCCGGCTCCCAGAAAGCGAGCGACCTCGTCCTGAAACTCATCGCGGCCTGTCTCGTCCTGAGCCTTCTCGCCGCCATCATGAGCATCTTCGTCGGCATCAAGGTCGCGAAGTTCGACAGCATCGGCTCCGACCTGCAGCTGGCCGTTTCCCGCATGGGCATCGTCGCCGGCGACACCCAGGAAGATGACGTCACCATCTCCGACCTTTACACGGTCCGCTCCACGCAGGCCATTTCCAAAGCATACCTCGCCGACCGCGCAGGCGGCCTCGACGCGAAACAGAAAGAGGTCCTCGACCTGGCCTCTGCCACTCTGAAGAACATCATCAAAGAGGACATGACCACCTTCCAGAAGGAAAAGGCCGTCTACAACTGGATGTGCAAGAACCTGGAAATGGCGGAGACCTCCCAGGTGAACATCCCCATCTCTTCGTCGCAGATCGATGAACCCTATGGCGTCCTGAAGACCGGCACCGGCGTCTCCGTCGGCTTTGCCACCACGTTCCGGATGTTCATGGAGATGCTCGAGATCCCCTGCAAGGTCGTCCATGACACCGCGTTCACCAATGCCTGGAACATGGTCCAGCTCGATGACGAGAACTGGTACCATGTCGACGTCGGTTCCGACATCACCTACGGCAACTTCGAGAACTTCAACATGAACGACGATGTCGCCTCCTACAAGCACACCTGGGACACCGAGTTCTTCCCGGCTGCCACCGGCACCAAGTACTGCTACGCGCTCATGAAGGCGGGCGAGGTCAAGGACCTTTACAACATCCCGACCCGCGTCAAGAAAGCCTATGACAAGAAGCGCAAATGCATCTTCCTGAAGTTCAAGACCAGCTCCGGCAAGGACCTCGAAGTGGTCGATGAACTCGTCTCCCGTACGGCAGACTACCTCGGTGGCAACCTTGCCCAGAACACGGACAATACCGAGAACGCGGAAACCAGCGCCGGTCGCGGCGTGGCCGATGCGGTCTGCATCAAGATGGAAGATTACTACCTGCTCGGCGTGTTCTTCGCGGACGGTTCCCAGAAGAATGCCGGACTTACTGAAAAAGACTTCAACAAGATCTCCAGAGCCGTTGAAAAGGCCTTCCCGGCCGTCGGCTGAGCACAGAGAGGACAGTAGTTTATGGCAACGGTATTACAGATCCCGGACTGCACCCGGCGCGTCAAGCCCTATGCCTATACCGACCGGACCGACATCGAGGAACTCGTGTTCCCGGAGAGCGTCCACAACATCGGTGACTGGGCATTCAAAGGCTGCACGAACCTCAAAAAGATCACGTTTACCAATACGCTGACCGCCATCGGCTCGGTGGCGTTTGCCGAGTGCACCTCCCTCGAGACCGTCGAGTTCCCGCCGAATCTGAAAACGATCGGCGCGCTCGCGTTCAAGGGCTGCACGAAACTCGACCACGTGGTCATCCCGGAGAGCGTCTCCGACCTCAAGGGCTGGGCCTTCGAAGGCTGTTCCGCCCTGAGTGACATCCGGTTCCCCCGGGAACTTCCGTCCCTGGAGTACGGCGTCTTGAAGGACTGTACCGCGCTCAAACACGTGGAACTCCCGGAGCATCTGCTGACCATCAAGGAGCGGGCGTTCGAAGGCTGCACCGGCCTTACGACCCTCGTCATCCCGGAGTCGGTCGACAGCATCCGCCGGGGCGCGTTCTACGGCTGCCTCAACCTGACGGACGTCACGATCCCGCAGTCCCTCGAAGTCCAGGGCAGCAACCTCTTCGAAGGCTGCAAGACCCTGACGCAGGTCCATTTCACGCAGCAGGACCCTGCCGTGGCGGAGGAACTGTTCCTCAACACGTCCCGTTTCGAGGACAAACTCCATATGGCGGTCGGCCTGCTCGGCGACGACCTCCAGAGCAGCGTGCTCATCAATTATCTGAAGCGATATACGAAACAGGCTCTGAAACTCTTCGTGGACATCGACAACGATGCGATGCTCCACAAGGTCCTGAACTTCTCGTTCCTGCAGAGCGAGATCGACGCCTGTTTCGATGAAGTGTTCGACTATGCCAACAAAAAAGGCAACGTCAAGGCAAAAGCGGTCCTGATGAACCACCGGAACAAGACCGGCGGCTACGAGGACCCCACCGACGAATTCGAACTGTAAGGAGCAGACTCCATGGCAGAACAAACCTCTCAGGGGTTCCAGGAACCCGAGATGACCGAGGAAGAGGCGCGGCTCGACCGGATCGCCCGACGGATCATCATCCTGTCCCGGAGCACCATCGTCGTGAACATGCGTTACCTCGACTCGGCGGTGTTCAAGCTCATGCCGGTGCCGGGCGCACTGTCCCTGGCCACCGACGGCCGGTTCCTCTTCTATGAACCGGAGTTCCTGATCCATGAATATCAGCAGGAGAAAGCCGTCGTTGCCAGAGACCTCCTTCATGTGGTCCTCCACTGCATCTTCCAGCACGCCTTCATCCATGAGGCGGTGAAGCAGGAGTACTGGGACCTCGCGGTCGACATCGCCGTCGAGAACCTCATCAACGACCAGGACCTCGACTGCTTCCACTGTGAGCGGGAGATCTCTCAGAAAAAGGTCCTGCAGTCCATGAACTTCCCGTTCCGGACCCTGACGGCAGAGCGCATCTACCGCTGGCTCCTCGAGAGCGGAAAGGACATCGAGGAGATCAAAACACTCCGCAAGTTCTTCAAGGCCGACGAGCACGACCTCTGGTATTTCCATGAGCCCAGCGACACGCCGGGTCCGGTTAACGACCCGCAGAAACAGGAGAACCCGGAGCACGACCCCACCGAAGACCTGCCGCCCCGGGACAACGATGACGGGGGAGACGACAAGTCTCAGAAGGAGCAGGAGTGGGAGGACATCTCGAAACGGGTCCAGGTGGACATGGAGACGTCTTCGCGCAAGGCGGGCTCCGAGTCCAGCGCCATGCTGATGGAGCTCAAGGAGCTCCACAGAGAACGTTATGACTATTCGACGTTCCTTCGCAAGTTCTGCGTGCTCGGCGAAGAGATCATGATCAACGACGACGAGTTCGACACGGTCTTCTACACCTACGGACTCGAACTGTACGGCGATATGCCCCTCATCGAACCCCTCGAGTACAAAGAGGTCAACCGGATCCGGGACTTCGCCATCGTCATCGACACCTCCGCTTCCACGAGCGGCGACCTTATCCAGAAGTTCATGCAGAAGACGTACAACCTTCTGAAGGCGTCCGAGAACTTCTTCTCGAAGGTCAATCTGTACCTCATCCAGGCGGACATGGAGGTCCAGGACGTCACGTTCATCGACGACGTCTCGAAGCTGGAGCAGTACATCGCCCACCTCAACCTGAAGGGAAAGGGCGGCACGGACTTCCGGCCGGCCTTCGAATATGTCAACAAGCTGCTGGAAGAAGAGAAATTCCGGAAGCTCAAGGGCCTCATCTACTTCACGGACGGCTACGGCACGTTCCCGAAACGGAAACCGCCCTACGACACCGCGTTCGTCTTTATCCGCGATGAATCCTATGAACCCGAAGTGCCCCCGTGGGCGATCAAGCTAGTATTGGAGGAAGAAGACTTAGTATGAATATCCGAGAAGCGAAAGAACAGGTCAAATTCACCGTCAGGTCCTACCTGACCCGCAATGAGATCGGCGATTATGTCATCCCGGTCGAGCGGCAGCGTCCCATCTTCCTGATGGGCCCTCCCGGCATCGGTAAGACCGCCATCATGGGGCAGATCGCGTCCGAACTGGACATCGCGCTGGTCTCCTACTCCATGACCCACCACACCCGTCAGAGCGCCCTCGGCCTTCCGTTCATCGCGGACAAGGTCTACGGCGGCCAGAACGTCCGGGTGTCCGAATACACCATGTCCGAGATCATCTCCTCCATGTATGAGGAGATGGAGAAGACGGGGAAGAAGGAGGGCATCCTGTTCCTCGACGAGATCAACTGTGTCTCCGAGACCCTGGCGCCCTCCATGCTGCAGTTCCTGCAGTTCAAGACCTTCGGCATGCACCAGATCCCCGACGGCTGGGTCGTCGTCACCGCCGGTAACCCGCCCGAGTACAACAACTCGGTCCGCGAGTTCGACATCGTCACCTGGGACCGTCTGAAACGCGTCGACATCGAGCCCGACTTCAACGCCTGGAAAGAGTACGCGTATGAGGCCAAGGTGCACCCGGCCATCACGACCTACCTGTCCATCAAGAACGCGGACTTTTACCTCGTCCAGACCACCGTCGACGGCAAGACCTTCGTCACGGCCCGCGGATGGGAGGACCTGTCCGACATCATCTACCTCTACGAGCAGCACGAGTTCCCGGTCACCGTCGACCTCGTGAAGCAGTACCTGCAGAACAACCGCATCGCAGAAGAGTTCGCGATCTACTACGACCTCTACAACAAGTACAAATCCGACTACCAGATCGACAAGATCCTTGCCGGTGACATCTCCGAGGAGATCGTCGAGCGTGCGAAGATGGCCCGCTTCGATGAACGGCTCACCGTCATCGGCCTCCTGCTCGAACACGTAGGCAACCGCTTCCACGAAGTCTTCGACAAGGAGAAGACCATGCGGATCGTCGTCCAGGAACTGAAGGCGCAGAAGAACGCCATTTCCGACGGCAACGCGGAGCAGGGCTTCGCGGTCCTGACCCAGTGCGTCGAGAAGCTGCGCATGAACAGCACAACTGCCCGCCGGAGCCGTCAGGCCTCCGAAGAGGACAGCATCTATGCCTACCGCGCCGCGAACATCGTCGAGAAGATGCTGGCGGCAGCCCGTGTGGCGGACCCCGCCGACGGGGAAGCTCTCTACGCAGTCCTCCAGGAGGAGTTCAAGAAGGAGAACGCTTCTCTGAAGAAACTGGCGGAAAAGACCGGCGACGAGCTCTCGAACCTCTTCAAGTTCGCGGAGACCGCCTTCGACAACGGCAACGAGATGCTCATCATCGTCACCGAGCTGACCACGAACCTGTACTCGTCGAGCTTCATCAGCCGCTATGGCTGCAAGGAGTACTTCGACCACAACCAGGAACTCATGTTCTATGAGCGCCAGAAGGAGCTCATCCGCGACATCGAGGAGCTTGGTTTGTAAACAGCAGATAATAAAAAGAGGCATGACGGAAGTCATGCCTCTTTTGTGTTTTAAAATCGTATTTATTTTTCCTTCTTGAAGAAGACGAGGAATTTGCTGAAGAGGTAGTTCAGGATGATGACGACGATGGAGACGACGACTTTGGCGAGCAGTCCCTTGACGCCGAACAGCGGGTGGGTGAGCCCGTGGGTCGAGAAGAAGGGGACACCGACCCATTCGATGACGCCGGTGGCGAGGCGCGCGCCGATGAAGGAGACGAACTCCCGGACGGCGGTGGCGGGCTGCCAGGTCTTCGACTCGAAGACGAACAGCTTGTTCGTGACGAAGGCGAAGAGCACGGCGCAGATCCACGACAGGATGTTGCCGACGCTGACCGACATGCCGATGGCTTTGACGAAGAGACTGTAGGTGCCCCAGCTGACGACGGTGGTCAGGCCGCCGAAGATCAGGTAGTTGATGATCTCTTTATGCTTGAAATAAAGGTTCTTGAGCGTTTCCATGGATGGTCGTTTCTCCTGGTTCCGATTTATTCTGCTTCCGCTGCGGTCTCCGCGACTTCTTCCGTGACATCCTCCACGGGCTCCTCGCCGGCTTCGACGATGGAACGGGTGGTCTGCGGGGCCTTGTTCACGTAGCGGTCAACGGCTTTGGCGACAGCGGCACCGACGATGGTGCAGACGATGGCTTCGACGATGAAATTGACGCCGACGGAAAGGACGGCGAACAGGAAGACGTTCGTGGCTCCGGGGATGCTGGCGGCCCAGGCCTGGATGACATCGGTGTGCCAGAAGCAGGCGATGAGGGTCGTCATGAAGAACAGCGTGTTGAGGAAGGGGCCGAAGAAGGCCGTGACGGTGTATGCCGCCGCGCTGCGCTTTTTGAACGCCTTGAAGATGAGGCCGACGCAAAGGCCCATCAGAAGACGGGGAAGGACCGTGAACGCGAAGGTGCGCGGGAGGCTGATCTGCATGAGGGCGGTACCCATCGGGTCCATGCCGAAGCACTGGTAGAAGCTCGTGAGGCCGAAGATGGTGCCGAGGATGGTGCCGGCGCCGGGTCCGCAGACGATGGCTCCGACGACGACCGGGACCGTCAGGAACGTGATGGTCATGGTGCCGATGCGGAGGTAACCGACCGGGGTGAAGGCCATGAGCAGGAGGATGGCGATGAGGATGCCGAGCTCACTCATGTAGAGGATGTTCTTGTTGATTCGTTCTTTTCCCATGGTTGATTCTCCTTTACTGTGGCTCCGCCTTGTTGCGGATGCCGCGCATGGTGGGGAAAGGTGCCGGTGGGCGATGTACGGGCAGCGGTCAGTGGTTCTTCCGGTAGATCAGCTTCAGGCCTTCTAAGATGAGGTCCTGATCCATCACCATCTCGTTGCGGCAACCTGCTGCAACGGAACTGAGACCGCCGGTCACGATGATCGTCTCGACCGGGTCTTTGATCTCTGCGGCAAAGCGGTCACACATGCCGTCCAGCATATCGATGCTTCCGTAGATGAGGCCGGACGTCATGCTGTCGACGGTGTTGGTGCCGATGGCATGGGTCGGGGCCCGGAGACCGATATTGGTGAGCAGGGACGCTCCGTTCGACAGCGCGTTCAGCGAGATCTCGATGCCGGGGGCGATGGAACACCCGAGGAAGGCACCGTTTCTGTCGAGGGCGATGGCTTTGGTGGCCGTGCCGAGGTCCAGGATGATGGCGGGCAATGCGTACTTGTGCTTCGCGGCGACGGACACCGCAACGAGGTCTGCGCCGACTTCCGCGGGGTTGTCGGTCAGGATGTTGAGGCCGGTCTTCACGCCGGGGCCAACGAGCAGGGGAGTCTGTCCCGTGACGGTTTCCACGGCTTCCTTCAGCGCCCGGGAGATCTCCGGAACGACAGAGGAGATGATGGCACCGGAGAAGCCATTCTTGTCGATGTCGTGCAGCTTGAAGATGCTGGCGAGGTCGACGGCGATGCGGTCTCGAGTGGCATGGTGATCGGTCGCGAGCCGGGATGTGAACAGCAGTTCATCGCCTTCGTAGGCACCGATGGTGATGTTCGTGTTACCGGCGTCGATGACAAGTAACATATTGTCGCCTCCTTTCGGACGGAAGGATTATATATCATTAAAAAGAGAAAAGCAAATCCCGGTTATACGTTGACATATTATGCCAAAAACAGGTACAATATTTTTAAGTTATTTGTGCAGAATTATCTGCGATGGCAAATGTTTAGGAGGTTGTTGCAATGCCAGTTTTGAAAGAAGAATTCACGTTCCCGTCCGTCGTCGGAGATGCCGACATCCATGCCATTTCCTGGAAGCCGGAAGGCCCGGTGAAGGCTGTTATGCAGATCATCCACGGTATGGCGGAGTACATCGACCGCTATGACGGGATGGCAAGATGGTTCGCCGAACACGGCGTCGCTGTCTATGGTAACGACCACCTCGGCCACGGCCTGTCCGTCAACGACAAGTATCCCCTCGGTTACTTCGGTACGAACAACGACAAGGGCTTCGTCTTCCGTGACGATGCGAAGCAGCTCACCGACATCGCCAAAGAGCAGAACCCCGGTGTCCCGGTCGTCCTCTTCGGCCATTCCATGGGTTCCTTCGTCGCCCGTACCTATATCGCCAAATACGGCGATGGACTGAAGGCTGCCGTCATCTGCGGCACCGCCGGCCCGAACCCTGCCATCGGCGCTGCGAAACTTGCCACGGCTCTGTTCACGAAGACCTCTCCGCATGCGGACGGCAAGATCATGAACAGCCTCGCATTCGGCTCCTACAACAAACGGACCGACAAGCGCACCGGCTTCGACTGGCTGTCTGTCAACGAGAAGAACGTCGACGTGTACATCGACGACCCGCTCTGCGGTTTCCTGTTCTCCAACCAGGGCTTCCGCGACCTCATTACGCTGAACGACTACATCTGCCAGGATGAGTGCATCGCCGGCGCACCCGCCGACCTGCCGCTCTTCTTCATCGCCGGTTCCGAAGACCCGGTCGGTGAGTACGGCAAAGGTGTCCAGTGGACTTACGAGGCCTATCAGAAGGGCCACACCGATGTCCAGATGAAACTCTATGAAGGCAAACGCCACGAGATCCACAATGAAGAAGACGGCGAAGTCGTCTATCAGGACGTCCTGAACTTCATTGAAGAAAAGGCTCTGTAATGGTATAATATCAGCAAATGGACTGGTAAAAGACCCCGGACATTTTGTCCGGGGTCTGTTTTTGGAAAGGGGAGTCCCTGTGGATATCGATCTCAAACAACTGGAACAGATGGACCGGCAGAGTCTTCTGGAATACATCGAAGCGCTGGAAGCCAAGACCGCTTCCCTCGAAGAAAAAATGGAAGACCTCAAAGCCCAGGTCGACGTCCTCAACATGGACATGGACGACTTCAAAGTCCCCGAGGTGGGCGATGTACCGGAACTGAAGGTGTCGGCGCAGACGTCGGACGCCCTCGCGGAAGCCGCCTCCATCTTTGGAGACTTCGATGGCATCGAAGTGGAACCGGCCCCCGTGGAAAACGGCGTCGTGAAGCTCGGCCCTGTCACGGCGGAGGAGTCCTACATCCCGGTCGCGAAACCGGCGAAGACCGCGACGGCCAAAAAGGCGGTCAAAGTGAAAGTCAAAAAGAAAAAGGCGTGAATCGCCACAAACACAGAGAGTTTCGCAGGACATGCGGAACTCTTTTTTGTTCGGTCGCATGTATCGATATGAGACAAATCGCGAATGCTGTCTCATATTTACAAAAAAGAACCCCCCCGGGGGCTTGTGAGGAGGGAGAGGGTGTTGCTAAAGTATTTGTAGTTATAAGGCATATCATTTTTGGGAGAACACGGTTTATGACAACGACTACTGAGACACGCACGCTCCTTCAGGAGATCGAACAATACTGGACCCGACGGGCCTCGAGCTATTCCGATCTCATCAATACAGAACTGCATACAGACGGGCTTGCCCGCTGGCTGCCGGTCCTTCGGGAAAACGGCATCGGCGATGAGCCGCTCCACATCCTGGACATCGGAACGGGTCCGGGCTTTTTTGCTATCGTTCTCGCGACCCTGGGCCACCATGTCGTGGCCGTCGATTATACGGAAGCGATGCTGGAGGAGGCGCGGGCCAATGCCATGGCGGCCGGCGTCCTCGAGAAGATCACCTTCCTGCAGATGGACGCCCAGCACCTGACATTCCCGGACGACACCTTCGATTTCATCGTCACCCGGAATGTGACCTGGGTCCTCGAACACCCGGACGAGGCCTACCTGTCCTGGCACCGGGTCCTGAAGCCGGGCGGCACCCTTTTGAATTTCGATGCCGGCTGGTATAACTATCTGTTCGACGAAGAGAAATATGAAGAGTTCCTGGCGGACCGGGAAAACGTGAAGGAGGCCCATCTGGTCGACAGCTACGATTCCTATGAGGAGAGCAATGTCTGTGAGAACATCTCCCGGCAACTCGTCCTCAGCCGTTATACCCGCCCGGAGATCGACCTGATGATGCTCGAGGAAGTCGGCTTCTCTTCCGTGGACGTCGACCGGGACATCTGGAAACGGGTCTGGAACGAGATCGAAAAACTCAACGGGGCCTCGACTCCGATGTTCCTGCTGAAAGCGATCAAATGAAACAGATCGATATGAGAGACGGCCCGATCGGGAGAAACATCGTCCTGTTCAGCTTTCCTCTGTTCCTGACCTATCTGATCCAATTGCTGTACCACACGACCGACACACTCATTGTCGGTCGTTTTCTTGGAACGGATCCGCAGGCCGCGGTCGGTGCCGGCGGGAACCTGATCACTCTGATGATCGGATTGCTCGGCGGACTGACGACCGGTGTCAGCGTCCTGGTCGCCCGCTATTACGGCGCCGACGACGAGAACGGACTGCATCGCCTGACGACGGTTGCCTTGCTGCTGGCCACCTTCCTGAGTGTGCTGTTTGCCCTGTTTGGCGTGCTGTTCGCTCCGGTCTATCTGCGTCTCGTCCACACGCCGGACCACATCATGCCGATGGCAAGCGCATACCTTCGGGTCTATTGCCTAAGTCTACCGGCCATGGTCCTGTATAATCTGGGCCTCGGCATGCTCCGGGGCGTCGGGGACTCGTTCCGACCGATGCTGTTCCAGATTGTGGGAGGCCTCCTGAACGTTCTGTTCGATGTCATCTTCCTGATCCTCCTGCGCAAGGAAGTGGTGGGCGCGGCCGTCGGGACCCTGCTGGCACAGAGTCTCGTGGCCCTCTTCGTCCTTTTCTATCTTCTTTCGCCGCGGGAACGGTTCGTTCTCGGACGGTATTCCCGGAAAGAACTCTCTTCCGAACTGCGTCAGGTGCTGTCGATCGGCGCACCGGCGGGGTTCCAGGCCATGCTGATCACGCTGTCGAATGTTCTGATCTCCGCGGAGATCAATCGCCTCGGGGCTGTCGCCATCGCGGCGTTCTCGGTCTACTTTGAGGTCGAACTGCTGATCTGGTACCCGATCGTGTCCTTCGGTCAGGCAGCTGCCGTCTTTGTCGGACAAAACGCGGGAGCCGCTCAGTGGGACCGGCTTCGAAAGGGCGTGAATGTGACCAACGGGATGGGCTTCCTGTTCACCGCCTTCATGAGTGCGGCCTGCATCCTGCTGGCGCCGCAACTGTTCGGACTGTTCTCGAAGGACCCGGAGGTCATCGCGTTCGGCACCTCCATCGTCCGGATCACGTTCCCGTTCTACTTTGTCTATGTATTCCTGCAGGTCTTTGGCGATGCACTGCGTTCGCTTTCCCATTCGTTCGCGGTGATGCTGACCGTCCTGCTCAACATCGGCCTGCTCCGCATCGTACTGATGTACATCCTTCTGCATGTGTACGGTACCGTGGAAGCGCTGGTCGTCATCTATCCGATCACCTGGTTCACTGCAGCCGTCTCGATGGCTGTCTTATACAGGGTAAAAACAAAATCTTTGTTAAGGGGAGACATCATCTATGAAACAGAACCCGCTTAAAAAACTCTTCGCGCTCCTGCTCGCGCTGACCATGGTCCTCGCCATGGCTGCCTGCAGCGGGACACAGACGACAGAAGAAAACGAAGCCGGCAATACGAAGTTCCTGAACCTTGCCGCAAACTTTGCGTACCCGAGCCTTGACACGCATAAAGAGTATTACGGCTGGTACACCTCGGTCTACGGCATCACGGAAGGTCTGTTCAAACTGGGCGATGACATGTCCGTCCAGCCGGTCCTCGCCGAGAAATGTGAGGCGAACGGCAATGAGTGGGTCATCACTCTGAAAGACGGCATCCATTTCTCGAACGGCAACCCCGTGACGTCTGAAGTCGTCATCAAGAACATCCAGCGTGTCGCTTCCGTCAACGAGCGTTTCTCCTATTTCGGAGAGTACACGTACAAGTATGTCGATGACAAGACCTTCAGTGTCTTCTGCCCGGAAGTCTATCCGATCCTGCCGAACGACCTGGCGAGCCCGGAATTCGGCATCATCGATATCGACCACATCACCGACTTCGACAAGGCCATCATCGGCACCGGTCCGTTCACCATCAAGGAGTTCATTCCGGAAGGTGACGTCACCGTCGAAAAGAACACGAATTACTGGGGCGGCGAAGTCAAACTCGACGGCGCCAAGTTCTTCTACATGCAGGAGGACGAGCCGAAACTGATGGCGATGCAGTCCGGTGAGATCCAGGGCTACGACTCCGTCACGGCCGATGCGTTCGAGATCTTCAAAAAAGACCCCTCGAAGTATGCTCTGACGGACATCCCCGGCACCCGTCTCCAGTTCTACATCCTCAACAAGAACCGTCTTTCCGACAACGTCCGCAAGGCGATCAACGGCACCGTCGACAAGCAGGCCATCGCCGACTATCTGAAGGGTACGGTCTCTCCGGCCGTCGGTCCGTTCAACACCTCTGCTGCATACGGCAAGGTCAACGGCGCTCAGAAGATCGACGCGGCCGCCGCCAAGGCTCTCATCGAGCAGGACGGTTACACGATGGGTGCTTCCGGCATCTATGAAAAAGATGGCCAGCCCCTCAAAATCAACATCGCTTACTATGCCGCCCGTTCGCTGGATACGCTGGCGACCCTCATCCAGTCTCAGCTGAAAGCGATCGGTATCGACTCCACTCTGACCGTGGAAGAAGACCCCGATGCCACATACATCAAGTCCGGCGATTTCGACCTGGCGCTCTACTGCATGATCGCTGACAAGTCCGGTGACCCGTACTACTTCATCGACTCCACCCTGCGGGAAGGTGCTTACTATGACTGCGGCGGCTTCAGCAACGACCAGTGTGAAGCGCTCATCGACCAGCTCGCGCATGAGACTGATACGGCAAAACGTGCGGAACTGGCAAACCAGATCATCCAGATCGCCATCGATGACAATGCCTTCGGCTACGTGGGTCTCTTCAACAAGATCACCTGTCTGAAACCCGGTATCACCGGTTACGCCAACAACAACCCCTTCGACTTCTATGCCATTTCGGCAGACACCGACATCACTGCATAAACCATGGGAAAATACGTCGGAAAGCGTTTGCTTTCACTCGTCCCGATCCTGATCGGGATCACGTTCCTGACGTTCTTACTGCTGTACATCGCCCCGGGGGACCCCGCACAGAAGCGGCTGTCCTCCAACAGCGGTGTGGCGGTCACTCAGGAACAGATCGACAATATGAGAGAGGAAATGGGCCTGAACCGGCCCTTCCTCGTGCAGTATGGTTCCTGGCTCGGCCACGCGCTGACCGGGGACCTCGGCACGTCTTATAAAGACAGCATGCCGGTCTCCGGAAAACTGGGTCCCGCGTTCCAAAGAACGCTGATCCTCGCCGGTGCCAGCCTGCTTTTGTCCCTGCTGGTCTCTGTGCCAACGGGCATCCTGTCTGCTGTCTACCGGGGGAGTTTCTGGGACCACCTGTTCCGGCTCCTCTCGTTTGTCGGGAACTCGCTGCCGAACTTCCTTTTGTCCATTCTCCTGATGTACTTCCTGTGCATCAAGGTGAACCTGTTCCCGGTCATCGCGACCGGAAGCGTCCAGGGGCTGTTCCTGCCGGCGATCGCGCTGGCGGTGCCCATGGCATCGAGGTTCGTCCGTCAGATCCGTGCAGAAGTCCTCGAAGAACTCGGACGGGATTACGTCACGGGTCTTACGGCGCGGGGCGTGAAGTCCTCCCGTGTTTTGTTCCGCAATGTGCTGCGCAACTCTATGAGCTCCATCATGACCATCGTGGCCCTCGCGGTGGGTACTCTGATGGGCGGCAGTGTCGTTGTCGAGTCCATCTTCAGCTGGCCCGGTGTCGGCAAACTCGCGATGGACGCCATCTCGGCGAGAGACTATCCCGTCATCCAGGGGTTCGTCCTCATCATGGCCGTCGTCTACGTCCTCATCAATCTGCTCTCGGACCTGTGCCACCACTGGCTCGATCCGCGGGTCGAACTGGAATAGGGGAGGCTGTTTATGAATCCGTTTCGTAAAAAAGAAAAACAGCTGACCCGGGAACAGTTGCGCCGCAGAGTCCTCGTGATGCTGGCACTGGCGGGCCTCCTCTGCATCTTTGCACTGGTGGCGCCTTACGTGACACCCAATGACCCCAACATGCCGAACGCGGCCTACATGAATGCGGCACCCTGCAAAGAGTTCCCGCTGGGCGCGGACCGTTACGGGCGATGTGTCCTGTCCCGCGTCATGATCGGCGCCAGAACGTCGATCTTCTCGGCCGTTGTACTGGTGTTCGTCTCCTTTGTCGCCGGGTCTCTGCTCGGCATGCTCTGCGGCTGGTATGGAGGCATCCTCGATACCCTCATCATGCGACTTGCCGACATCTTCCTGGCGTTCCCGCAGATGGTCCTTGCCATCGCGGTCGCCGGCGTGCTCGGCGGCAGCCTGCTCAATGCCATGATCGCCCTCGGGATCACCGGGTGGACTCTTTATGCCCGCCTTGCCCGGACCCACACGATGGCACTCAAACATGAACCCTTCATCCTCGCGGCAAAGATGAATGGCAGTTCCGGACCGCAGATCATGCTGCGGCATATCCTGCCCAATATGATCGGTCCGCTGACTGTCAACGCCGCGACCCAGATCGGTACCAACATGATCGGCATCGCCGGCCTCAGCTTCCTGGGACTGGGCGTCGTTCCACCCAAGGCGGAATGGGGCTCCATGATCAATGAGGCCAGAGCCTATGTCCAACTGGCGCCCTGGTCCGTGTTCGTACCGGCGGTCGCCGTCATCGTGACCGTCATGGTCTTCAACTATCTGGGCGATGCCGTCCGGGATTACTCGGACGTAAGTGAGGCGAAGTGATGGCTATGACGAAAAAGATCAAAACGGTCCGGGCTGTCACCGCCCGTCCATCGCCGCAGAAAGAGAGCCTGCTCTCCATGAAAGACCTCTGTGTCTCCTACGGGGACTTTGAGGCGCTCCACAACTATTCTCTGGAACTGGCACCGGGGGAGATCCACTGCATCGCCGGAGAGTCCGGTTCTGGAAAATCCACGATCCTGAAAGCGCTGCTGGGCCTTACGTCCTATTCCGCGGAAGTGACCGGCGGCAGCATGTCTTTTGCGGGGAACGACGTCCTCGCGATGAGCGACAAAGAACGCCGGGAACTGCTGGGCGATGAGATCGGCCTCATTGCGCAGAACCCCGCCGCGTCCTTTAATCCCCTCCGCACCTTCCGTACTCAGTTCAAAGAAACACTGGAGAGCCACGGAAGAGAACTCGATGAACACGAAGTGTTCCATGTCTTCAAGACGCTGGGCCTTCCCACCGACGGACGTGTCCTCTCGAGCTGTCCCTATGAAGTCAGCGGCGGCATGTGCCAGCGGGTGGCGATCGCGCTCCTGATGCTCCTGAGACCCCGGCTGCTCCTCTGCGATGAAGTGACCTCCGCGCTGGATGTCACGACCCAGAAACAGGTGGCCGATGAACTGCTGCGGCTGCGGGACGAGACCGGGATGGCCATCCTGCTGGTCACCCACAACCTCGGTCTCGCGGCCTACATGGCAGACACCATCAGCGTCCTTCTGAAGGGCGACTGTGTGGAGTCCGGCCCCGTCGGCGGCCACTACCGGGGCGGTGCTCCGGGCGTCCTGTCGACCCCGTCCCATGACTATACGAAAAAGCTTCTCCATGATGTGGCAGACTTTGAAGATGATCTGCGTCCCCGGACGGCCTTTACTTCGGCGGACCCTAAAGCGGTCGAACTGTCCGATGTCCACAAAACCTACCGAGTCCGGGACAATGAGGTCCAGGCCCTGAAAGGCGTCGACCTCGACGTCTTCCGCGGGGAGATCCTCGGTGTGGTCGGAGAGTCCGGTTCCGGAAAGTCCACGATCCTGCGCCAGGTGTGCGGGATGGAGACCCCGGAAGTGGGCGATGTACATCTCGACGGGAACTTCCAGTACATCTTCCAGGATGCCTATGCGTCCTTCGACCCGAGGATGACCATCCGCCAATCGCTCTATGAAAGTATCCGCAATGCCGCCAAACGGGACGGAAAACCGTCTCAGCGGGGCAGCAGGGTGCCGGAATACGACAAACGAATCGAATCCTACCTGAGTCAGGTCGGCCTCTCTCCGGAGCTCCTGGACCGGTTCCCGTCCCGTCTCTCCGGCGGGCAGTGCCAGCGCATGGCGATCGCCCGGGCGCTGGTGGCGGACCCCGAAGTGCTCCTGTGTGACGAGATCACCTCGGCGCTGGACGTCACCGCCCAGAGAGAAGTCGTCGAACTGCTCGTCCGTCTCCATGACGAACTGGGGCTGTCGATCATCTTTGTCTCCCACGACCTCGCCCTGGTCCACAGCTTCTGTGACCGCATCCTCGTCCTGAAGAGCGGGGAAGTGATCACCTGCGGAGACGCGAAAGAGGTCATTCAGCACACAGAAGAACCCTATACGAAACAACTTCTCGACTCGGTCCTGACGGTCCGATAGGGGAACATAAAAAGACCGCGCTGCGTGAGCAGTGCGGTCTTGCTTTTTGTTTCGTAGATCGCCCAAAGGACTATAACAGCTGGATCATCAGCTTCGTCGCGATGACGATGGAGAGCAGGGCGATGGGGTAGGTGGCGGCGTAGGCGGAGGCGACGGCTTCCGTTCCGGCCGTGGAGATGAGGGTGCCGAGGGCCGGGGTCGAGGTCATGCCGCCGGTCAGAGAGCCAAGGGTGTTGAGGAGCGGCATCTTCATGACGTACTTCGAGAAGATGAAGCCGATGATCATCGGCAGGATGGTGATGATGGCACCGTAGATGACATAGATGGGACGGAAGTACCGGATGAAGCTGGCACCGCCGGCGACGCCTGCGCCGATGAGGAAGAGCATGAGGCCCAGTTCCCGGAACACTTTCAGGGACGTGACGCTCGGCATGATGCTGATCTTGCCGATGTGGCCGAAGTGACCGAACACCAGGGTGACCAGAAGGCAGCCGCCGGTGACGGTGAGGGAGAAGCCCTTGTAGCCGATGCAGCCGACGATGATGCCGAGGATGGCGGCGACGGAGAAAGCGCAGAGACCGAAGTCGTCGAGCTTGATGAGGTCCGAATCGTCTTTGGTGTTGTCCGACTGGTCCGCCATGATCTTCTGGCGCTCGACGACCATGTCAGCTTTCATGATCTTCGGGACGAGCTGGACGAACAGGACGACGCCGATGACGCCGAACAGGTACGCAATACCGTTTCCGACCGCGACGAGGTCTTCATGGGCGGCACCGACGGACTCTTTGGCGGCGGAGAACGCCGGGGTAGAGGTGAGGGCGCCGGACAGGAGGCCGGCGACGAGGGCCTTGAAGGACTCGTGGTCCTCCGAGGAAAAACGTTCCCCGATGAAGATGATGGCGACGGTGACGAGGACCGCGGCGAGGATGATGATGAGTCCCAGACTGACGTAGGACTTGTAGTTCTTCTTGAGGTTGCGGAAGAAACTGGGGCCGGCGATGAAGCCGACGGACGAGACGAACAGGACGAGGCCCACGTTCTCGACGATCTTCAGCGCTTCCTTCGCGAACGATACATCGCCCACAACCAGGTTCGTTTCCAGGGACGAGTAGAAGAAGCAGCCGTAGAGCAGCGCGGCGATGAACACACCGGCGGTGCCGAGGTTGATGCCCTTGATGGTGACGCGTCCGAGCAGGTAGCCCGCGGCGGCGATGAGGAAAACCGTGAAGGTCAGGTAGGTGATCGACTTGATGGACAGCAGTCCCAAAGCTCCAGTCATGGGTAAACAGTTCCTTTCGCAGAGTTCTCTTTCCACACACTACAGAATAGTTGTTCTACAAAATAGAATTATAATAAAGAAAACAGAAGAGAGTCAATAGAGCTGTTAAGTATTTCACACATCTTTCCAGAAATGATAAAAACCTTTTTCCGGAAATAGCTTTCCGCTTACTTGCTTTGAACAGACAACTTCGGTATAATGGAATAGTAGTTAGCCGTTGCTAACCTGCAACAATCATTTTGAACCGAAGAGAGGTTGAATCATCATGCAGAAGAAACTTGAGATCGTCGACGTCATCGGTCGCGAGATCGTCGACTCCCGTGGTAACCCCACTGTAGAAGCAGAAGTCGTCCTGGCTGACGGTACCGTCGGCAGAGGCGCAGCACCTTCCGGTGCCTCCACCGGTGAATTCGAGGCCCTCGAGCTCCGTGACGGGGACAAGGCCCGCTACGGCGGCAAAGGTGTCTCCAAAGCCGTCGAAAACGTCAATACAGTCATCAAAGAAGCTGTCGTCGGTGTCGATGCCGGCAACATCTATGAAGTCGATGCCGCCATGCTGAAGGCCGACGGCACCAAAGACAAATCCAACCTCGGCGCGAACGGCATCCTCGCCGTCTCCATCGCCGCTTCCAAAGCCGCTGCCGCTTCTCTCGGCATCCCGCTGTACCGCTATTTCGGCGGCCAGAACGGCAACCGTCTCCCGGTCCCGATGATGAACATCCTGAACGGCGGCGCCCACGCGACGAACTCCGTCGACACCCAGGAATTCATGATCATGCCCGTCGGCGCTCCCTCCTTCAAGGAAGGCCTCCGCTGGTGCACCGAAGTCTTCCATTCCCTCCAGAAACTCCTGAAGGCGGAAGGCAACACCACCGCCGTCGGCGATGAGGGCGGTTTTGCTCCGAACCTCGAGTCCGATGAAGACACCATCGAACACATCCTGAAGGCCATCGAAGATGCCGGCTACAAACCGGGCGAAGACTTCGTCCTGGCGATGGACGCCGCCTCCTCCGAATGGAAGAGCGAAAAGGGCAAGGGCTTCTATCATCAGCCGAAGTCCGGCAAGGACTTCACTTCTCAGGAACTCATCGACCACTGGGAGTCCCTCGTCGACAAGTACCCCATCTGGTCCATCGAAGACGGCCTCGATGAGGAAGACTGGGAAGGCTGGCAGAAGATGACGAAGCAGATCGGCGGCAAAGTCCAGCTGGTCGGCGACGACCTCTTCGTTACCAACACCGAGCGCCTTGACAAGGGCATCGAACTCGGCGCCGGCAACTCCATCCTCATCAAGCTCAACCAGATCGGCTCCGTCTCCGAGACCCTGAACGCTATCCGCACCGCTCACAAAGCCGGCATGACCGCCATCGTTTCCCACCGCTCCGGTGAGACCGAGGACACCACCATCGCCGACCTGGCCGTTGCCACCAACTCCTGCCAGATCAAGACCGGTGCTCCGTCCCGTTCCGAGCGTGTCGCCAAGTACAATCAGCTGCTCCGCATCGAGGAAGACCTCGGCTGTGCCGCTGAGTACCCGGGCAAAGGCGCGTTCAACAGAGACTGAATCGCCACAGCGGGGAAGACCCCTTCATAACGACAGAAAACCCTCTCCGGAGTCCCGGAGAGGGTTTTTCGTATCTAATGCTTTGGAAGTACAGAATTAGAATTTGCCGGCTTTCGCAGCTTCCTCGACGGAAACAGCGACTGCAACGGTGGCACCGACCATGGGGTTGTTGCCCATGCCGATGAGGCCCATCATCTCGACGTGGGCCGGAACGGAGGAGGAACCTGCGAACTGGGCGTCGGAATGCATACGACCAAGGGTATCGGTCATACCGTAGGAAGCGGGGCCTGCAGCCATGTTATCGGGGTGAAGAGTACGGCCTGTGCCGCCGCCGGAAGCGACGGAGAAGTACTTCTTGCCCTGAAGGATGCACTCTTTCTTGTAAGTGCCCGCGACCGGATGCTGGAAACGGGTCGGGTTGGTGGAGTTACCGGTGATGGAGACACCGACGTTCTCGAGGTGCATGATGGCAACGCCTTCGACGACGTCGTCAGCGCCGTAGCACTTGACGGAAGCGCGGACACCGTCCGAATACGGAGTTTCGGAGATGACGTTGACTTTGCCGGTGAAGTAGTCCATCTTGGTCTCGACATAGGTGAAACCGTTGATTCTCGAGATGATCTGAGCGGCGTCTTTACCAAGACCGTTCAGGATGACGCGGAGGGGCTTCTCGCGAACGACGTTCGCCTTGGAAGCGATACCGATGGCGCCTTCGGCAGCTGCGAAGGACTCGTGGCCTGCCAGGAAGCAGAAGCACTCGGTCTCTTCTTCGAGGAGCATCTTGCCGAGGTTGCCGTGGCCGAGACCGACTTTTCTGTGGTCGGCGACGGAGCCGGGGATGCAGAAGGACTGAAGGCCTTCGCCGATGGCGGCAGCAGCGTCAGAAGCTTTTCTGCAGCCTTTCTTGATGGCGATGGCGGCGCCGACGGTGTAAGCCCATGCGGCGTTTTCGAAGCAGATCGGCTGGATGCCCTTGACCATGTCGTAGACCTCGAGGCCTGCGTCTTTGGTGATCTTCTCTGCTTCTTCGATGTCCTTGATACCGTACTGGTTCAGGACAGCGGTGATCTGATCGATTCTTCTCTCGTAGTTTTCAAATAATGCCATGATCTGATCACTCCTTTCTCGGGTCGATAAACTTCACGGCGTCCTGGACGCGGCCGTAAGAACCGGAAGCTTTTTCCCATGCGGTGTTCGGATCATCGCCGTTTTTGATGAAGTCTGTCATTTTGCCGAGGCTGACAAACTTGTAACCGATGACCTGGTCGTCAGCGTCGAGGGCCAGTTCAGTGACATAGCCTTCGGCCATTTCAAGGTAACGGACACCTTTGGCCTTGGTGCCGTACATGGTGCCGACCTGAGAGCGAAGGCCCTTACCAAGGTCTTCGAGACCGGCGCCGATGGAAAGACCGTCGTCCGAGAACGCACTCTGGGTACGACCGTAGACGATCTGCAGGAACAGTTCACGCATAGCGACGTTGATGGCGTCGCAAACGAGGTCGGTGTTCAGGGCTTCCAGGATGGTCTTGCCCTGAAGGATCTCCGCGGCCATAGCGGCGGAATGGGTCATTCCGGAGCAGCCGATGGTCTCGATGAGAGCCTCCTCGATAATGCCTTCCTTGACGTTCAGGGAAAGCTTGCAGCAGCCCTGCTGCGGCGCGCACCAGCCGATGCCGTGGGTGAAACCGGAGATGTCAGAGATCTCTTTTGCGTAGACCCATTTTCCCTCTTCGGGGATCGGGGCCGGATCATGTTTCGCGCCTTTGGCGACGGGGCACATGTTCTGTACTTCTGTGGTATAAATCATGCGTAACCACAACTCCTTCCTTACAGGATACTTTGGGCGTGTGCCGACAGGGCCTAAACCGGTTGACACACGTTTAACGATTCCCATAATAATGTTCTCATAAATGTAGCAACTAGTCAACGAATTTTTGCATGTTAGCAACCGCTAACTTTTGGCGATGCAACGCGCTTTTTGACAGTTGACCGTTTCTGTTCAGATATGTTATAATGAGGTTGTTCGAACAAGTAAGCGTTTTCAGAAAGAGAGGACCGAAATGACGATCGCTTCCTATGCATTCCTGATTCTGTTCTTCCTTTTCTCCGGCATCCATCTCGTCGACAGCTGGAAAGACGATGCCGCAGCACGCAAAAAAACAAAACCCTTCCTGCTCATTTTCCTCATCCTGTTCTATGTGACCGCGGCCAGAGGGAAGGGCGGGACCGAATACCACCTGCTGCTGGCTCTCGTCACGAGCTGGCTCGGCGATGTACTGCTCATCCCGAAGGGCCACCACTGGTTCGCTCTGGGCGGTGTCTCGTTCGGCGCGTCCCACGTGTTCTTCATTCTGGTCTATGCGCAGAACATCGTGTTCGAGGGCATGAACTGGTGGCTCGTCGTTCCGATCGCGCTCATCTACTTTGCCATCGCGTTCGCCGTCATCGTCGCGGTACAGCCGACCACCCCGAAGATCATGGTCGGGCCCATGTACATCTACCTTCTGGCCAACGCCACCATGAACACGTTTGCTCTCATGCAGCTCATCACGCACCGGAGCCCCGGTTCCATCGTCGCCTACATCGGCGCGCTCCTGTTCTTCATCTCGGACTGCACGCTGTTCCTCGTCCGGTACTACAAGAAGAACGAAGACCTCATCTTCCACAAACACTTCACGGTCATGCTCACGTACCTCGCCGGAGAACTCCTCATCGTCATCGGCATGCTGATGCAGGCCTGAGGTCCATCGCCAACGGAATACGAGACCTTTTCCTGCAACGGGGAGAGGTCTTTTTCTTTTTTGTAAAAGTTGTTGCGTTCTGGTGCATTTCATTTGCAACTATGCTACAATGGTTCGGAAATAACCCTATGCTAACTGTTAGGCACAGAGACAGGAAACGGATATTTATGACACTGAACGAATTAGAAGTCGGCAAGACCGCGGTCGTCACGAAGGTGGGCGGCAGCGGCGCGCTCCGACAGCATTTCCTCGACATGGGCATCCTGCCCGGCGCGCGGCTCAAGCTCGTGCGTTACGCGCCCCTCGGCGACCCGATGGAACTGCGCATCCACAGCTATGAGCTGAGCCTCCGTCTGGCGGATGCCGCGAACATCGGCGTGGCCGTCTGCGCAGGCGACGATGAGGAAGAGTCGCCGGTCGGCGAACACTGGACGCCGGTCGAGCGGATCCGCGGACACCATATGGAACATCCGGGCCTCGGTGAGGGCGGCAAGTACCACGACAGCGAACATGAGGCGCCGCTGCCGGAGGGCGAGACCCTGACCTTCGCGCTGGCGGGCAACCAGAACTGTGGAAAGACGACGCTCTTCAACCAGCTGACCGGTGCGAACCAGCACGTCGGGAACTTCCCCGGCGTCACAGTGGACCGGAAAGACGGCAAGATCAAAAAGCACCCGGAGACCCTCGTCACGGACCTTCCGGGCATCTATTCGATGTCTCCCTACACCAGTGAGGAGATCGTCACCCGGCAGTTCATCCTGCGGGAGAAACCGAAGTGCATCATCAACATCGTCGACTGCACGAACATCGAGCGGAACCTGTATCTCACGATGCAGCTCCTCGAACTGGACACGCCCATGGTCGTCGCCCTGAACTTCCTCAACGAAGTCGTGGACAACGGCGGCGCGGTCCATATCAATGAACTCGAGGAGGCCCTGGGCGTCCCGGTCGTCGCGGTCAATGCCCTGACCGGCGAAGGTGTCGACGAACTGGTCGACCATGCCATCCACATCGCCCGGTATCAGGAGAAACCGCCGAAACGGGACTTCTGTGACGAGAACGACCACGGCGGTGCCGTGCACCGCGCCCTGCATGCTGTCATGCACCTCATCGAAGACCACGCGAAAGCGGCGGACATCCCGATCCGCTTCGCCGCCCATAAACTCATCGAGGGCGATCAGCGCGTCGAAGACGCCCTGGGCCTCGACCCGAACGAGAAAGAGACCATCGAGCACATCGTCGAACAGATGGAGAAGGAGAGAGGCCTCGACCGCTCCGCCGCCATCGCCGACATGCGCTTCGAATTCATCCGGAAAGTCTGCCGGGTCTCGGTCGTCAAGCCGAAGGAGAGCAAGGAACACAACCGCAGCCAGCGGATCGACAACGTCCTCACCGGCAAGTGGACGGCGCTGCCCTGCTTCGTCGTCGTCATGGCCATCGTGTTCTGGCTGACCTTCAACGTCGTCGGACCGTGGCTGCAGGACCTCCTGCAGCTGGGCATCGACAAACTGGCGGAACTCGCGTCCCGTGCCATGCAGGCGGGGAGCGTGTCTCCGGTCGTCCAGTCCCTGGTCATCGACGGCATCTTCAACGGCGTCGGCGCGGTCGTCAGTTTCCTGCCGATCATCATCCTGCTGTTCTTCTTCCTGTCGGTGCTGGAAGATTCCGGCTACATGGCGCGGATCGCCTTCGTCATGGACCGGCCGCTGCGGCGGATCGGCCTCTCGGGCCGCTCCATCGTCCCCATGCTGATGGGCTTCGGCTGTACCGTGCCCGGCGTCATGGCGGCACGCACGCTGCCCTCGGAACGTGACCGGAAGATCACGATCCTGATGACGCCCTTCATGAGCTGCGGCGCGAAGATCCCGATCTACGCGTTTTTCGCGGCGGCTTTCTTCCCGGGGAAGGGTGCTCTCGTCATGACGCTCCTTTACTTCCTCGGCATCGTCCTCGGCATCCTCTTCGCGGTCATCTCCCGCAAAACGATGTACAAGGGCGACCCGGTGCCCTTCGTCATGGAACTCCCGAACTACCGCATGCCGGGACCGAAGAACGTCCTGCGGCTCCTCTGGGAAAAGGCCAAGGACTTCCTGCAGAGAGCCTTCACGATCATCTTCCTGTGCACGATCATCATCTGGTTCCTGCAGACCTTCAGCTTCCACTTCACCGTCGTCACGGACGAGCGGGAGAGCATGCTGGCGGCCATCGCGGGCATCCTCGTCCCGGTGCTGAGACCCCTCGGGTTCGGCGACTGGCGGATCGCCACATCGCTCATCGCCGGTGTCCTCGCCAAGGAGAGCGTCGTCTCGACCATCTCCATGCTCTTCGGCAGTACGGCAGGCCTCTCCGGCGTCCTGACGAAACTCGGCGCCGCGAGCCTTCTGGTCTTCTGCCTCATCTACACGCCCTGTGCCGCGGCCATCGCGTCCATCCGCAGAGAACTCGGCGGGAAAACGGCGGCCGGAGTGGCGGTCTGGCAGTGTGCCATCGCCTGGGTCGTGTCGTTCCTGGTGGTCCTCGTCGGACGCCTCTTCGGAATGCCCTTATAATATTGACGAACGGGGCAAACTGTGGTAGATTATTTGCGACAAATCTTTAATTCTTTTCTAATAGAGGAGATAGAACCATGAGCAGAATCAATACGCTTGAGACCAAGAACCTTTGCGAGAGCGCCAAGAACGGCGGCTGCGGCGAATGCCAGACTTCCTGCCAGAGCGCCTGCAAAACTTCCTGCGGTGTTGCCAACCAGCAGTGCGAGCAGAAGTAAGTTCTGAACCGACAAACCAAGCTGTGCCGCATCCCGGCGCAGCTTTTGTCTTGTCTGCACCTATTTTAGATTTTGGAGGGAAGCAGTTTGCTTCATCAATATAAGCTGAACGGCTACGACATCGTGCTCGACACCTGCTCGGGCTCCGTCCACTCGGTGGACGACGTGGCCTATGACATCATCGCGATGTACCCCGACCACTCCGAAGAGGAGATCATCTCCGCCATGATGGCAAAGTACGGAGACCGGGAAGACGTCGACGAAGACGAGATCCGCGAATGCATCGGCGATGTACGCTATCTCGAAGAGCACCAGAAGCTCTACACCCCGGACACCTACGAGCCGCTGGCAGGGGAGTTCAAGAAACGCAGCGGGGACGTCATCAAGGCCCTGTGCCTCCACGTGTCCCACACCTGCAACCTCAACTGCGAATACTGTTTCGCGAGCCAGGGCAAGTACCACGGCGACCGGGCACTCATGTCCTTCGAAGTGGCGAAACAGGCGATGGATTTCCTCATCGCCCACTCCGGGAACCGCCGGAACCTCGAAGTCGACTTCTTCGGCGGCGAGCCCCTCATGAACTGGGACGTCGTCAAACAGACCGTCGACTACTGCCGCTCCATCGAGAAGGAGGCGGGGAAGAACTTCCGCTTCACGGTGACCACCAACGGTATGCTCATCGACGACGACATCATCGAGTACTGCAACAAAGAGATGTCCAATGTCGTCCTGAGCCTCGACGGCCGGAAAGAGGTCCACGACCGCACCCGTGTCGACTATGCCGGAAACGGCAGCTGGGAGCGGATCGTCCCGAAATTCCAGAAACTGGTGGAGGCCCGCGGGGGAAAGAACTACTACATGCGCGGCACCTTCACACATCTCAATACCGACTTTACGAACGACATTTTCCAGATGGCGGACCTCGGGTTCCGGGAACTCTCCATGGAACCGGTCGTCTGCAAGCCCGGCGACCCGCTGGCGCTGACGGAAGAAGACCTGCCGGTCCTCAAAGAGGAGTATGAACTCCTAGCGAAGGAGATGCTCCGGAGAGAAGAGACCGGAGACGGCTTCACGTTCTACCATTACATGATCGACCTGCAGCACGGCCCCTGCATCTACAAGCGCATCTCCGGGTGCGGCTCGGGGACCGAGTACATGGCAGTCACCCCGTGGGGCGACCTGTACCCCTGTCACCAGTTCGTCGGGGAAGAAGAGTACAAACTCGGCGACATCTGGAACGGCGTGACCGAGAAAGACAAACAGGACGAGTTCCGGTACTGCAATGCCTATGCCCGTCCGGACTGCGCCGACTGCTGGGCGAAACTCTACTGTTCCGGCGGCTGCGCGGCGAACGCGTACCACGCGACCGGCGACGTCAAGGGCATCTATGAGTACGGCTGTGAGCTCTTCCGCAAACGCATCGAATGCGCCATCATGATCCAGGTCGCCCACGCGGAGCACCCGGACCTTTACAAGCCCCACCGCATCGGCGGGGACAAGGCAATCTCCCTGAACGGTCGTCTGGCCGCGGTGCCGGATGAAGAAGACTGCGGAGACTGCACGACCTGTGACTGATCCTCTGGAGGGATGAGCATGACTTACGATATCATCATCATCGGCGCGGGCCCCGGCGGCATCTTTTCCGCCTATGAACTGACCCGTAACGAGCAACACCCGCGAATCGCCATTTTCGAAGAGGGGAACGAGCTGTCGAAACGGCACTGTCCCATCGACGGGAAGAAGGTCAAGTCCTGCATCCACTGTCCCACCTGTGCCATCATGAACGGCTTTGGCGGAGCGGGTGCCATCTCGGACGGCAAGTACAATATCACGAACGACTTCGGCGGGACGCTCTATGAGCACATCGGGCGGGAGACCGCCATCGAGCTCATGGAGTATGTCGACGACATCAACTGTAAGTACGGCGGAGCGGGCACGAAGATGTACTCCACTGCCGGCACGGACTTCAAGAAGAAGTGCATGCAAAACGGCCTGACCCTTCTGGACGCTTCGGTACGCCACCTCGGCACGGACATCAACTACATCGTCCTCGAGCATCTTTATGCCGAGCTGAAGGACAAGGTCGACTTCTACTTCAACACGCCCGTGGAGCGGGTGGAAAAGCTGGAGAACGGCTATCGCATCCATACTGCGGAGGCGATGTACGACGCGGAGACCTGCATCATTTCTGTCGGCCGGAGCGGTTCCCACTGGATGGAGACGGTCTGTGAAGACCTGGACATCCCGACCATGTCGAACCGTGTGGACCTCGGTGTCCGGGTCGAAGTCCCGGCCCCCATCTTCGAGCACATCACCGATGAGCTTTACGAAGGGAAGATCGTCTATCGCACCGAAAAGTACGAGGACAATGTCCGTACGTTCTGCATGAACCCCCACGGCATCGTGGTCAACGAGAACACGAACGGCATCGTCACCGTCAACGGCCACAGCTTCGAGGACGAGGATAAGAAGACCGACAACACGAACTTCGCGCTGCTGGTCTCCAAGCATTTCTCGGAGCCCTTCAAGGACTCGAACGGCTACGGTGAGTCCATCGCCCGCCTCAGCAACATGCTGGGAGAAGGCGTCATCGTCCAGCGCTTCGGCGACCTCGAACGGGGGAGACGGAGCACGGAAGAGCGGATGGCGGAGAGCCGGACCGTCCCGACCCTCAAGGCAACGCCCGGTGACCTGTCTCTGGTCCTGCCGAAGCGGATCCTCGACGGCATCATCGAGATGATCTACGCCCTCGACAAGATCGCCCCGGGCATGGCCAATGACGACACGCTCCTCTACGGTGTCGAAGTCAAGTTCTACAACATGGAAGTGGAACTCGACGAGAACCTCGAGACTTGCCATAAGAACCTCTTCGTCATCGGCGACGGCAGCGGTGTCACGCACTCTCTGTCCCACGCCTCGGCGAGCGGTGTCTTCGTGGCCCGTCACATCCTGGGCCAGGATGCCTGAACTATCACGTAACAACGTATCGGAGGCTTCTTGAACGGAAGCCTCCTTCTTGCTGCCCGTAAATCGCCAAAGGGGATTTTACACGGTTTTTACACAGGGTTGTCGACAATATAAAGATAAATCTGTTATAACTTTATGTTGGAGGTGGTACCATGGCGATCTACTGTCTGGAAGATGACAAGAACATCCGCGAACTCATGACCTACACGCTGGACCTCGCAGGGTTCGAAGTGAAGGGTTTCCCGAACGCGGAACCGTTCTGGACGGCGGTCGAGGACGAACTGCCGGAACTCATCCTCCTCGACATCATGCTGCCGGGAGAAGACGGGATCTCCGTCCTGAAACGGCTGCGGAAAAAAGAGCGGACGAAAGATGTCCCGGTCATCATGGCGACCGCCAAGGGGACCGAATATGACAAGGTCGTCAGCCTCGACCTCGGCGCCGACGATTATCTGGTCAAGCCCTTCGGCATGATGGAGATGGTCTCCCGCATCAAAGCGGTCCTGAGACGAGCCGGTACGAGACCGGTGGAATCCGTCATGGAGGCGGGCCCGGTCACGGTCGATCCCCAGAGCCGCAGTGTCACGGTCAACGGGAACCGTGTCGCCCTGACCCTGAAAGAGTACGACCTGCTCTGTCTGTTCCTGAGCCATCCGGGACAGGTCTTCACGAGAGAAGAACTGCTGCGCTCCGTCTGGGGCACGGATTTCGTCGGGGAGAGCCGGACCATCGATGTGCACATCGGTACGCTCCGCACCAAACTCGGCGCCGGGGGCCGGTACATCGAGACCGTCCGGGGCGTCGGGTACAAGATGGTGAAGGAACTATGACAAAACGCATCTTTGCCTCCATCGGAACGGTTGCCATCCTCGTGTTCCTCGCATCCCTCATCCTCATCCTGACCGTTCTGCAGGGGTACTACTCGAATGTCCAGAAGGAGCAGATGAAGCTGCAGACCTCACTGGTCGCCGAGGGCGTGGAACTCTCCGGCATCGAGTACCTGAAACAGCTGGCACCGGAGGAACACCGCATCACCTGGATCTCACCGGACGGCAAAGTCCTCTACGACACCGTCAACGATGAGACCGGCATGGAGAACCACATGGACCGGGAAGAGGTGAAGGAGGCCTTTGCCGACGGCTACGGCGAAAGCAGCCGGATGTCCTCGACGATGACCCGGAAGCTTTTCTATTCCGCAAAAAAGCTGAACGACGGCACGGTCATCCGGGTGGCAGACGCCCGCTATTCCATCTGGCTCCTGCTCTTCGGCATCCTGCAACCACTGTTGCTCGTGTCCGTCTTTGCGATCCTGATCTCTCTGTTCCTCGCGCATCGTCTGTCGAAACGGATCGTCGACCCTATCAACCAGCTCGATCTCGACCATCCCCTTGAAACGAACGATTACCCGGAGATCTATCCGCTGCAGAAGCGGCTCGCCAAACAGCAGGAACAGATCGCCAAAGATAAAGAAAAACTGGAGAGCATGTCGATCATGCGACGGGATTTCACGGCGAACGTGTCCCATGAACTGAAGACACCCATCCAGACCATTTCCGGCTATGCCGAACTCATGCAGAACGGCATGGTGGAGTCGGAGGACCTGCCCCGCGTCGCGGACCGGCTCTATTCCGAGAGCCGCCGGATGAGCCAGCTCGTCGAGGACATCCTCGAACTGAGCCAGCTCGAAAGCGAAGTGGATGCTCCGTCGAAAGAGGCCGTCGATGTCTATGCGGCCGCACAGAATGCGGTCGAAAGTCTCGCGTTCCAGGCCGAGCAGTCCGATGTGACGCTCGAACTGACGGGGGACCATGTGGAGATCATCGGCGTGCCGGAACAGATCTACACGATCCTGTACAATCTCTGCGACAACGCGATCCGTTATAACCGCCCCGGCGGTTCCGTCACGGTCCGTGTCGCGAACGAACCGGTCGAGGCCGTCATCGAAGTGACCGACACCGGCATCGGGATCCCGGAAGAGGATTATGACCGCATCTTCGAGCGGTTCTATCAGGTGGACAAGAGCCATTCGAGAGAAGTCGGCGGTACCGGCCTCGGCCTGTCCATCGTCAAACATGCGGTGGGGACCCACAACGGGACCATCCGCGTCGAAAGTGTCGAAAATGCCGGAAGCACGTTCACGGTAACGCTGCCGAAGGCCTGAGATATGAGAGGAGAGAATCCATAAATGAGTGCTACCTTTGTAGCGAGCGCGATCCTGACCCTGCTCGCCGGCATCGGTATCTTCCTGATCGCCTGCTCCATGATGAGCTCCAACCTGGAGGCCGTCAGCAGTCACAGGCTCCGGACGATGTTCGCAAAAGTATCCAAAAGTAAATGGCTCGGCGTCGGGATCGGTGCTGTTGCCACCGCCGCCATCCAGAGCTCCGGTGCTACCACCGTCATGGTCATCGGTTTCGTCAACGCCGGCATCATGTCGCTGGTCCAGGCGGCCACAATCATCTTCGGTGCCAACATCGGTACGACCATCACCGGTCAGATCGTTGCCCTCGGTATGTTCGGCGGCGATTCCATCTCGACGACCGTACTGTTCTCCGCCATGGCGGGTGTCGGTGCGTTCATCATGACCTTTGCCAAAAAGGATATCCTGAAGAAAGTCGGCGGCATCCTCGCCGGTTTCGGTATGCTGTTCGTCGGTCTTTCCATGATGAGCAGCTCCATGGAGAGCTTTGCGGAACTCGACGCGGTCAAGCAGTTCCTGGCGGCCATCAAGAACCCGCTGCTCCTGGTCCTGGTCGGTGCCGTCCTGACCGCCATCATCCAGAGCTCCTCGGTCATGACGTCGGTCGCCATCACCATGCTCTTCGTCGGACTGATCTCGCTGGACCAGGGCATTTATCTGACGATGGGTTCCAACATCGGTTCCTGCGTCGTCGCCATCATCGCCGGTATGACCTCCGGCACGAACGCGAAACGTACGGCCCTCATCCATCTGCTCTTCAACACGGGCGGCGTCATCATCTTCCTGGTCGTCGGTCTGCTCCTTGGGATGGTCCCGGGACGCGATGTGGACTTCGGCACCATCTTCGGCACGCTGTTCCCGGATGCACCGCAGACGCAGCTTGCCATGTTCCATACGTTCTTCAACTGTATCGCGGTTCTCCTGTTCCTTCCGTTCACGGAAAAACTCGTCAAACTCGTCGAGCGCATCATTCCGGAACACGTCGCCGTGGAAGAAGAAGCCAAGCCGGATACCAAACGGCTCTACTATGTGGATGAGCACATGCTCGCCACTCCGCCTCTTGCAGTCCAGCAGGTGAAAAAGGAGATCATGAACATGGCCGACATCGCCATGCGGAACTTCTCCGATTCGCTCTACCTGCTGCGCCACCCGGATGCCATCGATATGGACCAGTTCCGGGCCAATGAAGACGAGCTCAACTACCTCAACAAGAAACTGACGCATTTTCTCGTCAAACTGTTCGACCAGAACCTCAGCGTCAAAGATAAACGGTACATCTCGACCGCGTTCCATACCCTGACCGACCTCGAACGGGTCGGCGACTACGCGAAGAACGTCATCGAGTTCAAGGATATGATCGCGGAGACGGACGGAGAACTGTCCCCGGATGCGATCGACGAGATCCGAAGCCTTCAGGAGCTGCTCGAAAAGCTTTACGACGCCACGGTCCGTGCCTATGTCAAACGGGATCTTGACGCGTTCGAAGAGGCAAAAGCCTATGAACAGCAGATGGACGATCTGACAGAAGCCTACAAAGGCGCCCACCTCTATCGTCTCAACGAAGACATCTGCAACCCGGAGATCGGTGCCAACTACATGACGTTCCTCTCGAACGTCGAGCGTGTGGCCGACCATTACTTCAATGTTGCGGAATCCATCAAGGAAGTTCTCCGCTGACCATTGACATTTCACCGGGAAACTGGTAAATTGCTTTGTGGAAAAAGTATTAGGGAGTAGCTTGCATGGGCTCCGGCTCATGTGACATGCTTTCGTCAGTACGGGAAGAGATCCCCGGAACATGTCGTAAGAAGCGAGACTTTTACTGTAACGCGCACCAGTTTTGCGTCTTGCAGTAGAAGTCTCTTTTTTTCTGTTCTTCTTAAGTTGGCACTCCCGGAAAGAAGGAAACTATCATGAAGATCCTGCTCGATGTCGTCATCCTGCTCGTGGGCTTTGTGGCCCTCATCAAGGGTGCCGACTGGTTCGTCGACGGCGCTGCCGCTGTCGCGAAGAAGTTCAAAGTGCCCGGCCTCATCATCGGCCTTACCATCGTGGCGATGGGGACGAGTGCCCCGGAACTCGCGGTCAGTACGTCCGCTGCCATCCAGGGCGCCAATGAGATCGCCGTCAGTAATGTCGTCGGCTCGAACCTGTTCAACACGCTGATGGTCCTCGGCATCTGCGCCATGATCAAACCGCTCCCCGTCGGAGACAGCGTCCTGAAGAGAGACTTTCCGGTGAACCTGGGTGTCTCCTTCCTGCTGCTCATCGGAGCCTGCTACGCGCTGCTTATGAACGGCGGACTCCTGAATTACGCCATGTCCGACAACGTCGGTCTGGTGTCCCGCTGGCTCGGCCTCATCCTGCTGGTCATCTTCGTCTGCTATATCGTTTACCTCATCCGCGATGCGCGGAAGAACCCCGCGGAAACCGATGAAGAATATGAGGACATGCCCGGATGGAAATGCCTTCTGCTCATCATCGTCGGTATCGCGCTGATCGTCGGCGGCGGGGAAGCCGTCGTCTACGGTGCCAAGTCGATCGCCCTCGCGGCCGGTATGACCGAGACACTCGTTGGCCTGACCATCGTCGCACTCGGCACCTCTCTGCCGGAACTCGTCACATCGATCGTGGCGGCCCGCAAAGGGGAGACCGGTATGGCGGTCGGCAACGTGGTCGGCTCCAACATCTTCAACATCCTGCTGATCCTCGGTGTCTCTTCGGCCATCCATCCGATCGCGGTCAATGCCGCCTGTGTCTGGGATATGTATATCCTCATCGCCATCGGTATCCTGACCTATGTCTTTGGCCTGTCCCGCAAAAAGATCGCCCGTCCGGAAGGCGCCGTTATGGTCCTTCTGTACTTCGCCGCCATGGCCTTCGCCATCGTCCGATAACTGTTTAAAGGAGTGTATACTGCATGAAGACTCCCATTGCGGATTTCTGCAGAGACTATGCACAATCGAATACAACGCGCCTTCACATGCCCGGTCATAAAGGGGAAGGCCCACTGGGAATGGAGCACCTCGACCTGACGGAAATCAAAGGGGCAGACAGCCTCTATGAGGCGGAAGGCATCATCGCGGAGAGCGAAGCGAATGCGTCGCAACTCTTCGGTTCCCGGAAGACGTTCTATTCCGCGGGCGGCTCGTCCCAGAGCATCAAGGCGATGTGCCTCCTTGCGTGTCAGCACTGGTCTGCGGAACAGGAGGGGACACCGCTGTTCCTGGCGGGCCGCAATGCGCACAAGTCCTTCGTCCAGGCGGCCCAGCTCATCGGGTTCGATGTGGAATGGATGGCGTCGGAGGAAGACTACTCCCTTTGCCGCTGTGCCATCTCTCCGGACGGACTCGAGATGCAGCTGGAGCGGGTGATGAGTGAAGGCCGCAGAGTCGCTGCTGTCTTCGTGACGTCTCCGGATTACCTTGGCAATGTCCTGGACATCCATGGCCTTGCGGAGGTCGCGCACCGGTACGGGACGATGCTGCTTGTGGACAACGCCCACGGCGCGTACCTGAAGTTCCTCCCGGAAGACCGGCACCCGATGACCCTCGGTGCCGATGCCTGTGCGGACTCCGCCCACAAGACCCTGCCGGTCCTGACCGGCGGCGGGTACCTGCACATCGGAACGGGTGCGCCGGAGGGCTTCGAACACGGTGTGAGAGATGCCATGTGTCTGTTTGGCTCCACGAGCCCCTCATACCTCATCCTGCAGTCCCTCGACCTTGCGAACGACTGGCTCGAAAAAAACGCTCCTGCGGCCTTCTCGAAGACGGTGGAGCGGGTAAGTGCCATCAAGACGATATTGTCACACGAAGGACTGTCTCTGACGGGGGAGGAACCCCTGAAACTGACCATCGACTGCGTTGCGTCCCAGGTGGGCTCCGGCCTTGTGTTTGCCGACCGGCTCCGGGACTTCGGCATCGAATGTGAATACGCGGACCGGGACGTCGTCGTCCTCATGTTCGCACCGAACAATACCGATGACGACTACCAAAAGCTGTCGATCGCGGTCCATATGCTGATGCAGGTGCAGAAGCATATGCCGGCCTCGGACGCACCTCGGCCGTCCTTCTCGAACCGCCTGCCGGAGCGTGTCCTCGCTCCAAGGGACATCCTTCTCCGTCCGACCGAGACGGTCACCGTCTCCGACGCGGAAGGGCGCATCGCCGCCGATGTCCATATCGGCTGTCCGCCGGCAGTGCTGCCGGTGGTGCCCGGAGAACGGGTGGACCGGAACGCTGTCGCCGTCATGGAATACTACGGCATCCAAACGATCTCCGTTTTGAAATAACGAAGCATAAGAAAAGGGCTCGCACCGGAGGGTGCGGGCCCTTTTTGCGTTCTTTTGCTGTCGACGGGTCGTTTATTCCCGTGTCTCCCGCCAGTAAGCGGCCATGCTCTGGCCCTTCTCGCGGGTGACTTCGATTTTGAGGTAGTTTTCCAGTCCCACGCTGTAGGGGGACCAGGTGACGGCTTCGTCTTCGGAGTCGAACTCCACTTCGGCGTACCAGAATTCGGTGGGAAGTCCTTCGTCCACATGGCTCACTTCCAGCTGTTTTCCGTCCGGCAGCAGGTAGGTCCGGCGGACTTTGTGGATGAGGGGCAGCCCGATGAACTCTTCGAGTTCCCGGAACCGTTCTTCGGGGATGGGGAATTCCAGTTCCTTCCGCGACAGTCCTCCGTCCCGGCTTTTCGACTTGAAGCAAAGGATGTATTTCTCTTCACCTTCCGGGACGCCGTCCGCGGAAAACAGGACTTTCCCGGAGCGGATGCGGACCGTGGGCTTTGTCGTTACGTAGCCCTGAGCCATGTCCAGCGTCAGGAGCAGTGGCAGACGGACGGACCCTTCGGGCATGTCGTCCTCACAGTGCTCCGGCCAGCCGGAGACCATCCATTTGCGTTCGATTTCAAGAGGGGTTGCCATAGTTTAGTTGATCTCCAGTTCATAGCCTTCCGGCAGGACGGACTGGACGAAGCCCTTGATGACTTCATCGGCCTGTTCCTGTGCGGTGGCGATGAGTTCCTTCTTGCCGAAGTTCGCGCGGGCATCTGCCTCGGCGGCCTTCAGTGCTTCCTGGACGTCGGTGTTCGCGGTCTTGTTGAAGAGCGCCCACTTCTGGTCGTAGAACTCGAGGGAGTCGGGGTCGATGGTGACGGTCTGGATGGTGGGTTTCGGGACACTTACCGTGACTTTGCCGGGGTTGCCGCCTTTGGGCTGGACGACGTCGACGGTGACCTTGGTCATATCGATGCCGGCGACGATGTCGGCGGTGTACATCATGTTGAACGAGTTCTGGGTGATGTACTTGATCTGACCTTCGGTGAAGTTCACGATGCCTTTATAGGTCAGTTTCGCGGTGGACAGGTCCGCGGCCTTCGTGATCTGCTGTTCCACTTCCTCGGCGGTGATGGTCGCCTGTTTCTGCTTTTCGAAGGGGTTCGCCACATGTCCGGTGAGCATGAGGTAGCCGGCTCCGAGCGCCAGGATGAGCAGGATGGTGAGCAGCGCGATCAGGATGTTCTTGAATTTCATGTTGTCATTCCTCCATTTCAAACTCATTTTTCACAAAGCTTTCGCCAGTCCTATTATATCACAAAACAAAAAAAGAAAACCCACCGGGCCGGTGTCGAAACGATGATGACCTGCCTCTGAGACAGGTGGGTGTCCATAAGACGGTTTCCATGCTCCCAGCGTCCCCGTGGGGGAGGTCTGCATTCCGCCGGCTGCCCGGACTCCCTTTCTAAACGTGTTGGGTCAAAAATGTTTCGAGAGTGTCGAACCCAGTAGGCTTTATTCGGTTTTCTTTTTGGCGATGTACGCCCTGTGAGTGCTTACTGCTCGTCTTCCGGGACGACGTCGGCTTCGACGACGTCGATCTCGAAGATGTCGGCGAGGCGCTCCTCGAAGATGTCGGCGATCTCGTCGAACTCGTCATCGTCTTCGATGGCGGCGAGATAGGTCTCATCGCCCTCTTCGAACACTTTCAGGATGATGAGCTCGGAGTCGGACTCGAGCATCTCCTCTTCGCTGTCGAAGGTCGGCAGCATGGCGACGTAACGGCCCTGGTCGGTCTCGATGCGGTCGAGTTCCTCAAAGATGTGCTCGTTGCCTTCGTCGTCCTGGACGGTGATGAGATCGGGGTTGTATTCCTGGTCTTTATCCATAACTTTTTAGCTCCTTCTCGTTTTCTGCCTCCATTGTAGAGGGTCGGTATAGAGAAGTCAATTCTTGACTTTTAGTATGTTTTATGATTGAAGAAAAGTGTGGTAAAATATCAGAAATGCTTATCAGAAGACAAAAGTCCGGATCGACGTCCGACGGAGCTTTTGTCTTTGTCCTAAGGAGATATCGTTTTGACACAGCTGGAATATCAGGCATTACGAAATACCATCGAATATCATATGGACCGGTACTATAATCAGGACGCACCGGAGATCTCTGACTTCGAGTACGATCAGCTCATGCAGCAGCTGAAAGCGGCGGAGAAGGAACACCCCGAGTGGGTCGACCCGGACTCGCCGTCCCAGAAAGTGGGCGGGACCGTCAAACGGGAGGCCGGCGTCAAGGTGACTCATACCGTCCCCATGCTGTCCATCGAAGACGTCTTCGAGTTCGACTCGGTCCGCGCCTTCGTCGACAAGGTCCACGCAGTCCATCCGGACGCCACGTTCTCTGTGGAAGTCAAGGTGGACGGCCTCTCCATGTCCATCACGTACCGGAGAGACGGCGACGGCCCCATGCGCCTCGTCCTCGCGGAGACCCGCGGCGACGGCTTCATCGGGGAAGATGTCACGGCCAATGCCCGCGTCATCCCGGGACTTCCGCTGACGCTGGACCTGCCCTATGACAGCCTGACGCTCCGCGGCGAAGTCTACATGACCCACGAAGACTTCGAGCGCTACAACGAACTCCAGGAGGAACTGGGGAAGAAGGCCGCCGCGAACCCGCGGAACCTCGCCGCCGGCACCCTGCGGCAGCTGGACACCGCCGTTACGAAGGAACGCGGCCTCCGGATGTTCATCTTCAACGTCCAGGAAGGCCCTGCGGACCTCACAGAGAGCCACTGCGCCGGCATGGACGCCCTGGCGGCCGCCGGTGTGCCTGTCGTGGTACATCGCCACTGCAGGACCGCGGAGGAGGTCATCGAAGCCATCGAGGCCATCGGCGAGATGCGGGGCGACCTCCACTATGACCTCGACGGCGCGGTCGTCAAGATCGACGAGACGGCGCTGCGCAACGAGTTCCCGGCCGGGTCCAAATACTCAAGCGGGCACATCGCCTACAAATATCCGCCGGAACAGAGACCGGTGGTCATGGAAGACATCACGCCCACGGTCGGGCGGACCGGAAAGATCGCCTTCATCGGGCGGGTCGTGGATGCCGAGACCGGGAAACCGGCGCGGCTCTGCGGCACCAACGTCTCGAACGTCACTCTGCACAACCAGGACGACATCCGGGAGAAGAAGGTCGGCATCGGCGGTGTCTACAACATCCTGAAGTCCGGCGACATCATCCCGAAACTGGTGGACTGCGTCAAA
>JAFTZU010000185.1 GCA_017461005.1 Clostridia bacterium
CCGTTGGGCGTGGCGCCGATGAGGACGCTGGTGGGTGCATATTTCTCGATGAGTTCGACGAGCGCCGTCGCGTAGGCGTCGGTCGTGTACTCTTCGAATTCGGGGCCTTCCGCGACGATGATCTGGTCGGCTCCGTGTGCGTTGATCTCTTCGACAGCGGCAGAGACGTCTTTGCCGAGGACGACCGCAACGAGGTCACCGCCCTGCTTGTCCGCCATGAGGCGGCCGGGGGTCAGGAGCTCGATGCCGACATTCTTCGCACTGCCGTCGGGGTTCGTTTCGACGAACACCCAGAGGTCTTTGGTCTTGACTTCCACTGTGTTCGCCTCCTTATTCCAACGCGCCGGTGTCGCGAAGCTCGCCGAGGAGTGCCTCCGCAGACACGTATTTGCATTCTTTTCTTCTTGACGGGACATAGGTCTTTTTGACCTTCGTCGGAGACCCCTTCAGACCGATCTGCGTCGGGTCGATCGACGGGATGTCCTCATCGGACAGGACCGTGATGTCCGCCTTGTCTGCCGCCAGCTTTTTCGGGATGGTGGGGTACCGGACTTCCCAGGCGGGTTTCGTGAAGGTCACGAGACACGGCGTCTTCACGTTGACCACCGCGTAGCCTTCTTCGGTTTCTCTGCGGACATTCAGTGAATCGCCCGCGTCCTCTGCTTCCAGCCCATAGGTGACCTGGGGGATGCCGAGGTGCTCGGCGATCTCGGGACCGACCTGGGCCGTGTCTCCGTCGATGGCCTGCTTGCCGCAGAACACCGCATCGAAGGGACCTTCTTTTTCGGAGACCAGCTTGATCGCTTCCGCCAGGATGTAACTGGTCGCGAGCGTATCAGAACCGCCAAACGCTCTGCCGGAAACCAGGTACGCACTGTCCGCCGCAATGGCAAGACACTCGCGAAGTACCGCTTCCGCCTGAGCAGGACCCATACTGAGCGCCACGATCTTTGTGTCGGGGTCCTTGTCCTTGATGCGCGCCGCTGCCTCGAGGGCATAGCTGTCAAAGGGGTTCAGGATGCTGGGGACACCTTTCCGAATGAGGACATTCTTCACGGGGTCGATGCGGATGTCCGCCGTATCCGGGACCTGCTTGACACACAACAGGATTTTCATTTACAACTTCTCTCCTTTTATTACAGCAGTGCGAGGGCGATGCAGAGGCAAAGCTCTCCGACACCGTTCGTACACTGTTCGATCCAGTTGGATTTGGGGTCCGAGGAGTCCAGCTTGGACGCGAAGACACCCATGAGGCACATGCAGACGAACCACAGGGCAAAGAAGACGATCGACGCGACGCCGATGCCGGCGAAGGCCGCCTTCAGAGCCGCACGGGACACGATGCACCCGATGATGAGGAGCAGGAACCCGACGCCCATGACAGGACCCATCTGTTTGTACATCCAGAAGACGTTCTTCTGTTTCGTGGCCACAATGACTTTCCACAGGACCTTGATGGCTCCGCCGAGGAAGATAAGGAAACCGCCGAGCAGGATGAGTGGGCTGAACGCCGCCTTGATGCCGAGGATGACGATGGCGGCTGCGAACAGCAGGACCGGGATGGCGTCGACGATGGCGAGGGAGAGGGTGAACCCTTCCGGGACCATGTCCTTCGTGATTTTCGGTTTTTTCTCTTTCTTGTCAGACATAGTGCGCCTCCTGAAATACTTTATAAATTTAAAGCTAAACTTATAGTAACACTATATTTTAGTTTACTTTGTATATTGCCTTTTTGCAATAAGCACCGAACGATAAAACTTGTTATTTCCATAACGAAGCAGGGAACAAAAAAGAGCTGAGCAGGTTTGCTCAGCTCTGTGTTTTATTGGCGATTTATTTGCACTTCGGGTTGTTGCTGTTGAAGAAGTTCAGGAGGTCATGGAAGACTTCGTCCTTCAGATGTGCTTCGTTGTGGATCTCGTGTTTGCCGTGGTCGTAGACTTTCAGCGTCACGTTGCGCTTTTTCTTCTCGAACTGTTTTGCGAGGTTCTTCGGCGCGAAGCCAAAGAAACCGGCCATGTCCTGTTTTCCGGAGATGATGAAGACCGGAAGATCCTTCGGGACCTTGCGGACCGCACCGGCTTTCCCGGGCAGAAGAGTCACCGGAAGCATATACAGGAGCGTCGGAGACAGCGCCAGACCGATGTACGGGTCATTTATGTAGTTATAGATGTTGTCCTGGTCATAGGACAGCCAGCTGTTGATCATTTTTTCGACAAGGTTCGGCTTGTGACTGCCAAACGCGTCAGACTTGTCTGCGTTCTTCTTCTCGTATTTGGCGTGCTCCTTCTCGTAGGGCTTCGCGATGAGCGGGGTCAGCAGGTTGACGACCGGGACCAGGAACGACTCCGGCCAGGCACTGTAAATGGTACCGCAGACGACGGCGGCATCCAGCTCATCGCCCCATTTCGACAGATAGATCCGGGTCATCATCGAACCCATGCTGTGGCCGTAAAGCATGTACGGAAGCTTTTTGTACTCTTTATGCATGATTTCATAGAGCGTATGCATGTCTTCGACCATATACTTCGCAGCATGTTTCGGGTAAATGCCGAGGGCCTTGTGGCCGGTGGTCCGGCCGTGGCCGAGGTGGTCCTGTGCCGCGACGACATAACCGTTCTCAGCAAGGAACGTGCAAAGCTCATCGTAGCGCTCGCCGTATTCGCCCCAGCCGTGGGTGACCTGGATGACACCGATGGGCTTCTTCGCGTCGTCTTTCCACACCATGTAAGACACGTCGATGCCGTGACCTGCGGTGGACGGATAACTGCTTCTGGTTCTGGTAACTGCCATATTACATTTCTCCTTTGTCGTCTTTGTCGGGAATCTTTGTCCATCGCCATTATACCCAGTTTGCTCAAAATATCCAAGAATGACAAAGTTTGCGCTTGTCTGAACACTGGTTTAGTGCGAAGATAGAATTGTAAAAAGGCATATGAAAAAGGAGGGATACTCTCTATGGAAATCACGATGAAGCTGACTCCGGAACAGGAAGCGCTCCTAAACGGGTCAAAGGGGGAGGCCATGGCCAAGGTCATGCGCACGCTCGTCGAGTACGGGCAGATCTACGGTGCCACCAAGATGGTCCCGGTCACCGGCGAGTGCGGTCACCTGGTCCTGAGCTTCGGCCTCATGTTCTTAGGGCCGGTCTTCGACCTCTACCAGCAGCTGATCGACGAAGGCTGTCTGCCTCAGCAGAAGCTGACCTGCGACCCGCTGCCCTACGACAAGAACGTGCCCCAGAACGGCATCTCGAAAGTCGTTGCCAAGGTCATCTACTCGAAACAGGGCTCCTACAACAAACAGCTCAAAAAGCTCGGCATGAAGAACCCCGGCAAGGACTCCTACACCTGCGCGAGCTACATGACCGAGGTCGGCAACACGCCGAAGGAGGGCGATGTACTGTCCTGGGCAGAATCGTCCGCCGTTGTCTACGCCAACAGTGTCCTCGGTGCCCGCTGCAACCGCAACTCCGGCATCATCGAACTGTTCGGGTCCATCGCCGGCTTTGTCCCGTACTTCGGCTTCCTCACCGATGAGGGCCGTAAGGCGGACTGGGTCATCGAACTCAAGACCACGAAGATGCCCGACGCGCAGCTCCTCGGCTCCGCCATCGGCATGAAGGTCATGGAAGAGGTCCCCTATGTCAAAGGCCTCGACAAATACCTCGGTACAGAACTCGATGAGTCCGCGACCACGTACCTTAAAGACTTCGGCGCGGCCACTGCTTCGAACGGCGCCGTCGGTCTCTACCACATCGAAAACCTGACGCCGGAAGCGAAGAAACAGGGCGAAAAGCTCATCAAGAAGGATGCAAAGACCTATGTCATCACGGACGAGGTACTTCAGGAAGTCAAAGACAATTACCCGGTCATCTGGAAGGACCCGACCGCGAAGCCGGAACTTTGCTTCCTCGGCTGCCCGCACATGTCCCTCCAGCAGATGAAGGACTGGACCCACATCCTGGAAGACGGTCTTAAGAAAGAGGGCCGCAAAAAGGTCTCTATCCCCACGGTCTTCACCGCGTCCACTCCGGTCATCGAAGAGTTCAACAAGACACCGGAATCGAAGACGCTCAAAAAGATGGGTGTCGTCGTCAGCTACATCTGTCCGCTGATGTACATGGACAACCCGCTCTGCCAGACGAAACCGGTCATCACGAGCTCCAACAAGCTGCGCACCTACACGACCGCGCGCTTCTACTCCAACGACGAGATCGCCGAAATGCTCACGAAGGAGGTGGACTGAGATGGCAAAGAAGAATAAAGGTGTGAAGACCTTCCAGGGTCGCGCCATCACCCCCGGCGAGTGCACGGCCGAAGCAGTCGTCTCCCACGGCGGGTTCAACACACTGGCCAGCATGCAGATGATGTCCATCCAGACGAAGACGAAGTGTGTCGACCAGAACAACCCGGACCTCTACAAGAAAGTCCTCCAGGGCAAGGCACTCTGCCTGCCCCAGACCATCGGTTCCACCACCGGCGGCATGTTCCTCTACTGTGCCGTCAAGCAGGGCAAGAACCCGGCCTGTCTGCTGTTCTCGAAAGAGATCGACTCCCTGGCAGCCGCCGGAGCGGTCCTCTCGGAAGTCTGGGCGCCGGAGAGCCCCATGCCCGTCGTCGACAAACTTGGAGACGAGTTCCTCGACTATGTCAAGGACGGCGATGTGATCACCATCCACCCGGACGGCTCCGTGGACGTCGCAAGATAAAACAAAAAACTCCCGCTGCATCAGCGGGAGTTTTTGTGTTTACAGTTCAAAAGTACAGAAGGTTCGAATTGATAGATCAGTTCCGGTAGGATACAATATGGCTGTAAACAGAAGAGGCCCTTGCTTCTCAGGAGGTAATAACCATGGCAAAAACACTTGTGATCTACTATTCGCGGACCGGTGAAAACTATGTGAACGGTTCCATCAAGTCCATATCCAAAGGCAATACCGAGATCGTGGCAGAGTACATCGCCGAAGCGGTCGGAGCAGACCTGTTCCAGGTCGAGACCGTCAAAGAGTATGACGCGTCCTACATGACCTGCATCGAAGAGGCGAAAGCGGAACTCCGCGAGGACGCCCGTCCGGAACTCAAAGAGATGCTGGACTCCGTCGCTGAGTACGACAACATCGTCGTCGCCGGCCCCTGCTGGTGGGGCACGTTCCCCTGCGCCATCATGACGCAGCTCGACGCGCTGGACTTCACCGGCAAGAACGTCTTCCCGGTCATGACCCACGAGGGCAGCGGCCTTGGCAGCTCTGCCCGGACCCTGAAGAAACTCTGCACCGGTGCCACGGTCGGGACCGGTCTCGCGATCCACGGCGCGGATGCGGCAGCGTCCAAAGCGACGGTGGAGCAGTGGGCGAACGCGAACCTCGCCTGACGTTGGGAGGCATATTATGAAAGAAAACAGATTTTTCCCGGAGATCCACGGGAACTTCGGATTCGGAGTCATGCGGCTCCCGATGAACAACGGAGCGGTCGACCACGAGGAGTTTTCCAAAATGGCGGACGCGTTCATCGCCGCAGGGTTCAACTACTTCGACACCGCTCACGGTTACCACGGGGGACAGTCGGAGATCGCGTTCCGGGAATGTGTCGCGAAGCGGTATGACCGCAGCGAGTTCCTGATCACGGACAAACTGACCGCCCCGTACTTCCATTCCGAAGCGGACATCCGCCCGTTCTTCGAACAGCAGCTCGAGTGGTGCGGCGTCGACTACTTCGACTTTTACCTGATGCACGCACAGGACCATACGAACTATGAGAAGTTCCAGCGGTGCAAAGCCTACGAGACGGCGCTGGCGCTGAAACAGGAGGGAAAGATCCGCCACCTTGGCATCTCCTTCCACGACAAGGCCGATGTGCTGGACCGCATCCTGACCGAGCACCCGGAAGTGGAGGTCGTGCAGATCCAGTTCAACTACGTGGACTACGAGAGCGCGACCGTCGAGAGCCGCAAGGTCTATGAGGTCTGTGAGAACCACGGCAAGCCGGTCCTCGTGATGGAACCGGTCAAAGGCGGGAGCCTCGTGAACCTGCCGGACGAAGCCGACCGCGTTTTCCGGGCCCTGAACGGCGGTAGCAATGCCAGCTATGCGATCCGATTCGCGGCCAGCTTCCCGAACATGGCAGTGGTCCTGTCGGGCATGAGCAACATGGCACAGGTGGAGGACAACCTCTCGGCGATGAAGGACTTCGAGCCTCTGAACGACGTCGAGATGGACGCGGTCCGGAAGGTCTGCGAGATCTTCAACAGCATGAACCTGATCCCCTGTACGTCCTGCCGTTACTGCGTGGAGGAGAGCAGCTGTCCGAAGGGCATCCGTATCCCGGACCTGTTCTCGGCGCTCAATGCCCACGAGGCATTCCACAACTGGAACACGGAATACTATTACAATAACGCCCTCATCGGAGAGGGCCACGGCAGAGCCCGCGACTGCATCCGGTGCGGGAAATGTGAAAAGGTCTGCCCGCAGCACCTTCCCATCCGGGAACTGCTGCCGGTGGTCTCCAGAGTGTTCGACAAATAAAAGAGACGGAAAGTGAATCGACAACGAATCAAAAAACTCCCGAAGCGCTGTGCTTCGGGAGTTTTGTGCGTTGTTCAGCTGTTGTAAGCGTTGAACCCTTCCGCGACGAGGCCGTCGGTGCGGTTCTTCGAGGACTGCTGGGAGGCGGTGAGGTTGTCGCCCTTGCAGGACTCGAGTTTGTAGCTGGAGCCGGACTTGTTCATCCAGAGCGGCGTGTAGTCCACTTTGGTGAGCGTGACGTTGCCGTCGTTGTCCCGCTCGAAGGTGGTGTAGACGAAGATGGCGTCTTCGGTGTAGCCGTTCGGCGATGCGCTCATGTACTCGCGGCGCTGGTTCGAGACCATGTTGCCGGTGGAGTAGATGCAGAACGCTTTGTGGCCGTCTGCGCTTGTAAGGACCGCCGCGGGCTGGATGACGTGCGGGTGGCCGCCGATGATGGCGTCGTAACCGAGGTCACAGAGTTTCTGTGCGATCTCCTGCTGCGTCGAGGTCTGCTGCAGCTGGAACTCGTTGCCCCAGTGCATGTAGGCGATGTACGCTTCCGCGCCGTCTTTCTTCATGTCCGCGGTGATCTGCTCCAGTTCGGAGTACAGCTGCGGGAGCTTCTCGTTCTGGAAGACATTGATGCACTGGGATGCGTTGGCGTCCAGCGCGTAGTTGCCGTTGAGGGCCTTGAGACCCTGGTCGTCGATGGTGCCGAACGTGTAGTTGACGATGCCGACTTTGATGCCGTTGACGTCGACGACGGAGTACTTCTTCTCGTCCGGAGTCTCGAAGGTGCCGGTCGTTTTGAAACCTTTCTGACGGAGGATCTTGACGGTCCGGTAAATGCCGTCTTCCCGGTCATCTCCGCTGTGGTTGTTCGCGGTGACGAGGAAGTCGAATCCGGCGTTCTTCAGGGCGTCCGCTGTTTCGGGCGGCAGCTTGAAGTGCGGGTAGAAACTGAAGTTGCCGGTCTCGGTGATCGTGAACTCGAAGTTGCAGATCGCGTAATCCGCCGCGGTGATCTCGTCTTTCACGTTCGTGAAAATGGAGTCGAAGTCATAACCGTTCCCGGTCCGGACGCTGTCGAGGATCATCTTGTGGATGAGGTAGTCGCCGGAACTCAGGATGGTGGCTTTGGCCGGCTTGCCGGTGACGCGCCCGTCCTGCTGGACGACTGCGGTATCGTCTTTTGCTTTGTCGGTCTTCTTGTCGAGACTGCCGCAGGAGCGGATGCCGACGACGAGAAGGATGATGGCGATGAGCGCAAGAGCGATGGCGGCGATGATGGTGATGGTGCGCCGCTGCCGCATGGATGCCTGGGTACGTGCCCTGCCGGACGTCCTGCGCCGCTGCGCGGACGCTTTCTTCCGCTGTGCCGCCGCCCGTTTCGCCTGCGCCGTGTTCTGCCGGCGCTGCCGCTCCGTGGCATTCGAACGGTTCGACGCGCTCTGCCGGCGCTGCGGGCTCTGTTTGTTCGATCTCTGTTTCATGTCATACCTCTTCTGGATTGCTGATGTCTTTCGCAAAGGACCGTTTCCTCTGCCGGGACGCGGGTCAAAAGTTTCCACCCCTTATTGTATCAGCCTGCATTTCCAAGAACAACCAAAACCTTTACAGAAGAAAACCTCCAAACTGAACTATGTCGATGCATTTGTGCGCACGCGCACACCATCTGACGCAGGCGGGATGGTGGAAGGGGTCGAGAGCCCAGACTATGGATCCTGGACTCCGCCCCCACGGCGTTCCACTGACCCGCCTGCTGAACTTTTCTCCTTGCTTTCTCTTAAAAACCTACGCGAATGGGGAATACCATCATTGCGTAGGTCGCTTTTTCAGCACTTTCACTGTCGCAGTCTGGATTCAACCTACGCAAATGCAGAGATAGAGATTTGCGTAGGTTGAAATCAGCAAGATTTTTGCTGGCGAAATCAAAA
>JAFTZU010000186.1 GCA_017461005.1 Clostridia bacterium
GCGATCCGTGCGGACTCCTCCGCGTTGATCTTGGATTTGATGGTCGTGCTGCCGACGATCTTGCCGGTCTCATCTAAAATGACTGCTTTGGTGTAGGTGGAACCTACATCGCATCCACCATAATATTTCATAACTGCATCCTCCTTCGTTACATCGTGGTCTCGTCGTCAAATTCGACCAGAGACGGATCGACGGGTTCTTCCTGCATGACGGTGTACATGTAGTTGTTGACGCGGGCACGCATGTCTTTCCGGGAAACGGTCCGCGGATCCATAAGGTCGTGTTCGATCCAGATGAGACGCACGCCGTGCTCTCTCGCCTGCTCGTCGAACAGACCCTGCAGGGTGGACATGTTCTTGCAGGAAACGTGCTGATACATGATGACGATCTCGGGTCTCCAGATGTCGACCTGACGCCACAGCTCGTCGACGACGTGCTGATAGCCGCCGTTCGTATGACGACGCATGACCATACGCTCATACAGTCTCGACATGTCACGGAGGGCCTCTTCCTCATCGGAGGTGTTGAGGTGCTTCGTGAAGTTCAGGCCTTCCATCTCGACAAGGACGTTGATGCCCCAGCAGTTGGCGAGCCAGTTCGAGAAGTTGGCATAGTAGTGGGCCGGGACGGACCAGACGATGGCGCGGTGGCGCATCTTGCCGACCCAGGGTTCCTCGTGGTTCTCATAGGCCTGCATCATGAGGGTGTTGACCTTCTCGAAGGTCTTCATGACGCGGGGATCGATACCGCCGTCCATCTCATAGTTCCATTTGCGGAACAGTTCGTAGGCGGGGCCGATGAGCTGCGGGGTGTCGGTCTGGTTGACTTCCCATTTCTGCAGTTCGTAGTCGGTCTCCTGGTTGAAGCGGTCCATGCAGGTGAAGTAGTTGTCCCAGTTCCATTTGGCACCGGTCTGCTCTTCGATGAACTTGATACAATTCTTGACTTCCGTGACCGCCTGAGTCATGACGGACTCGTCCTCATACCGGACCGGGAAGGTCAGATGGTAGGTGGGCAGGTCCTTGAACCGGCGCGATGTATACTCGGAGGCCATGACGGAGCCGTCACAGGGCATGGAGCTCGAAATGAAGCAGGCGCCGAGGTGCGGCAGGGCGTCGAGGACGACAGCGCCGCATTCCGAGGTCGGGACCGGGCAGGTGTCCGAAGGAAGACCGTAAGCTTCGACCGCGTCGATGTACGGCTCACAGACCAGCTGGTCGACTTCGGAAACGAGGAAAACCGGGAGCAGCTGGTACGGGATGCCGAGCAGGTCCGGGAAACCGGCCATGATCTGACCCATGGTCATCTCATCGAGCAGGACCGTCTGCTTCGACAGTTCGACGGAGTTGCCGTTCTTCGTGTCGCCTTTCGCAAGGAAGACGAGGTTCTCCGCGACGAAGCGGAAAATGGCAAAAATGAGTTCGTGGTGCATCTTGAGGGCATTGCCGCGAAGGCCCTGGACCAGTTTGTCCGCGAACGCGTGGGCGTTGAAGTAGGAGATCATCCAGCGGTAATGGAAGACTGCGTTCATCGCCGGGACCAGGTCTTTGCCGAAGGTCGTGAGCATCATGCCCCAGAGGCGTGCCCACTCGTAGAAATCGATGGCGGTGGACTCGATGCCGCGCCATTCACGGCGGACGGTGGCCATCTGGCCGGAGCGGTACAGTTTACCGAGCTGTTTTTCACCGTTCAGGAGAAGGTCTTTGCGTTCCGCCCAGCTCATGTCGAGGACGGCTTTGCACTCCATCGTCAGGCGGGCCTTGAAGGCCTCGGCATCGGCGATGCGCGCGTCCTTGACGTCGTTCCAGTCGGTGTTCTTGAACATGTCGGCGATGATGCCGCCGACTTCCTTGAGGTTCTTCTTCTGGTCGGCCCAGCTCATCTGGTCCTTCGCCTTGAAGAATTTCGGGTTCGGATATTTCGGGGTGTTGTTACTCATGCGGAAGCCTCCTTCCGGGACTGGATCCGTTTGATCTCCAGCGCCTCGACGAAGGCCTGGAACCGGGTCCGGAGCTGACCCGACGAACGGGCACGGTAGGGTCGGTCGATGGACAGGACCGGCCAGCCGTATTCATCGGTCAGGATGTGGCTTGCCAGCGGACGTTCGAAGGCCCAGAAGTCACAGAATTTCATCTGCTCGTAGATGATGCCGTCCGCGTGGAATTCTCTCGCCAGCTGATCCGCGACATCGCGGCGCTGCTGGATCTTTTCTTCACTCATGTACCGGGCGCACTGAGAGGTCTGCATGTAATGACGGCAGATCTGATAGACCAGGTCTTCCTCGTCATTGAGTTCGATGCGCTCTCTGCCGGGGTTCGAGCCGTAGCAGTAGCGGTCGGACACGATGAACGCGCCGCAGTCCTCGATCAGTTTGATGAGTTCGGGGTCGTCGATCTCGGAGCCGACGATGGCGACTCTGGCGCGGTACCAGGGTTTCGGGTCGAGCTCACGGGCCTTGACCTCTTCCAGTGTCTCCTTCAGGTACGGCAGGATGAGTGCCGTCGGGCAGACATAGGACACCAGCGTGCAGATGGCGAATTCATAGCCGGTGATGGGGGCGTTCTCGAGTTTTCTCAGTTCACTGAGTTCGGTGATGACGTCGCACAGTTCA
>JAFTZU010000187.1 GCA_017461005.1 Clostridia bacterium
CATGTCTCTTGCCGGCACGCTCGACGTCAGCGACCATCTCGCCGACGGCACCGCAGGCGTACAGTTCGCCGAGCCAGGTCGGGATGTCGGTGTTGGCATAGTCCGGAGCGGCTTTCTTCTGGACGTTGACGAGGACGACCGGGACATCGAGATCTCTGACGGCCGGCAGCATGTTGTAGGATGTTGCGTAGGTCAGGAGCTGCAGGATGACGAGGTCGACGTCCGCCGCGCGGAACTTGTCGCCGGCGGCCATAGCCTGTTCTTTGGTGGTGACGATGCCGCCGTCGATGACTTCGATGGTGTCCGGAAGGTTCTCTACCTTGAACGCTTTGTACTGAGCGTCAAATTCCGGGACCAGAGTCGGGAACTGGGGCAGGTACGCGCCAAGAGCGATGGCGAAGACGCCGATGCGGGCTTTGGTTTCAACTAAGCTTTTGACGAGCATTGGGGGTTCCTCCTTCTTTATGCTTCAAGATAATCTTTTCTATAATCGACGCCGAAGTACTCGGCAAGTTCTTTCAGTTCGGAATCCTGAATGGTGTTGACTTTCGGCAGGTGGGCGATCTTCATGTAGATCATTGCCGCCTTCTCTACGGTCTCGACCAGACCGAAGGTCTCATCCAGGTCTTTGCCGGCACCGTAGATGCCGTGCATCGCCCAGAGGACCACGCGGGCATTCTGCATCTTCTCAGCGGTCGCTTCGCCGATGCTGTTCGTGCCGCAGAGCATCCAGGGCAGGACTTCGACGCCTTCCGGGAAGACGACGATGCACTCGGTGCTCATTTCCCACAGCGTGTGGGAGAACTTCTTCGCGTCCAGCTCATGGACATAGGTCATGGCGAGGATGTTCGTCGGGTGACAGTGGAGGACGACTCGGTTTTCGGGGTCGACCTTCAGTCTTGCCTGGTGGCTCATGAGGTGGGCCGGCAGTTCGGAGGTCGGACGGGAGACGCCGTCTTTGAAGCCCCAGAGCAACTCCGCGGTGGTGCCGTCCTCAGCGATGCGGATGATGCCCATGTTGTCTTCCGGGTCCTTCTCGACGTTCTTGAAGTACTTGCCGGAACCGGTGACGATGAAGTACTTGCCGATGAGGTCCGGTGCTTCGAAGCCGGTGTCGAAGGTGCGGATGACCTTGGTGGTGTCGAGGTACTCCGCGACTTCGTCCTCATGGAGCAGGTAGCTGATGTTGCCGCCGTTTCGCTCGTCCCAGTAGAGGCGATACATGTTGGCTGTGGTCTCACACATCTCTTTGACAAAGGGTGCAGTCATGATGTCTTTCATGGTTCAGTTTCCTTTCGTTTCGCTCAGCGGGAAGGAGGCTTTGACCAGCTCCCGGAAGTTCATGATGTCGATATACTCTCCGCCGTTTTCCTTGCAGTCGTAAATGATCTGCGACGCGAGGTTTCCGGTGGTCGTTGCTTCTTTGATGCCGGTCAGGATGGTGAGACCGGTCTTTTCGGCGGTCAGTTTGTTGAGGTAGACGTCGGAGCCGCCGCCACCGACGATGAGGAGTTTCGAGAACGTCCGGCCGGACAGCGCTTCGGCTTCCTTCACGGCTCTGCCGTACGCGTCACTCAGGGACTGGTACACACATTCCAGTACATCGCCCACGGGAAGGTCCGGTTCGCCGACTTCAGCGCGAATGGCTTCGATCATGTTTTCCGGAGCGGTGAGGTTCGGGCTGTTGACATCCACGGTCTTGTCGTACGTGGAGGCCATGGCCATCTCCATCATCTCGTCGTAGGTGTACTTTTTATCGAGGTTTTTCCGGATGCTCTGGAAGAGCCACATGCCCATGAAGTTTTTGAGGCAGCGGAAGCGGTACTCGATGCCGCCCTCGTTCGTGTAGTTGGCTTTGAACCCGGCCTCGTTGATGACAGGCTCGAGGTTCTCAAACCCGATGAGGCTCCAGGTGCCGGAGGACAGGAACAGCGTCTCGTCGTCGAGCGG
>JAFTZU010000188.1 GCA_017461005.1 Clostridia bacterium
CTTTTTTGTCGAGGTCTACCCCACGGGATTTGTTTTCGATGAGGATGCTATGGTCTTCATAGAAAACATCGATTCGTTTACCACGGACCTTTCGTTCAAAGTCCAAGACATGGGTCGGGTTGGGAATGCCAAGCACTTCCTGGCAAAGCTCAGTCCAGAAAGAGTTCGCTTCTCTCTGTTCGTTTCCTTCTGCCGCTTTCCAGCGCTTGACAAATTCTTTTGCATTTTTCTTTTGCGTTACTGGATCCATATTGTCACGCCCTTAGTGATTTGCTGTCTATTATTCTAACATATATATAGCTAAACTGCAGAAGATACAAGAAAAAACCTCATACATTATTGTCTGAGGTTGAATCGATAATGGTACCCCAACGGGGAGTGAACTGCCTCGAGAGGCTTCCTGTTTCTGCGACGACAACGCTGTCTGCTTTGGCGCATCGAGTCGGATTACATCATCTTCACAGGCGTTGATTCGGGCTGTCCCGGCCCTATTATTTCACGCAACCTGCTGTTGCGTTTTCCAATAAATTCTGACACCTTCCCGGCGGATGTTCTCGGCAGCGTTGATGTCGCGATCATGGATGGCATGACAAACCGGGCACTCCCACTCTCGTACTGAAAGTGAGCGCACCTTCCTGTTCTGCTGTCTGCAAAGTGTGCAAAGCTGGCTGCTTGGGAAAAACTTGTCGACTTTGATCAGTCGCTTTCCCCTTTCTTCGAGCTTGTATTCCAGCATATCGACGAACAATCCCCATGCGTTGTCCATCGTAGCTTTGCCGATACGCAACGGCTTCTGAGCCATATTACGCATATCCAGGTCTTCGACGATGACAACGTCGTGGTTCATCGCCAAAGACAAAGCTTCCTTATGAAGGAAGTCCTTCCTTTTGTTGGCGATGTGCTCATACTGCTTTGCAACTCGCAGACGCTGCTTCTCATAGTTTTTACTGCCGGGTTTCTTTCGGGAGAGTTTTTTCAGTTCCCAACTCAACTTCTTTTGATTCTCGAGATAGTATTTGGGACTGCCGCAAACGCTTCCGCTATCGGAAACATACAAACCGTCCGACTTGTAATCGAGACCGATCGCAGTACTCAGATCCAGTTGTCGGTTCTTTTCTTCGAATTCATATTCAAACAGAACAGAGCAATAATAGGCCCCTGACTTCTTCTGAAACACAGTGGCCGATTTCAACTTCCAGTCTGCAGGAGCAGGCCGATGGACAACCGCTTTCACTGCCCCCAGTTTCGGCAGTTTGACAGCGTTTTCCAACACAGCAATGTTCCCGTTGGAATAGTTGGTTTGATAAGAGCGCTTACTGTGCCTTTTGGATTTGAACTTCGGATAGCTGGTCCGCTTTTTGAAAAAGCCTTGAAACGCAGCGTCCAGATTCCAGATCGCATTGGTAATAGCAAACTTATCTACATCGCGAAGGAAAGGGTATTCATCCTTCAGTTCACGATTGCAGAGGTTGTTGGTTTTCGTTTTGCTGAGGTACCCGCCCCCTGCATCATGGTTCTTCGTCTGGAGTTCAAGGTAATAGTTGTAGACAAAACGACAACAGCCAAACGTTCTCTCTATGAGATCTGCCTGACCGGAGGTTGGATATATGCGGTATTGATACGTCTTATATCTCTTCATAACACTCTGAAATGCTCGTCGTTTTCCCTAGTTTCTTACACCAGTATTATAACATATTTTTACCAAAAACGAAAGTTTGTTCTGCTATAATCATGCATTCCCCGTGAGGGAATCGACGTGTTTTCGCTTCGCGAAACCACTCCGAGCTGCTGCCGCAGCTCCTGTCGCTAAAAACATGCCACCGGCATGTTTTCTTAACGCTCCAGCCTTCGGTTCGATTCCCTCAATGAAACAGAAGAAAAGGACATCCAAAAGGATGTACTTTTGTTCTGGTACCCCGTGAGGGAATCGAACCCTCGACACCTTGATTAAAAGTCAAGTGCTCTGCCAGCTGAGCTAACGGAGTATATATCAGTCGCCCTCAAGCGACTGTTATATATTAATGGATTGGTTCAGCAAAGTCAAGGATAACTTTAGCCGTGGAACTGCATGAACAGCGTGTAGCCGACCGCGATGATGACGAAGATGACGGAAAGGACTTTCGTGATGTTCGCCAGGGTGTCATCTTTTGCGTGACCGCTGGTCTTGTCGAAGAATTTATTGTCGTTCATCTGGGCGCTGGACTGACCCTGAATGGCAGATGCGTCCGCTTCACGGTTCTTCTGAAGCAGAATGACGACGGTAATGAGAATGCCGAGGACGATGAGTACGATCGCGAATGCCATCTGTAAACCTGTCATGTTGGTTCCTCCAAATAAAAATTAATAGAAAGCTTTAGAATAATAGCATAAAGCCCGCTGTAATGCAAGGAGAAATCCCCAAAACAGCGGGACTTTTTGTTATAACATCAGCTGGTCGCCTTCGGTGTCTTCCGCGCTGGGCAGAGCGCCGAGGGCCGGCAGAGACTTCGTGCGGTAGCGGGACGGTTTGTTGAACTCGCCCTCCTCGTAGAGGCGGACGCCCATGACCCGCTGGCCCTTCTTGAGCCGCATGACCGAGACGCCCTGGGTGTTCTTCGTGGTCTTGGCGGCGAGCACAGCCGTGTTGAGGAGCAGCATACGGCCGCTGGAAGCGGTCAGGATGATGTCTTTGTCCTCTTCGACGTAGATCGCCCCTGCGAGCGGAGCCTTGTCGGAATAGGCCTTCAGGAGCTTTTTACGGCGGGTCTTGGTGTCGTACTGGGACATCTCGACCTTGGCGACCTTTCCGTTCTCGTAGACGAAGATCATGTAGCCCTTGAACTTCTTCGTGATCGCCATGTAGACGGCGTTCTCCCCTTCCTCGAACTCGAGGACGGTCGGGATATAGTCGCCGAGGACCGAGGCCTTCGTGTACTCGAAGTCATCGATGCGGGACTTGTAGACCTGGCACTTGTCGGAGAAGAACAGCAGTTCGAGGTCGTTCGTGGTCTCGACGACCTGCTGCATGGTGTCGCCGTCCTTCAGCTTCTGTTCCCCGCTCATGCGCAGAGACTGGGGACTGATCTTCTTGAAGTAGCCGGCGTTCGTGTAGAAGATGGTGCAGGGCGCATCGGAGACGACTTCCTCTTCCGGCTCGTCCTCGACGAGGTCCATCGCGTAGATGATCTCGGACTTGCGGGGCTGGCCGTACTTCTTGATGACGTCCTTCAGCTCTTCGACGATGATCTTCTTGATGCGGCTGCGGCGTTTCAGCGTGTCTTCGAGGTCCTCGATCTGCTTCTGCAGGTCTTCGACGTCCTTCAACCGCTTCAGGATGAACTCCCGGTTCAGGTGACGCAGTTTGATCTCCGCGACGTACTCCGCCTGGATCTCATCGATGCCGAAGCCGATCATCAGGTTCGGCACGACCTCCGCTTCCTCTTCGGTCTCGCGGACGATCTTGATGGCTTTGTCGATGTCGAGGAGGATCTTCTCGAGACCCTGTAACAGGTGCAGGCGGTCCTTCGCCTTCTGCAGGTCGAAGTAGACTCTGCGGCGGACGCACTCTTCCCGGAAGGCGATCCACTCGAGAAGCAGGTCCTTGACGCCGAGGACTTTCGGCATGCCGGCGATGAGCACGTTGAAGTTGCAGGGGAACGCCTCTTCGAGCGGAGTCATCTTGTAGAGCTTCCGCATGAGCTTGTCGGGGTCGGTCCCGCGCTTCACGTCGATCGTGATCTTGAGGCCGCTCTTGTCGGTCTCGTCACGGATGTCCGAGATCTCCTTGAGCTGTCCGGCCTTGGCCTTCTCGATGATCTTGTCGATGATGGCCTCGGACACGGTGGTCGGCGGGATCTCCGTGATGTCGATGCAGTGGTTCTTCTTGTCGTAGGTGTACCGCGAACGGACAGTGATGCCGCCCCGGCCGGTGTCGAAGACTTTCGCCATCTGGTCCCGGTCGTAGATGATCATACCGCCGCCCGGGAAGTCCGGCGCCTTCAGGTAGTCCATGATGTCGATGTCCGGGTCCTTGATGAGGGCCATGGTCGTCTCACAGATCTCCTGCAGGTTGAAGGAGCAGATGGAGCTCGCCATACCGACGGCGATACCCACATTGTTGTTGACGAGGACGCTCGGGAAGGTGACCGGCAGCAGGGTCGGCTCCTTCATGGAGGCGTCGTAGTTGTCGACGAAGTCGACGGTGTCTTTATCGATGTCCCGGAACAGTTCCGAGGCGATCTTTTCGAGTTTTGCTTCCGTGTATCGCGAAGCAGCCCAGGACATGTCTCTCGAATAGGCTTTACCGAAGTTGCCCTTCGAGTCGACATACGGGTGGAGCAGCGCCTCATAGCCGCGGGACAGTCGGACCATGGTGTCGTAGATGGCCGCGTCGCCGTGGGGGTTCAGCTGCATGGTACGTCCGACGATGTTCGCGGACTTGATGCGCGCGCCGTTCAGGAGTCCCATCTTGTACATGGTGTACAGGAGCTTCCGGTGAGACGGTTTGAAGCCGTCGATCTCCGGGATGGCGCGGGACATGATGACGCTCATCGCGTAAGGCATGTAGTTGATCTCGAGGGTGTCCGTGATGTGCTGCTGGACCACCTCGCCGGCGCCCATGATGTGAGCGTTCGGGTTCTCGTCGCGGTCGACGGGGGCTTCCTTTTTCGTGCGTTTCGCCATATCTATCCCACCTCCTTTACGACAGGTCCGTCATGTCGAGGAACAGATGCCCGTCGGTGGCGATGTGTTCTTTTCTGCCCTGGAGGTTGTCTCCGAGAAGCATATCGAACTGCGCCGCCGTGGCCTCTGCGTCGGTGGGACGGATCTGGATGAGCCGGCGGGTCTTCGGGTTCATGGTGGTGAGCCACATCATGTCGGCGTCGTTTTCACCGAGACCTTTGGACCGCTGGATCGTGTATTTCTTGTCCCCGAGTTCTTCAAGGACATCGGATTTCTCTTTTTCGGTGTACGCGAACCACACTTCGTCCTTGTGGCGGATCTCATAAAGCGGAGATTCGGCGATGAACACCTTGCCCTCGGAGATGAGGGTCGGCATGAGACGGTAGATCATCGTGAGGATGAGGGTGCGGATCTGGTATCCGTCGACGTCGGCGTCGGTACAGATGATGACTTTGTTCCAGCGCAGGTTGTCGAGGTTGAACGACGTCATGTCCTTCTTCTTGACCGCGACTTCGACGCCGCAGCCGAGGACCTTGATGAGGTCCGTGATGATGTCGCTCTTGAAGATGCGGTTGTAGTCCGCCTTCAGACAGTTGAGGATCTTGCCGCGGACCGGGATGACGGCCTGGAACTCGGAGTCCCTCGCCTGTTTACAGGCGCCCAGAGCCGAGTCGCCCTCCACGATGAAGACTTCGCGGCGGTCGACGTCCTTCGTGCGGCAGTCGACGAACTTCTGAACCCGGTTCGACATGTCCATGTTGCCGGTCAGGGTCTTCTTGAGGTTCTGACGGGTGGTCTCCGCGCGGACGCGGGAACGCATGTTGACGAGCACCTGGTCGGTGATCTTGTCGGCTTCCATCTTGTTCTCGATGAAGTAGACTTCCAGCGACTGCTTGAAGAACTCCGTCATGGCCTCCTGGATGAACTTGTTGGTGATGGCCTTCTTCGTCTGGTTCTCATAGGAGGTCTTGGTCGAGAAGGACGAGATGACGATGTCGAGGCAGTCTTCGATGTCCTGGAAGGAGATCTTCTTGTCCGACTTGTTGTATTTGTTGTTCTGCTTTAAGTAAGCGTCGATCTGGGAGACGAACGCGGAGCGGACCGCCTTGTCCGGCGCGCCGCCGTGTTCGAGCCAGGAAGAGTTGTGGTAGTACTCTTTCATCTGGACCTTGTTCGAGAAGCAGACCGCCGCGTTGATGACGACCTTGTAGTCTTCCTGGTCGGCACGGTCCCGGCCGCTGGTCTCGGTGTTCCAGAACTGGACGCCCGTGAACGCCTGTTCTTCGACGGTCTCCTTGAGGTAGTCCGTGATGCCGTTCTCGTAGACATATTCGAAGGTCTCGAAGCAGGACGGCGTGGTGCCCTCCTTGATCTGGTTCCTCAGGATGAACTTGAGACCGTTGTTGACGATGGCCTGACGGCGCAGGATGTCCTGGAAATATTCGAGCGGGATGTCGATGTCCGTGAAGACCTCGAGGTCCGGTTTCCAGGCGATGCGCGTCCCGGTCTTCCGTCCGGTGAACTCTTCCTTTTTGAGCTTGCCGGAGGGCTTGCCCTTCTTGAATTTGATGTTGTACTGAAACCCGTCCTTGAAGACTTCCGCTTCCATCCACTCGGAGGCATACTGGGTCGCGCAGAGGCCCAGACCGTTCAGGCCGAGGGAGAACTCATAGAGGCCGGCGCTCGAGTTGTTGTCATATTTACCGCCGGCGTACATCTCGCAGAACAGGAGTTTCCAGTTGTATTCTTTTTCATTCTCGTTGTAGTCCATCGGGATGCCGCGCCCGAAGTCCTGGACCTCGAGGCTTTTGTCGAGTGACCGGGTCAGGACGATGTGGTCACCGTACCCTTCCCGGGCTTCGTCGATCGAGTTCGAGAGGATCTCGAAGTCCGAATGCTGACACCCTTCGATGACATCCGAGC
>JAFTZU010000189.1 GCA_017461005.1 Clostridia bacterium
CCGTGTGGAGGCGGACCGTGGTGTGGTGCATCGCCTCCTCCTCCTCCATGACCGTCAGGACTTCTTCAAGGGTCATGGTGGCGCTGTTATAAATCGCGCACCCTTCTCCGGCCCGCAGTAAGAGTTTCGGGTTCACGAGGCTGCCCGCGTAAATGATGCAGTCTGCCTCTTCGAGGAGTTTCGCGCCCCGCAGCGTGATGAGGTCTTCGGCTCCGGGACCCGCTCCGACAAAATGGATCATGTCGATTCCTCCGTGGGTTTGACGATGAGGAGAGTGAAGTAGCTGTAAGTGGACTCCGGTGCCTCCAGGAGAGCCGTCTCGAACTCCAGAAGGTTCGGATACTTCTGCTCGCCGGGCAGGCCGCAGTTCACGACGACCGACGTGCTGTCCGAGAAGCCTTTTTCCTTCAGCATGTCGAGCGTCTCCGGCAGGGTCCGGACCGTCTTCATGAGGACCTTGGTCCCGTATTCATCGAGGAGCCGGTCCACCTGCTCGCCGTCAGCGGCACCGGGGATGATGAAGACCGGTGTGTCCGCTTCGGTCAGAGACGTTCCAAGGGTGGAAGCTGCCGCGCAGAAACTCGTGACGCCGGGGACGAATTTCACTTCATAGCCGTCCGCTTTCAGGAGGTCTGCCACATACTGGCAGGTCGCATAGACGGCTACGTCGCCGAGGTTCAGCATGGCCACGTCCAGGCCCTTGTCGAGGTATGCTTCGATGGCGTCTGCCGCGTTCCGGTAAGATGCCTTCCGCACGCTCTCCACTTTCGTCATGGGGAAGTTCAGGGGAAGGACGGTCTTCGCGGCCCAGAACGATTCGTCGCTGGCCTCTGCCATGCGGGACCCGAAGGACAGTTCGAGGAACCGGCTGATGCCGGCTTTGGCGATGTCCCAAGCGACCATGCCCTCGTTTTTCGTCTGCGGGGCCGTGATGACCGGGCAGTGCATGATGGTCTGTACCGCGTTCAGGGTCAGGTGGCCGCAGTCTCCGGGGCCGACGCTGACGCCGTAAAAGGTGCCCTTGCCGGTCTCGGTCTTATGGACTTTCGGGAGGTTCGAGACATAGGCGGCATGGCTGTGTTCATGAGAATGGGTGTGGGGATGCTCATGCGCCTCGTGGTCATGGTGATGTTCTGCCATGGTCGTTCTGCTCCTTCCATTGTGTCAGTAATCGTTCTGCCGGTCCGGTGACCGCCAGCAGTCCGTGGACGTTCGAGAAGAGGACGGCGCCCACCGTGAGTTCCTGTTCCGGCTCGGTTGCTGTCAGGGCCTTTTCCGCCCGTGCGCTCAGGTTCTTCTGGACCGCCGCGGCGATCCGCTCGAGGACAGCCTCTCTGAGCCCCGCCTCTTCCAGGAGGTCCAGCGCCGCATCGGTGGTGGCTGCTTCCAAAATGTGTTCCGTCAGTTGCGCCGGAGCGCCGCAGACGGCAGCGTGGGCCGCCAGCAGTTCCATCCGGCTGTCCGCGACGGAGGAATGAGTGTTCATGATGTTCCCCGCCACTTTGACGAGTTTCCCGATGTGGCCCGCGAGCAGGATGTCTTCAAAGCCGATGGACACGGCAGCATCCAGCGCATCGCCCACATAGTTCGAGATCTTGACGACGGGCACCCCGAGTCCGGACCAGCCCTGTGCGTCGAGGAAGTCTTTTCCGTAGTTGCCGGGAGTCAGGAGAACGGAGTGGCGATGTACCCCCGCTTCATTCTGGAGTTCGAAGGCCTGGCGGAGTTCCACCGCGATGGTGTCCTTCAGCGCCTGTTCGCTCATGGGTTCCACGATCCCCGACGTCCCGAGCACCGAGAGTCCGCCTTCGACCCCGAGTTTCGGGTTGAAGGTCTTCTTCGCCTTCTCCTCCCCGCCGGGGATGGAGATAATGACCTGAATGGCTCCGGAGGTTTCAGGGTCGTACTCCAGTTCGTCACAGACGGCGAGGACCGCATCCCGGATCATCTGCCGCGGCACGTGATTGATGGCGGCGTTCCCCACCGGCTGGTCGAGGCCCGGTTTCGTGACCCGGCCGACCCCTTCCCCGCCGTCGATGAAGACAGCGTCCGGAGAAGGCGCGCCAATGGAGACCGTGGCGACCACCGGCATGCCGTCCGTCACGTCCGGGTCGTCCCCGGCG
>JAFTZU010000190.1 GCA_017461005.1 Clostridia bacterium
CGCCGGGGACGACCCGGACGTGACGGACGGCATGCCGGTGGTCGCCACGGTCTCCATTGGCGCGCCTTCTCCGGACGCTGTCTTCATCGACGGCGGGGAAGGGGTCGGCCGGGTCACGAAACCGGGCCTCGACCAGCCGGTCGGCAACGCCGCCATCAACCATGTGCCGCGGCAGATGATCCGGGACGCGGTCCTCGCCGTCTGTGACGAACTGGAGTACGACCCCGCGACCTCCGGGAATGTCCGTGTCATCATCTCCATCCCCGGCGGGGAAGAGAAGGCGAAGAAGACCTTCAACCCGAAACTGGGCGTCGAAGGTGGCCTGTCGGTCCTCGGGACCTCCGGCATCGTCGAACCCATGAGCGAACAGGCGCTGAAGGACACGATCGCGGTGGAACTCCGCCAGGCCTTTGAACTCCAGAAACAGGAAGGGGCACATCGCCACCCGGTCCTGCTGACGCCCGGCAACTACGGAAAAGACTTCCTCGACGCGCAGGGCTGGTCCGACCTCGGCGTGCCCGTCGTCAAGATCTCGAACTATGTGGGCGATGCACTGGATGCCGCCGTCTCCATCGGCTTTGAAGAGATCCTGCTCGCCGGCCACATCGGCAAACTCGTCAAGGTGGCGGGGAACATCATGAACACCCACTCCTCCGTGGCGGACAGCCGGATGGAACTGCTCACGGCCCACGCGGCGGTCTGCGGCGCTTCACAGGACCTCACGGAACACATTCTGGACGCGGCCACGACCGACGCGGCACTGGACCTCCTGAAGGACGCCGGGCTGGAAGACGCCGTCATGGAACGGATCGGCGATGCAGTCCAGAAACACCTGGACGCGCGGGTGGAAAAAGCGGCTTCTTCGGAAACGCCTCCCACCGTCGGCGCAGTCATCTTCTCGAACGTCCACGGACTGCTGGCCGTCACGAGACCGGCCGAACGACTTTTACGACTCTGGAAGGAGGACAACGACCATGACCGAACACAAGCATGAACACGACCTGCACGAACACGCTCATTCCCATACCCATGAGCACAACCATGCGGCGTATGTCTCGAACCTTCCGAAATTCCATAAGACCGAGACCGGCAAGGGCACCTTTTACGGCGTCGGCGTCGGGCCCGGAGACAGCGGTCTCCTGACCCTGAACGCGGTGCAGACCATCATGCACTGTCCGGTCATCGCGTCGCCCCGGACCAAAAGCGGTGCCATGCTCGCCTTCGACATTGCGAAGAGCGGCATCACCCGGTTCCTGGAACTGTCCTTCGGCTCCCGTATGGCGGAGGCCAGTGAGGAGTCCTTCTGGGCGGCCAAGACCATCCTGCCCCTGGACTTCCCGATGCTCCGGGACGCGGCGGCACAGAGACTGTCCCACCGCGCGGTGGCGGACAGCATCGAAGAATACCTCGACAAAGGGCTCGACGTCGCCATGCTGAACCTCGGAGACGTCTCCATCTATGCCACCTGCCAGTACATCGCCGACCTGCTGAAGGCGGATGGGTACGAAGTGAAGTTCGTCGCCGGCGTCACGAGCTTCTGCGCGGCGGCTGCCACCCTCGGCACGTCTCTGACCGGGGAGGACACCCCGGTCTACATCCTGCCCGACGTCTCGAACCTCGAGAGCGTCGACCGGCTCCTCGACGAGTACGGCACGAAGATCCTCATGAAGAGCGGGCGGAGCCTGCCGGAGACCATCCAGATGCTGAAGGCGAAAGGCCTTGCCGACGTGACGTCTGCGGTCGTGAACTGCGGCCTTCCCAACGAGAAAGTCTTTGTGACGCTGGCTGAGTTCGAGGACGCCCTGATGGCCGACCTCGAATCCGTTTTCAGCTACTTCACGATCCTCATCGTCAGATCCACGGAGGAAACGAAATGATCCATTTTGTCGGAGCGGGTCCCGGAGCCGAAGACCTCATCACGCTGCGGGGCGCGAAACTCCTCGAAGAGGCAGACTGCATCATTTACGCGGGCAGCCTCGTGAACCCGAAACACTTACTGCGCGCCGGAGAAGGGTGCGCGATTTATAACAGCGCCACCATGACCCTTGAAGAAGTCCTGACGGTCATGGAGGAGCAGGAGGCGATGCACCACACCACGGTCCGCCTCCACACGGGAGACCCCAGCATGTACGGTGCCATCCGGGAACAGATGGACGCGCTGGACGAGAAGGGCATCGCCTATGACGTGACCCCCGGTGTCTCCAGTGTGTTCGGCGCGGCGGCCGCTCTGAATGCGGAGTTCACCCTGCCCGGCATCTCCCAGACCCTCATCCTGACCCGCATGGCGGGCCGGACCCCGGTCCCGGAGAAAGAGGCCCTCGAGAAACTGGCGGCCCACGGCTCGTCCATGGCCATCTTCCTGTCGGCGGGGCTCCTTAAGGAAGTGGAGGAGGCACTCTGCAAGGGCGCTTTCACGAAGGACTCACCCGCCGCCATCGTCTACAAGGCGACCTGGCCCGAGGAGAAGACCGTGTACTGCACGGTCGGGACCCTGGCCGAGACCGCGGAGCGGGAGGGCATCAAAGCCACCGCGCTCATCTTCGTGGGTGATTTCCTGACGGAGACCCCGGAACGCAGCAAACTCTATGACCCGACCTTTACGACCGGGTTCCGGACCGCGAAAGGAGACCCTGAGTCTTGAAGATCGACATTCTCTCGTTCACCGCCAGAGGCCACGCCCTGGCCGAACGCATCCATACCACCTTCACGGAACGTCCGCCGAAGCTGTCGAACGGCGCGCCCCGGCTTACGATGACAGTGGCCCGGTGCAACGAACCGCTCGGCCTGTCGGAGTGGACGACCCAGATGTTCGACCAGTCCGACGCCCTCGTGTTCGTCGGCGCGGCCGGCATCGCGGTGCGGGCCATCGCGCCCTTCGTGAAGAGCAAGGTGACGGACCCCGCTGTCGTGGTCGTCGATGAGGGCGGCTCCTATGCCATCCCCATCCTGTCCGGCCACCTGGGCGGCGCGAACGACCTCGCCCGCGCCATCGCGGAACGCATCGGCGCCACCCCGGTCATCACGACGGCCACGGA
>JAFTZU010000191.1 GCA_017461005.1 Clostridia bacterium
CCCCCCTAGGTAACATCCGCGTTCCAGCAGAGCTGTCCGCGTACTGAGATACAATGCTCTCCGCTTCGGGGTTGACAACGAGCCCCTGGCGGTACGGCTTAAGCCTGCCCGGGCCAGACCCACATAAAAAGCAAAGGGGGCAGGCCGCCAAACAGGCTGCCATACCGCCTTCCCATTGTAAACCCGCTTCGCTTAAGCTCCTGTGAACGGGGGGTGTCCTACATTGGCAACGTGTTAGTTTGAATATGTGGGAGTTTTCTGACTCTGTGAAGGAGGCTTTTCCCACATTTGCTTTTTCAAACCTTTCACCTGTGGGGTTTTTGCTTCTGCATTCAGGCCTTGAACCCCACAAAACTACTCTCAGACCACAATTCTGTAGGAGTTTAGCCAGGGGAAGCCGAGCAAAAACCCTACAGCATGAAGATTTCAGGTCTGAGTTGTGGGGATCGGAGCCTGAAAATGATGCTGTTTTCCTACATTCTGCCACCGTCACATTGCATTTGTGGGGTACGGCTGAAGTGACCCTCTTAAATCTTCCCACAAATACTACCTCTGAAACCATTCTTGTGGGGAGGAACATGGCTTAACCCAAAACTACATATATTATCGGAAATGCCCACGCATGTAGTCTTTTTGATGAAATGACTGGAGGAGGAACCACACAAATGTGAGTTCATCATTAGAACTGTAGTCTTTTCTTTCAAACGGCAAGGGAAGAGACTACAGAAATAATCTGAAAACCCATTAAGCGTAGCTTTTGAGAACCTCTCCATCCATTCAAAACTACATAATCAAAGATCCATTCTGTGAAATGTGGTTCTTACCATGCCGACTAGTCTTCAAAAACCACAGAAAGATAATGGCCTTATCAAAAATGTAGTTTGAATGATGAACATCGGATTCTAAAAAACTACAGAATACTGCTGCTGGAATAATTCATGTAGTTTCAATATGCTTTTCTGGAACAGAAAGGAGAAAAGTTCAGCAGGCGGGGCAGTGGAACGCCGTGGGGACGGAGCTTGGGCCCCATAGCCCGGACTCCCGGCCCCTTCCACCATCCCGCCTGCGTCATAAGGTGTGCACGTGCGCACAAAAAGCCCCCTGCAAAACGCAGGAGGCTTTCAAACAATGCTGATGAATGAGGGCGCTTACAGCAGGGAAGCGACGCACTTCTCGACGTCGGCCATGTCGGCGGTCGGCTCGAAGCGGGCGACGACGTTGCCGTCTCTGTCGACGACGAACTTCGTGAAGTTCCATTTGATGTTGGCGTTCTTCTTGAAGTTCTTGTCCTCGGTCATGAGGAGGGCGTTCATCTTGAGGGCCATGGAGCCTTTGCCGAAGCCTTCGAAGCCCTTCTGCTCTTTCAGGTAAGTGTAGAGCGGGAGCTCGTTCTCGCCGTTGACGTCGGACTTCTTCATCTGCGGGAACTGGGTCTTATAGCGCATGCGGCAGAACGAGGCGATCTCCTCGTCGGAGCCGGGCGCCTGGTCGCGGAACTGGTTGCAGGGGATGTCGATGACTTCGAAGCCCTGGTCATGGTACTTCTCGTACATCGCCTCGATGGGCTCATAGTGCGGGGTAAAGCCGCAGCCGGTAGCGGTGTTGACGATGAGCATGACCTTGCCTTTGTGCTGTGCGAGCGGGTAGTCTTCGCCGAGGCCGGTCTTGAGCGTGAAATCGTAAATGCTTGCCATAGTAGGTTCCTCCTTTGGAACATTGGTACAGGGGTTGCTGGGGCGATGCACCGGCACCGCTTCTTATCTTCGAATAGATTGTACACAATCTAATTTCAAAAAGCAACCATAAACAGAAAAAGTTTATCTTTGCATACGGCCCGTACATCGCCACAGAAAAACAGCCCCCGCGGAGAGCAGGAGCTGTCGGTGGTTCTGGTTCAAACCGGGCATTTGCCGCGGTCTTCGAGTTCCATGTCGCCTTTGACATAGTTGGCCTGGAACGCTTCGTTGATCTCGCGGATCTCCTTCTTGCCGTCGATGTAGTCCCAGTACATGTCAGCGAGGGCCTCGACTTCGCTGTCGCAGTCGGAGAGGTTGCCGAGGGAGTCCTGGACGATCTGCTTCCGCTCTTCGCGGGTCGTATCTTTGATGAGGTAACTTTTAGCCATGGGGTGGCTCCTTTCTGTGTGGCGATATACGCCTTACGCTTCCGACGCCCGTGCGATCTTGACGAACAGTTTGAACTTCTCGCCGGGGACCATGAGCTGGTACAGCGTGTTCATGTCGGCGCAGACCCGGTCAAACGCGGCGGAACGGGCGGCACTGTCGTTGCCGGCGGCCGCTTCGAGTCCGAGTGTCCAGACGACATACCGGGCCGTGAACACACGACCTTTGATGTCCGTCTTCACACAGCCGTTGCGGGTGTAGAAGGCGTCCCGGCGGGTGCGCTCGGCGACCTGTTCCTCCGTCTTCGCAAAGTCGATGTCCTCGGTCTCGAGGAGGATGTACTTGCCCTTCCCGCGGACCAGTTCCGCGAGCCGCTGCAGAGTGCGGCCGCCGAGGCCGGCGTCCCGGTACTCCGGGAGGATGGCGTAGTAGTCGAGGAGGCAGCCGTCGCAGTCCGGGGACTCGACGAAAAAGGCGTAGCCGCGCAGCGCGCTGAGCCCGTCGTCCGAAGGTCCGGCCGGTACATCGCCCACGTCCTCGAAGACGCCGACGGCGAAGTAGCAGCCGTCCGCCCACATGCGGGCAATGCTCTTCCAGGGCTTGACCTCGTCGGCGGGGAAGTGGTGTTTCAGATAGTGTTTGAAGATGAAATGCGCTTCCTCCTCGCGGAGGAAGCGGGTGTAAGTGTTCATGCGAGATGCCCTTTCTCTGGCGTCTGTTTCCGGGAAAAACGTCCGGTCAGCGCGTCGGTGCCTTTCCAGAACCAGTGGTTCAGCGCCCAGAGGGCGTAGCCGGCAGCGGTGATGATGGCGAACAGCACGAGGTTGATCGCCACGTTCGGCATATGCCCCTGCAGGTGCGGCAGGATGAGCCCGCCGAGCCACTCCTGGATGGCGTAGAACTCGAGGGACATGGCGCCGTAGAAGCCGAAGAACTTCACAACGGCGTGGCCGACTTTGCTCTGGTCGATGATGTCACTGAGCTTCACGATGAAGAACGTCAGCGAGACACTCAAAAGGTAGTTCGGGATGCGGCAGTTGGAGTCCGGCACGCCGAGCTGCAGGCCGCGCTGGTTCGTGAAGTAGCTCAGCAGTGCGCCCGCCACGAAGAACACGACCATGACGGACCAGAACAGAGGCTTGTTCCCGTCGAGGGCGAAGGTGCCCCGGCGCTCTTCCTTCGGCAGCTTCTCCTGCTGGGTCATCCAGCCGAGCTGGACGCCGGTGAGGAAGATGGGGATGCGGTTGATGAACCCGTAGAGGTCCGGCCGGAACAGGTGCGTGCCACCGTAGGAGATGGCGGCCCAGACGGCGAGCGCCACCAGCGTGAACACCAGCTGGTTCTTCGCGCGGGAGTAAAAGCGCCAGTACAGCGGGAACACGAGGTACAGGGTCAGGATGGCCGGGATGAACCACAGGAACGAATAGATGCTGTGGACATAGAAGTTCCAGCCCGTGACGTTCTTCACGTAGTCCGCGAGGGTCCAGTGCCAGGTCAGGGCCATACAGAGCGCCGCCACCAGGGTCGGGATGGCGAGGCGTTTCAGCCGCTTGCCCCAGAAGGCCAGGAGTTTGTACTTCCGCATGGCGAAGGTCAGACCGATGCCGGACATGAGGAAGAAGAGGTCCGGACCGAAGATGATGCTCCGGTGGAAGACGTCCTCCGCCCGTGCCAGGTGGTCGTTCCAGAGGAACAGGTACTGCCACTCATGGAAGTAGACGATGGTCAGTGCCGCAAAGCCCATGACGATGCCGCGGTACTGAGAGAGGAGCGTGAGTACGCTCCTCTGGGATCTCTTGTGTTTCATTGGAATGCAGGTTCCTTTGGCGATTTAGTGATTATTTCTTGAAAAGCGTGTCCATGATGCCGCGGCCGAGGGATGCGCCCAGGTTGCCGCCGAGCTTCTTGCCGAAGTCGCCGGCGATGGCCTTGCCGACGGTCTGGCCGATCTCACGGCCGACGGTGGAGCCGCCGGATTTCGCGACATTCTTGATGCTCTGCTTCCGTGCTTTCTCTTTCTTTTCCTGCTCTTTCAGCGCTTCTTTTTCCGCCTTCTCGATCTCTTTCAGGCGGGCCTTCTCCGCGTCGGCGGCCGCTTTTTCCGCAGCCTTCTGTGCGGCGGCAGCTTCGCGCTCCGCCGCCTTGACGGCGTCGGCTTCAGCCTTCTGCCGTGCCTTCTCGGCCGCGGCTTCGGCCTTCTCCGCTTCCTTCTGCGCCTGCTTTGCGAGCTTCTCGGCTTCGGCCGCTTCGGCGTCCGCCAGGTTCTTTCTCTGCAGGAACTCGAAGGCGGAGTCGTTGTCGACGTAGGAGCCGTACTTCGCGTTCAGGGAGTCGCCCTGGATGAGGGAGGCACGGACCGCATTGTCGAGGGTGCCGAAGGCACTCTGCGGCGGGAGGATCTTGCAGCGCTGGACGAGGGTCGGGACACCGCTCTCGTCGAGGACGGAGATGAGAGCTTCGCCGGTGCCCATCTCGAGAAGGGTCTCATAAGTGTCGAAGGCCGGGTTCACGCGGAAGGAGTCGGAAGCGGCCTTGGCCTTCTTCTGCTCTGCCGGCGTGTAGGCGCGCAGCGCGTGCTGGACCTTGTTGCCGAGCTGGGCGAGGACGCCTTCGGGAAGGTCCGCGGGGTTCTGAGTGATGAAGTAGATGCCGACACCCTTGGAACGGATGAGTTTGACGACCTGCTCGATCTTCTGGAGCAGTTCCTTGGAGGCGTCGTCGAAGAGCATGTGGGCTTCATCGAAGAAGAAGACGATCTTCGGCTTCTCGGGGTCGCCGACTTCGGGAAGGGTCTCATAGAGCTCCGACATCATCCACAGCATGAAGGTGGAGTACATGGTCGGGTTGTTCATGAGCTTCTGGCAGTCGAGGATGTTGATCTTGCCCTTGCCGGACGCGTCGGTCGCGAGCCAGTCGTGGATGTCGAGGGCCGGCTCTCCGAAGAACATGTCGCCGCCTTCCGCTTCGAGGGCGATGACCGCGCGGATGATGGAGGTCAGGGACTGCTTCGCGATGTTGCCGTAGCTCAGCGCATAGTCCTTGGCGTTCTCGCCGACATAGGTCAGCATGGAGCGCAGGTCCTTGGAGTCGATGAGGAGGATGCCCTCGTCATCGGCGATCTTGAAGATGATCTGCATGATGGCGGCCTGCGTGTCGTTGAGGCCGAGGATGCGGGAGAGGAGGAGCGGGCCGACTTCGGAGACCGTGGCGCGCAGGGGCAGGCCCATCTCCTGGTAGACGTCCCAGAACGTGACGGGGTACGAGGAGAAGTGGAAGCCGTCGGCGGCAAGGCCCATCTCGTCGACACGGGCCTGGACGTTCTCGTTCGCGGTGCCGGGCTGGCAGAGGGTGGCGAGGTCACCCTTCGCGTCCGCGAGGAAGACGGGGACACCGGCGTCGGAGAAGGACTCCGCCATGACGCGCAGGGTCGTGGTCTTACCGGTACCGGTGGCGCCGGCGATGATGCCGTGGCGATTCGCCTTGTTCAGGTAGATATACGCTTTTTCTCCATTGGAATTACCAATGTACAGTTTGTTGTCAACTAACATAGGGGTTCCTCCTGTGCTCCAAAAAAGTGGGCTCGCAGAGAGCCGTTATCATATCTCTATTATTTTACAAAAAAAGGCGATGTATTGCAATGAATGCAATACATCGCCACAGGGTTTCTTATGTTCAGCCGTGGAAGTTCGACTTCTTCTGGCCGAGGACGGTGATCGGCAGGGCCGCACCGACGATGTACGGCTGCTGCAGGAGCTGCTTGCACTTCTCGGCGAGTTTCATCTTCGGCAGCGGGGCGTCGACATAGTTCTGCGCCAGTTCGGCGTCGCTCAGTTTGGGCAGGTCAAAGACCCGGTCGTCGCGGGCAAAGCGCGGGGCATCGACATATTCGCCTTTCGCGATGTACGCCATTCTCTTGAGGATGACCCGGATGGCACCGAGGCCGATCGGCAGGAGCCACGGATCTTTCGGCTGAAGGATGGGCAGGAGCGCGCCGCCGGCGAGACAGGTGAGGGACATGTTCTTCTCGGGGTCGCAGCAGCCGGTGGCTTTCCAGAAGCAGATGTCCCGGGTGGTGGCCAGCGTGCAGTCGCCCATGCCGTATTTCTTCATCGGCAGGTTTTTGAGGTCCTCCTTGGTGTAGGGCTTGCCGGTCCGGTCGAACCAGTAGCGTTCCCCGTTGATCGGGACGCCGGGGCCCATGATGAAGCAGACTTTGAAGTCCTGTTTCATGGACTTGGAATACTTGAAGTATTCGAGACCGGTCTTGACCGCCGCGAGGCAGCCGCCGTGGCAGGCCTGCTCGAGGGCGAGGGCCATTTCCGGCGTGACGGCGTTCGGGTCGGTGATCTTCGGCGCGTCGTTCATCGTGTGGCCGGCGACGGCGACGATGTTCGGGAAGTCTTTGGCAGTGAGATCGTCGAACAGGGACGTGACCGCCGGACGAAACGGAGTGACTGAGGTGTCGCCAATGATCTGGACGTTCGGGTCGCCGAAGTTGCGGGCGGTGGCCTCGATCATCAGTTCGTTCTTTTCGGGGTCGAAGCCCATCATCTTCGTGGTGATGCGGTCGGCCTCGACCGAGTTATTGGAGGCGACGATCTTGTGGACCTGGACCGGGTCGACGGGAGCGGGCGTGTTGCCCTCGCCTCCGATGATGCCGTCGATGACGGTCAGGTTCGGCTTGAACAGGTACAGAAGGTCGGCGAGTTTTTTGTTGATCTGATGGGTATGGTTCCGCTCCCGCAGGAAGTAGGGGATGGTGCCCATCGCGTTCTTGAAGCCGAGGGTGACGCCGGTGTAGAGGTTCGTCTTCATCTTCGGGACGGAGACGTAGAAGGCCTCTCCCTTGACGACGCGGTCGA
>JAFTZU010000192.1 GCA_017461005.1 Clostridia bacterium
ATGCGAAAACACGTAAAAAAGCAAAAATGAGGCTGGCTACGTGTCGCAGACATCACTTTCGTAAAGGGAAATTGCTTTACAAGTGGTCATCAAAGACACGTAAAACCCCCGAAAAAACGGAAGTTACGTGTTTTCTCCTGTTGGTGAAAGGCAGAAAACGGCGAAAGACGACACGTAATCATCGGTATTTTTGACTTCTTACGTGTCGTCGGCTCCAAAAACACACCATTTCTTGCAGGCCGAAGGGCCGCAGCGCCCCTTTGGCCTGTTGTCTGCCCCATGCCACGGGGCGGAGGAGCTGTCATGGGGCTTGCCGCACGGGATGCGGCGCTCGGGAGCGCCCTTGACAGCACCGGAGCACTGTGGCACCCAAAATACGCGGACAGCTCTGCTGGAAAGCGGATGTTTCCTTTGACAAATTCAGAGTTGTGGGGGTGTAACAAAGCAGCCTCCCTTTCGGGAGGCTGCTTCTTCTATAGTGCTGCACGTTTTGGAATTTTGGATATTTAGTATTAGAGTTGCTTCGATCCTTCGTAGAGGCTAGAAGGTGAGAAGTGCAGCACAGTTGAGCGGGGTTGGGGACGGGTCGTCAGGCGTCGATATCGATGACCTCGTAGGTGCGGGAGCCGAGGTCGAATTTCTCGCCGTACTCGGTCTGGATGAGACCGCCGCGGTTGGTGATCTCCCTGACGAGGTCATGACCGCCTTCGTCCTTCTGGGACCAGACGATGTCGAGGCAGGCCTGGTCGCAGGCGACCGGGTCGGTGGAGGCAAAGATGCCGTAGTCTTCCATCTTCGCCGGAAGCGGGAAGGGGAAGCAGTCGCAGACGATGGACAGGTTGTTCATGACGTTGATGTAGATGATGTTCTCTTCGCCGAAGTAGTCCCGGATGGCACTGACGGCTTCGACCATGGACTCCTGGAAGGCGGGGTCGCCGCCCTTGCGCATGAAGCGGCCTTTGCCGAGCCAGCCGACCCAGCGTTCATCGGTCTCGTTGCCGGAATGGATGCGGGCCTTGCCGTGCGGGGACGCGAAGCCGATGGAGGCGTTCTTGATGACGCCGCCGTAACCGGCCATCGGGTGACCTTTGAAGTGGGACAGAACGACGGCGGACTGGTACTTCTCGATGCCTTTGCCGACCTGGTTTGTGGGCAGGTGCTTGCCGTTCGTGACCGGGATCTCCAGGGTGCCCTTGGCATCGAGGATCTCGACGCCGCCGGCACGGAACGTGTAGCCGTGCTTCGTGGCGATGGCCTGGTGGACCGGCGTGAAGTTCCGGGTGCCTTCATAGGCCGTGTTGTTCTCGACGAGCTTGCCGTTGACTTCCTTGACCAGCGGATAGATCATCTGCGCGTCGAGGGAGTTCGGGTTGAAGATCTCACCCGTGGTGATCTTGACGCAGGTGTTTCCTTTCGGGGTCCAGTTCAGCGCCTTGTAGATGCGAAGCAGACCTTCCGAAGAAATGTCTTTCGTGAAGTAGACGGTACTTGCCATTTGCATGCTCCTTTTCATTCCATAGATTACTCTCCAACTCCTATGCTACCCTGAAACACAGGCCCTGTCTATAAATAGAACATTACGCAAAGGACTGGGCATCAATCCTGTTTGTGACCATATAACTGGGCGGGCGATTGACGATGGTTACACAACGTCTACGAGAAACGATACATTTTGTACTGTGTTTGTGAGAATTGATAATTCCGGTTGTTTTTCTTGGCTAAAATGCGAATACTTTAAAAGTAAATTTTTTTGTTATACTAAGGGTGCAATCAAGGACGGAACCCCTTCTTTGAGGGGCCCGTCCTTTTTCAAACGTAACTTAGCAAAATGAGAAGGAGGTCAAGTATGGCATTAGACTACAAAGCGACATCACAGGCGATCATCGATGGTGTCGGCGGCGCAGATAACATTGCGAGCGCGACCCATTGCATGACGCGTCTCCGCCTCGTCCTCAACGATGAGGGAAAGGCAAACGACGACGCGGTCAAGGCGATCAAGGGTGTCAAGAGTGTTATCAAACAGGGCGGCCAGTATCAGGTCGTCATCGGTAACGAGGTCTCGAACCTCTTCAAAGAATTCAAAACCATGGGCAACTTTGGCGGCGATGGAGCCGCGGCGGAAAAGAAACCCGAAAAGAAGAACATCCAGTGGCTGTTCGGCTACATCGCCGGATGCCTGACTCCGTTGCTGCCGGCCATGCTTGGTACCGGTATGATCAAGGTCCTTCTGACCCTGATCACTGCCATTCCGGCCCTCGGCGTTACGGCAGAGAGCCCGACCTACCAGATGTTCTACTCTCTGTCCGACGCATTCTTCTATTTCCTGCCGATCCTGCTCGGCTGGAGTATCGCCAAGAAGACCGGCGGTTCCGCACCGCTTTACATGACCATCGGCGCGGCGCTCTGCTACCCGACCCTCGTCACCATGATGGGCGGAGAGATGGCAGGCGTCACCTACGGCACCCTCTGGGGCATGCCCTGCGCCTTCATGTTCGGTGTCGTCCCGGTCCTCCTGACCACCTACACTTCATCGGTCCTTCCGATGCTCCTCATGATCCCCTTCATGAAATGGGCAGAGGACTTTGCCGATAAGATCTCTCCGAACGTACTGAAAGCATTCATGAAGCCGATGGTGTTCTTCCTCATCTGCTTCCCGCTTCTTATGTGTATCATCGGCCCCATCGGCGGTGTCCTTGGTACCCTGCTCGCGAAGGGCATGTCCTGGCTCTACTCCACGGTCCCGTGGCTCACGGTCGGTGTCCTTTCCGCTCTCATGCCGTTCATCGTTATGACCGGTATGCACTATGCACTGCTTCCGCTGTTCACCCTGAACCTTGCAACGCTCGGTTATGACGTGGTCGTTCTCGTTACCATGTTCTGCTCCAACATCGCGCAGGGCGGTGCCGCATTCGGCGTTGCTGCCAAGACGAAAGACGAAGAACTCCGTTCCGAAGGCCTGGCCTGCGGTATCTCCGCAACGGTCGCCGGTGTTACCGAGCCCGCGATGTACGGTATCAACCTACGGTTCGTCAAACCGATGATCGCCGCTGTCATCGCAGCCGGCACCTCCGGTCTTCTGGCCGGTCTGACCCAGGTCCGCGGTTACACGATGGGCGGCTCCCCGTCCTTCCTGTCCCTCATCACCTTCATCGGTGGCGACAAACCTTACCACGGTGTCATCTGGGGCGCCATCTGCGGCGTGCTCAGTGTCGTCCTTTCCTTCGTCATCACTCTGTTCCTGTACAAGGATGAGAAAGCTGACGCCGCTGCCGGTGACGGAGCCGGTGAACCCGCTCTGGCCATGGCCGGTGCCGGTGCTGCTGCCGCTGCCGCTGACTTTGAAGCGCATGTGGCTGCCGGTAAGGAAGAAGGCATCAAGACGGTGAAGTCGGTGGCTGCCAAACCTGCTGCAGCGAAGCCCGCCGTCGAGGTCGACTCACCTCTGAACGGTGAGATGATCCCGCTTGCCGATGTCCCGGACGAAGTGTTCGCCGGCGGCATCCTCGGCGAAGGTGTGGCCATCCTGCCTTCCGACGGAAACGTCTACGCACCCTGTGACGGTGTCGTCTCCATGCTGATGGATTCGAAACACGCGGTTTCTCTCGTCGCCGACAACGGCGCGGAGATCCTTATCCACGTCGGTCTCGAGACCGTCTCGCTCGAAGGCAAGCCCTTCGAATACAAAGTCACTGAGGACCAGGAAGTCAAGAAGGGCGACCTTCTCCTGGTGGCAGACCTTCAGGCCATCCGTGATGCAGGCTGCAAGACTTACACGCCGGTCGTCATCACGAACTCGGATGACTATGTCAACATCAAACCCGCGGCTTACGGCCCGGTGAAACCGGGAGACCGCATCCTCGACATTGAGTAAAAGGAGACCCCTATGGCAATTTTAAGAGACGATTTTCTCTGGGGCGGCGCGGTCGCGGCGAACCAGCTGGAAGGTGCCTGGGATGTCGACGGGAAGGGCGATTCAGTCCCAGACCACTGCACGAACGGCACCCATACCACACCCAAGAGAGTCACGGTCGAGTTCGAGCCGGATACCCTGTATCCGTCCCACGACGCCATCGACTTTTACCACCACTATGAAGAAGATATCGCTCTCATGGCAGAGATGGGCTTCAAAGTGTTCCGGACTTCCATCAACTGGACGCGGATCTTCCCGACCGGCATGGAAGACGAACCGAACGAGAAGGGCCTTGAGTTCTACGACAAACTCTTCACCTGCTGCAAAGATCATGGCATCGAGCCCCTCGTCACCATCTCCCACTACGAGCTGCCCTACGCACTTGTCGAGAAGTACAACGGCTGGTACGGCCGCGAACTCATCGACTATTACATGAACTACTGCAAGGTCATCTTTGAACGGTACAAAGACCTCGTCAAGTACTGGCTGACCTTCAATGAGATCAACGCCGGCACTATGCCGATGGGCACGGTCCTGTCGCTCGGTACCATTCAGGGCTACAGCGGTCCTGTTACCGAAGTGCCCGATGAACCCTGCGTTCGTCTGCAGGCGCTGCACCATCAGTTCGTCGCGAGTGCGCTGGCGGTCAAGTACGCGCATGAGAACTATCCTCAGTTCAAGATGGGCAACATGATCTGCTTCATCACGTCCTATCCGCTGACCTGCAAACCCGAGGACATCCTCGAGAACCAGGCCAAGATGCGTGAAACCAACTGGTACTGCTCGGACGTCCAGGTCCGTGGTGAATACCCGGCTTACGCGCAGGCGATCTGGGACAAGTACGGCTTTGAACTGAAAGCGGAAGAGGGCGACTTCGACATCCTGAAAGAGGGCACAGTCGACTTCTACACCTTCAGTTACTACATGAGCAACTGTGTGGCGAAGAACCCGGACGCGGAACAGGCAGATGGCAATATCGTCGCCGGTCTCAAGAACCCGTATCTGGAAGCCTCCGACTGGGGCTGGCAGATCGACCCGATCGGCCTTCGCTGGACCCTCAATGAGATCTATGACCGGTACCGCATCCCGCTGATGGTCGTCGAAAACGGCCTTGGTGCCTTCGACAAGAAGGAAGAGGACGGTTCCATCAACGATGACTACCGGATCGACTATCTGCGGAAACACATCGCCGAAATGAAGGGCGCAGTCGAAGACGGCGTCGACCTCATGGGCTACACGCCCTGGGGCTGCATCGACCTCGTCGCAGCGTCCACCGGTGAGATGGCCAAACGCTATGGCTTCATCTACGTCGAGAAGTACGACGACGGCACCGGCGACTATTCCCGCAAACGCAAAAAGTCCTTCTTCTGGTACAAGAAAGTCATTGAGACGAACGGTGAGGACCTCGACTAAAAGTTTTATGGAGAGTTTATGAGTATCACAGTCAACCTTTACTACACCGGTGAAAACGGAAATGCGAAGAAGTTCGCGGAAGAGATGGAAGCAAGCGGCATCGCCGCTGCCATCCGCGCCGAAGAGGGCAACCTGAAGTACCGTTACTTCCAGCCCCTCGACGACCCGGAGACCATCCTCCTCATCGACTCCTGGGCGAGCCAGGAAGCCCTGGACGTGCACCATGCATCGCCCATGATGGGCCAGCTGGCTGCACTTCGGGACAAGTATGACCTCCACATGAATGTGGAACGTTATACTTCCGATGACTCCGCACCGTCTTCGGACGACAAGTTCATCCGGAAGTAAATCGCGAAAACGAAAAGAAAGACCGACTCGAAGGAGCCGGTCTTTTTGTGTATAATAGGGGACGGACAATGATACATCGCCGAAAGGAGACGTTTTATGAAACTGGAACTGTTTATGTTCGACACCTGCCCGTTTTGCAGACGTGTGCTGAACTACATTGACGAGAGCGGCCGGACGGACGTCGAGCTGCACAATATCCACAAGAACGAAGCGGACCGTCAGCGGCTCATCGAAGTCGGCGGCGTGGAGCAGGTCCCGTGCCTGTTCGTCGACGGCGTTCCCATGTATGAGAGCCTCGACATCATCGACTGGCTGAAGGCCCACCCGCAGGCGTGACGGCCCCATAGAAAGGAAGACCCCTATGAGCAAAACCCTGGTCGCATTCTTCAGTGCGGAGAGTGGCTCGACGAAGGCGCTGGCCGAAACCCTCGCCATGGTCACCGGCGCGGACAAGTTCGAGATCGTCCCCGCGAAACCTTACAGCAGATCGGACCTCAACTACAGCAACCCGCTGGCCCGGTGCAACCGCGAGCAGATTGCGAAGAAGGACGTGCCCATCGCCGGCACCGTTTCCAACATGGCGGACTACGACACAGTCCTCATCGGCTTCCCGATCTGGTACTACAACGCGCCGATGGTCATCAAGACCTTCGTGAAGCAGTATGACTTCTCGGGCAAGAAGATCGGCCTGTTCGCCACTTCCGGCGGCAGCGACATCGGCAAGACCGCTGAAAAACTCATGCCGTACCTGAAGGACGGCGCCACCATCTCCGGTGCACAGGTCTTCGCCCACAGTGCATCCGAAGAAGTGCTGAAAGCCTGGGTGGACTCGCTGTAATGACGATCCGGAAAACCACTCTTGCTGACCTCTCTGAGGTCTTGGATATTTATGTTTATGCCCGGGAGCAGATGGCTGCGGCCGGGAACCCGCAGTGGGCCGGCGGGCGGCCTTCGGAGGAGACGGTGAAGGCGGACATCGTAGCGGGGAACAGCTATGTGATGCTGGATGGCGATGAACTCGTCGGCGTCTTCACGCTGATTCTCGGCGAGGAGCCGACTTATGCTTTGATCGAAGACGGTGCGTGGCTGGACGACGAACCCTACGGGACGCTCCACCGCATCGCGTCGAATGGGAAAGCCCGTGGCGTCATGCAGGCAGCGCTGGCTTTCTGCGAGGGTGTATCGCCCAACATGCGGGTGGACACCCACGAGAAGAACCTCGCCATGCAGCACATCCTCGAGAAGAACGGGTATGTGTACTGCGGCCGCATCTATGTGGATGACGGCACGCCAAGGCGGGCATACCAGAAACCAGGATAAAAGAAAAACGGCTGACTCGTTTGAGTCAGCCGTTTGTGGTTTTCTTACTGCTTGTAGATAACAGGGAAGGGAAGCTGTTCGAGGATGTCCTTGTCCCGGTCGATGCCCGGGTAGACTTCGATGAGCCGGAGTCCGTTCGGCGTGAGGCGGAAGACGCCGCGCTCCGTGACGTACAGGACCTTCTGGGCGTTCTGGATGGCACGCTTCGCGGAGAAGCTGATG
>JAFTZU010000193.1 GCA_017461005.1 Clostridia bacterium
ACATGGCGGAATACGACGACCGTGTCGAGGTCCCGGATGAGTGTCTGGAGATCTGGCATGATATCAGTCCTTGATGTTGATGATGGCGCCGCGGTCCGCGGAGGAGACCATCTTCGAATACCGTCTCAGGTAACCGGTGATGTGGTCCTTGGTCTTGATCGGCTCTTCGGCCTTTCTCTTTGCGAGTTCTTCGTCGGAGACCTTGAGTTCGATCTTGTATTCGGGGATGTTGATGGAGATGAGGTCTCCCTCATGGACCCATGCGATAAGACCGCCGTTGGCCGCTTCCGGAGAGACGTGGCCGATGGAGGCACCGCGGGTGGCGCCGGAGAACCGGCCGTCGGTGATGAGGGCGACTTCCTTGTCGAGGCCGGCACCTGCGATGGCGGAGGTCGGAGACAGCATCTCTCTCATGCCGGGGCCGCCGGCGGGACCTTCGTAGCGGATGACGACGACATCACCGGGTTTGATCTGCTTGCCGTAGATGGCCTTGATGGCCTCTTCCTCACTCTCGAAGACGCGGGCCGGGCCTTCATGGACGAGCATTTCGGGCGCAACGGCGCTTCTCTTGACGACACAGCCGTCCGGAGCCAGGTTGCCGTACAGGATGGCGATGCCGCCGGTCTTCGTGAACGGATTGTCCATGTCACGGATGACCTCGTTGTCGGTCTTGAAGACCCCTTCGAGGTTCTCCTGCAGGGTCTTGCCGGTGCAGGTCATGACGTCGGTATTGATGAGACCGGCTTCCGCCAGCTGCTTCAGGACGGCATGGATGCCGCCGGCTTCGTTGAGGTCCTCCATGTAGGTGGGGCCGGCCGGAGCCAGATGGCAGATGTTCGGGGTGGTCTCGGAGATCTCGTTGATGCGGTGCAGATCCATCTTCATGTCGATCTCGTTGGCGATGGCCGGAAGATGGAGGATGGTGTTGGTGGAACAGCCGAGGGCCATGTCGGTCGTGATGGCGTTCCAGATGGCGTCCTCATTGAGGATGTCTCTCGCCCGGATGTTCTTGCGGACGAGTTCCATGACCTGCATACCGGCTTCCTTCGCGAGCTTGATGCGGGCAGAGTACGGCGCCGGGATGGTGCCGTTGCCGGAGAGGCCCATGCCCATGACTTCGGTGAGACAGTTCATAGAGTTCGCGGTGTACATGCCGGAGCAGGAACCGCAGGACGGGCAGGTCTTCTCTTCATATTCGAGGAGTTTGGCGTCGTCGATCTTGCCGGCGGAGTAGGCGCCGACCGCTTCGAACATGCTCGACAGAGAGGTCTTCTTCCCGCCGACGCGACCGGCCAGCATGGGGCCGCCGGAGACGAAGATGGTGGGCAGGTTCAGACGGGCCGCGGCCATCAGGAGGCCGGGGACGTTCTTGTCGCAGTTCGGGATCATGACGAGGCCGTCGAACCCGTGGGCTTTGACCATGGCTTCGGTGGAGTCGGCGATGAGGTCTCTCGTGACGAGGGAATACTTCATGCCTTCGTGGCCCATGGCGATGCCGTCGCAGACGGCGATGGCCGGGAACACGATCGGGGTGCCGCCGCCCATGGCGACGCCGATGCGGACTGCCTCGGTGATCTTGTCGAGGTTCATGTGACCGGGGACGATCTCGTTGTAGGAGCTGACGATACCGATGAGGGGACGTCTCAGCTCTTCTTTCGTGAGGCCCAGAGCGTTGTAGAGGGATCGATGGGGCGCGTTATTGAACCCGTCGACGATCGTATCTTTGATCATGGCGATTCACTCCTTCAGATATAGTAGCAAGGGCGCAGAGCCTTACCGGTCTGCGCCCTGTCATTCCAAAATGATCAGTTGTTGATGAGCTTGTCTTCGTCGGACCAGCTGTACAGGGAACGGACGTCTTTACCGACGACTTCGACCTGATGTTCAGCAGCTTTCTTTCTCATGGCCTGGAAGTGGACCTGGCCACCGGCCTCGGACATGTCGAGAAGGAAGTCCTTCGCGAAGGTACCGTCCTGGATGTCGGCGAGGATCTTCTTCATGGTCTGCTTGGTCTCTTCCGTGATGATCTTCGGACCGGTGATGTAGTCACCATACTCCGCGGTGTTGGAGATGGAGTACCGCATGCCGGCGAAACCGGACTGATAGATGAGGTCGACGATGAGTTTCATCTCATGGACGCACTCGAAGTAAGCGTTTCTCGGGTCATAACCGGCTTCGACGAGGGTCTCGAAACCTGCCTGCATCAGAGCGCAGACGCCGCCGCAGAGGACAGCCTGCTCACCGAAGAGGTCGGTCTCGGTCTCGGTGCGGAACGTGGTCTCGAGGACACCGGCACGGGCGCCGCCGATGCCGGCCGCGTATGCAAGGCCGATGTCCCAGGCTTCGCCGGAAGCATCCTGCTCGACCGCGATGAGGCACGGAGTGCCCTTGCCGGCCTGATACTCGGAACGGACGGTGTGGCCCGGAGCCTTCGGAGCGATCATGATGACGTCGACGAATTTCGGCGGTTTGATGCAGCCGAAGTGGATATTGAAGCCGTGTGCGAACGCGAGGACGTTGCCCTCTTCGAGGTTCGGCTCGATGGATTCTTTATAAAGCTTGGCCTGCTTCTCATCGTTGATGAGGATCATGATGATGTCGGCCTTCTTGGCAGCTTCCGCAGCAGTGTAGACTTCCATGCCCTGCTCTTCGGCCTTCTTCCAGCTCTTGGAGCCTTCATACAGACCGATGATGACATTGACACCGGACTCTTTCAGGTTCAGCGCGTGAGCGTGGCCCTGAGAACCGTAGCCGATGATGGCGACGGTCTTGCCGTCCAGCTTGGAGATGTCGCAATCTGCCTCATAGAAAATACGATTTGCCATTGGTAAAAACCCCTTTTCGTAATAGTTTAAAGGACTAAAACATTTATTTGATATTAGATTATACGCTTATTCTCGTAAATCGCAAGAGGAAACCGGCGATTTATCAGAACAGGTCGGGTGTGTCGAGCATGCTTCCGCTGCCCTTGCTGAGGGCGATGACACCGGAACGGCAGGACTCGATGATGCCCACGGGACGGATCATCTCGATGAAGGCATCGATCTTGTCGGAGTCGCCCGTGACCTCGATGCCGAGGGTCGTGGTGGAGTAGTCGATGATCTTCGCCTTGAAGATGTCGACACAGCTCATGATGAGCTGGTGCTGGTCGGTCTCGTTGTTGACCTTGATGAGCAGCAGTTCGCGCTCGATCGTGTCCTTTTCATCGAGGATCTCGACTTTCTTGACGTTGTGGAGTTTGCGCAGCTGGTTCAGCATCTGGGCTCTCGCATAGCCGTCTCCGCTCATGGAAAGAGTGATGCGGGAGTACTCCGGAGATTCGGTGACACCGACGGTCAGAGCGTCGATGTTGAAGCCCCGGCGGGTGAACATGCTGGTGACACGGGTCAGGACGCCGAACTTGTTGTCGACGTAGATCGCGATAACGAATCTGGTCTCGTCTTTTTTCAGTTCTGCCATCTTATTTCGCTCCTCTCTCGGTGACCATGTCGGCAACCGTTTGTCCGGCCGGGATCATCGGAAGGACGAACTCGTCCTTGTGGATCCGGCAGTCGATGAGGGTGACCCCACCGGAATGATAGGCTTTGTCAAAGGCTTCGCGGAACTCTTCGACGGTCTCGGTGACGACGCCGGTGGCTCCGAAGGCCTCCGCCAGTTTGACGTAGTCCGGCGCGCGTTCTTCGAGCACCGTGTTGGAATAGCGTTCTCCGTAGAAGAGGGTCTGCCACTGGCGGACCATGCCGAGGACCTTGTTGTTCATGATGACGATGGTCAGGGGCAGTTTGTAGAGAACGGACGTCATGACCTCGTTGAGGTTCATGCCGAAGGAACCGTCGCCGGTGACGAGGACGGTCGGCTGTTTCGTGGCCACGCAGGCGCCTTCCGCGGCACCCATGCCGAAGCCCATAGTGCCGAGGCCGCCGCTCGTGACGAACTTCCGGGGTTTGCGGAAGGTCAGATACTGTGCCGCCCACATCTGGTGCTGGCCGACGTCGGTGGCAACGACGGTGTCATCGGACTTGATGTCGTTGATGACTTCCATGATATCTCTCGGGTCGACGCCCAGGGTCTCGGCGTGGAGGCCTTTCTCCTTCGCAACGAGTTCGTCCACGCGGGCGCGCCACTCGGGGTGTTCTTTCTTGTCGACGCCGCTGATGAGCATCGGAAGGGAGATCCGTAAATCGCCACGGACACCGATGTCGGCGGTGACGTTCTTGGAGATCTCGGCGAAATCGACATCCATATGGATGATGGTCGCTTCTTTGCAGAACTCGCTGGTCTTCCCCGTCACGCGGTCGGAGAAGCGGGTGCCGATGGCGATGATGAGGTCCGCGTCATCCTGCGAGATGGTGGAGGCGTACTGGCCGTGCATGCCGACCATGCCGAGGTAGCGGGGGTTCTCGTTCGGGATGCAGGAGATGCCCATGAGGGAGCTGCCGATGACCGCGTCGATCTTGTCGGCGAGTTTGATGACGTCATCGTAGGCTTCCGCCGCGTTGATGCCGCCGCCGATGTAGATGAAGGGTCTCTCCGCCTTGTTGATGGCCGCGACGGCTTCCGCGATGCGGTTCTCCTGCGGCTGGATCCGGTCGTAGGGACGGACCGGGCCCTGGGGCTCGAAGTCCGTGACCATGTTCTGGATGTCCTTCGGGATATCGATGAGGACCGGGCCGGGACGGTCGGACTTGGCGATCTTGAACGCCTCTCTCATGATGCCCGGCAGCTCTTCGATGTCGTTGACGAAATAGTTATGTTTGGTGATGGGCAGAGTGATGCCGGTGATGTCGACTTCCTGGAAACTGTCCTTGCCGACCATCGGACGGCCGACGTTGCCGGTGATGGCGACGACCGGGATGGAGTCCAGCATGGCGGTGGCGATGCCGGTGACGAGGTTCGTGGCACCGGGGCCGGAGGTGGCGAGCACGACGCCGACTTTGCCTGTGGCTCTCGCATAGCCGTCTGCCGCATGGGCCGCGTGCTGCTCGTGGGAGACCAGTACGTGGTTGATCCGGTCAGAGCGCGCATAGAGCGCGTCGTAGATATCCAGGACCGTTCCGCCCGGATAGCCGAAGATGTCGGTGACTCCCTGATCGATGAGGGATTCGATGACGATTTCCGCACCTTTCAGTTTCATAGTGCATTGCTCCTTACTTCAAGTAGTTTTCTGCGGCACGAGGGTATAAAAAAATCTCTCTACCCAACATGCCTTCCCATGTTCGGATAAAAGAGACGAAGAAATGATGACACTCCGCGGTACCACTCTTTTTGGCGATGAACGCCCACTCAGTTCACGTCCAGCAACGTGACTCTCTGTAACGGGAGAACCCGTTCTGACCTACTGCGATGTTCAGTCAGACAGCTCCGGGAGGACTTATACCCAACGTTCTGTGTCTGCCTTGCACCGGCCGGCAGCTCTCTGTTCACGTTCCGAAAGGCTTTTTTCCCTTCACAGCTTTTGTTTTTTATTTGAAAGTATCTTACAACAAACGAAAAAGGACTGTCAAGCGAGATTGTCAAAAAAACGAAAAACCACTCAGAAACCTGTTCAATATTTGTACATTTCCTCTTTAGCTGTCATCTTATTTATGATATAATATGACAACGGCACAAATATTGTCCGAAAATTGACAATATTTTGTCAAAAGCAGAGAACGGAAGGAGAAATAACAATGGTGTATGACATTGCTATTATCGGCGCGGGCGTCGTGGGAACACAGATCGCGCGGAACTTCTCGAAGTACGATCTGAAGGTCGCACTCCTCGAGAAGGAGTCGGATGTCGCAATGGGCACGACGAAGGCCAATTCCGGCATCGTCCATGCCGGTTTCGACTGTCAGTCCGGCACCCTGATGGCAGACCTCAACGTCAAAGGCTGCCGCATGATGGAAGAGGTCGCCACGACCCTCCATGTCCCCTATGAAAGGAACGGCTCTCTGGTCGTCGCTTTCTCGGAAGAGGAAATGGGAACCATCAAAGAACTTTATGACCGTGGTATCACCAACGGTCTCACGGAAGATGAACTGAAGATCATCGACCGCGACGAGCTCGTCAAACTCGAGCCGCACATCGCAGACAATGCTGTCGGAGCGCTCTATGCCCCCACCGCAGGCATCGTCTCCCCCTATGAACTGGCCATCGGCGCAGCGGAATGCGCAGTCGGCAACGGTGTCGAATTCCTTCGCACCTTCAACGTCGGCGGCATCATCTTCGAAGACGGCCTCTTCACCATCGGCGCCAAAGACGGACGCATCATCCGCTCCAAGTGGGTCGTCAACGCCGCCGGTCTGTTCGCGAACCTCATCGCGGACAACTTCAACAACGAAAAGTTCAAGGTCATCCCGCGCATCGGCGAGTACGGCCTTCTCGACCGTGACGTCTATCCGCTCGTCACGCATACGGTCTTCCAGTGCCCCACCAAGATGGGCAAGGGCATCCTGGTCGCACCGACCACCCACCACAACGTCTTTGTCGGCCCCACTTCCCTCGACATGGAAGACAACATGGACGGCCGTCATGACACCAGCGTCCGCGTCGGCGCTCTCCGCGAGACCTACGCTGCCGCTCAGAAGTCCATCCCCTCCGTCAGCGCCAGAGACCAGATCACTTCGTTCGCCGGTCTCCGTGCCCACTGGGTCGAGCATGACTTCTACATCGCTCCGGCGAAGAACAACGACCACTTCATCAACCTGATCGGTATCGAGTCCCCCGGCCTCGCCGCCTCCCCCGCCATCGCCGAGTACACCGAGAACCTCATCCTCGGCATCATGGGCGAGAAGCCGGCTGAGAAGGCTGACTGGAACCCGTCCCGCAAGGCTCCCGTCTTCTTCCGGACCATGTCCCCCGAAGAGCGCGCCGAGCTCATCGCGAAAGACCCGGCTTACAGCCGCATCGTCTGCCGCTGCGAGACCGTCACCGAAGGTGAGATCAGAGACGCCATCCGCGCTCCGGCCGGTGCTGTCGACCTCGACGGCGTCAAGCGCCGCACCCGTGCCGGCATGGGCCGCTGCCAGGGCGGTTTCTGCGGATCCAGAGTCATGGAGATCCTTTCCGAAGAACTGGATAAACCCATCGCCGAGATCACCAAGTTCGGAAGAGCTTCCGACATCATCTACGAAAGGACGAAATGATCATGACTGAGATTTTGAATTATGACCTTGTCGTCGTCGGTGGCGGCCCTGCCGGTATGGCAGCAGCCCTCGCCGCGAAGGACAACGGGGTCCCCGAAGAAAAAATCATCGTTCTCGAGCGTGACGTCCGTCTCGGCGGTATCCTCGAGCAGTGCATCCACACCGGTTTCGGCCTCACCTATTTCGGTGAAGAGCTCTCCGGTCCCGAGTATGCAGACCGTTTCGTCAAACTCATGGACGAAACCAAGATCGCCGTCAAGCTCAACACGATGGTCCTGAACATCACGAAAGAGAACCAGGTCATCGCCACCAATAAAGAAGACGGCCTCATCACCATCAACGCCAAGGCGATCATCCTCGCCATGGGCTGCCGGGAACGTCCCCGCGGTGCTCTCGACATCGCCGGTTCCCGTCCCGCGGGCGTCATGTCCGCCGGTCAGGCACAGAAGTTCGTCAACATCGACGGCTACATGCCCGGCCACGAAGTCGTCATCCTGGGTTCCGGTGACATCGGCCTCATCATGGCCCGCCGTATGACCCTCGAAGGCGCCAAGGTCAAAGTCGTCTGCGAAGTCATGCCGTACTCCGGCGGTCTTCAGAGAAACATCGTCCAGTGTCTCGAGGACTTCGACATCCCGCTGCGCCTCTCCTGCACCGTCATCAAGGTCCACGGCAGAGACCGCGTCGAAGGTGTCACCATCGCGAACGTCGACGACCATATGCTTCCCATCCCGGGAACCGAAGAGTACATCCCCTGCGACACCGTCCTTCTCTCCGTTGGTCTCATCCCCGAGAACGAGCTGTCCAAGCAGATCGACCTCGACATGGATATGATCACCCGCGGCCCGAAGGTCGACGAGATGAGAATGACCTCTCAGCCCGGTGTCTTTGCCTGCGGTAACGTCCTCCAGGTCCATGACCTCGTCGACTTCGTCACCCAGGAATCCCAGATCGCCGGTAAGGGCGCTGCCCAGTACATCAGCGGTCTCCGCCACGAAGGCGTCATCAAGACCCGCGGCCAGAACGGTGTCCGTTACACAGTCCCCCAGAGCATCAACCTCGACGAGAAGGAAGACGTCAAGATCTACTTCCGTGTCGGCAACGTCTACCACGACAAACGTGTCGTCGTCACCTGCGGAGACAAGGTCCTGTTCAACCGTAAAAAGATCAAACTCGCTCCCGGCGAAATGGAAAACGTCATCATCAAGGCAGCTGACATTGCCGAGATGACCGCGGACCAGGAGATCGTCGTCAGCATTGAGGAGGCGTAACTATGACAGAAAGAAAACTGATTTGTGTCGCGTGTCCTCGCGGATGCCCGATCACTGTCTATATGGACGACAGCGGTGAGATCACCAAAGTCGAAGGCAACACCTGCCCCCGCGGTGACACCTACGCGAGAGCGGAAGTCACCCATCCGGAACGTTCCCTGACCTCCACGGTCAAGGTCACCGGCGGCAAGCACTATGTCGTTCCCTGCAAGTCCAGCACGGCCATCCCGAAGGAACTGCTCTTCGACGCCATGGTCGAGATCAACAAGGCTTCCATCGCCGCTCCGGTCCACATCGGAGATGTCATCATCAAGGACATCCTCGGCACCGGAGCCGACATCGTTGCCACCAACGAGATCGACTAACAGTCATACACCTGTAAAATGCGCCCCGTACTGACAGTACGGGGCGTTTGTCATTGACCGAACGTGTGAAACCTTATATAATTTAGTATATATTGTGTTTACAATGCACATTTTCCTGTGAGAGGACACTACATGGACGGAAAAAGATCCCGCAGTACCGTACGGCTGTTGGATGCCATCGCAGTCATCGTTCTCATCATGGCGGCATTGCTCACGTACATGCACCACCACGTCGACTTCACGAACATCACCGCGCCCTTCGAGCGGCTCTCCTCCATGGCCCAGGAACAGTTCCCGCGGCCGGAGGTCACGCCCGGTGAGACGCAGGAGGAGATCGACAAAGCGGAAGCCGAAGAGCGCAGCGACGTCATCCATCAGATCGCCGCGACCGCCGAACAGATGAGAGATGATCTCGGGCTCTCCAAAGCTCAGATGTACTACATCAAATTCAAGACTTTCATGGAGAACCTGGAGCAACGGGTGACGGAGCTTCCCTACAAGCCCCTCATCATCCTGGCCCTTCTCCTGTTCTTTGCTGTCAAATCCTTTGTCGGCATCGTCCCCGTGTCCGCCACCTGCCTCATCGCCGCCGTCATCTTCCCCTACCCCGTGGCACTGCTCATCAACTTTGTGGGAGTCGGCATCATCTTCACTATCAAGTGGGCGATGGGCCGCGGCGCGAAGTCCAACGCCATCAAAAAATACATCATGCGGTCCGACAACCTCTGGCGGATCGTCTCCGACGCGGACAACAGCACGAAGAAGGCCATCAAGGAGAGCTCCGACAAACGGAAAGCCGAGAAGCAAGCCCTCGACGCGCTGCAGGGCAAAAACGAGCCGAAGCCGAAGAAAGAACTCCATCCCGTCCTGAAGTTCTTCGTCGCCATCGGAAAAGGCATCGGCAAAGTCGTCACCTCCATCAAGAACGCGCTTTTGAAGGTACCTGTCCTCAACATCGCGGTCGACGATGAAGACGCCGAGGTCAGTGCCAAAGGCGGCACCGGCAACCCCCTCATCCTGTTCGCCCTCCGCCTCATCCCCTTCGTGCCGGCCAACCCGGTCAGCAGCCTCTTCGGGAACATGGGGATGGACTACCGGTCCTTCCTCGTCATCTCCCTCTTCGGCTACCTTCTGAAGGTCGTGTCCTTCACCGCCATCGGGTACAACATCTCCGACCCGTTCTCGTCGAAGTTCATCGTGCCCTTCATAGCGCTGCTCTACCTCGCGGGCTTCGGCCTCCTCGCCATCAATTCGTTCCTGAAGTACGCAGAAAAGCGCAACGTCGAGAGGGCCAAGGAAAAGCAGACTGAGCAGAAAGCAGAAGTTTGATCACACAACAAAAAAACCTCTTCAGATCTCTGAAGAGGTTTTTCTTATGGTTCATGGACAGCGAGCAGCGTTCTGTTCCTTACGCCTTCATAAGAGCATTGAAACCTTCCGCGTCGATCTTCTCGTGTTCGAGGAGGTACTCGGCGAGTTTGTCGAGCTGGTCGCGGTGCTCGGTGAGGATGTTCTCACAGCGGTCGTAGGCGGTCTTCAGCTGCGCTTTGACGGCCTCGTCGATCGCGGTGGCCGTTGCCTCGGAATAGTCCTTGCCGGTGCCGTAGAAGCCCGTATTGGTGCCGTAGGTGGCAAGGCCGATGCTCTCATCCATGCCGTAGCGGGTGATCATGCTCTTGGCCAGGGACGTCGCCCGGTCGAGGTCGTTGGACGCTCCGGTGGAGATGTCCCCGATGACGAGGGCTTCCGCCACCCGTCCGCCGAGCAGCGTGACGAGTTCGTCGAGCATCTCGTTGCGGGACATGTACATCTTGTCTTCCTGCGGCGTGGACATCGTGTAACCGCCGGCGGAGCCGCGCGGGATGATGGAGACTTCCGTGACGGGGTCCTGGGTATCGAGGTAGTAGGTGGCCACCGCATGACCGGCCTCGTGGAATGCCGTCAGACGGCGCTCCTTGTCGGTCACCTTGCGGGAACGCTTCTCGGCGCCCATCATGACCTTGACGGCCGCTTCCTTGAGTTCCTCGTTCCCGATGGCGTCTTTATCTCTCTTGGCCGCCAGAAGGGCCGCTTCGTTCAGCAGGTTCTCAAGGTCCGCGCCGGTGAAGCCGGTGGTGTTCTTCGCGACCTCGGAGAGGTCGACTTCCGGAGCCAGGGGTTTCTCTTTGACATGGACCTTCAGGATGGCCTCTCGCGCCTTGATGTCCGGGTAGCCCACGTGGACCTGACGGTCGAAGCGGCCGGGTCTCATGAGGGCGGGGTCCAGGACGTCGGCGCGGTTCGTGGCACCGATGAGGATGATGTTCTCCTCGGTCGTGAAACCGTCCATCTCGACGAGCAGCTGGTTCAGCGTCGTCTCACGCTCTTCGTTGCCGGTGTAGAGGTCGGTGGCACGTTTCCGGGCCAGCGCGTCGATCTCATCGATGAAGACGATGGCGGGAGCATTGGCTTTGGCCTGGGCGAACAGATCGCGCACACGGGCGGCACCGACACCGACATACATCTCGACGAATTCGGAACCGGACACCGAGAAGAACGGGACGCCCGCTTCCCCGGCCACGGCTCTGGCGAGCAGGGTCTTACCGGTACCGGGAGGGCCCACCATCAGGACACCCTTCGGCACGCGGGCGCCGAGGCGGGTGAACTTTTCGGGATCTCTCAGGTATTCGACGATCTCCTTGAGTTCTTCCTTCTCCTCCTCTGCCCCGGCGACGTCGTCGAAGGTCGCGGTGCGGTGGCTCTGGAGAGAGAACTTGGACTTCGTGAACTGCTGTCTGCCCTGGTCCTGACGGACCTGCATCTGCTGCTGGTTCTGGGACAGGTTCCAGAGGGCGTTGTCGAGGACCAGCAGAGCGGCGACGCCGCCGATGAGAGCGAAGTAGACCCAGTTCGGGATGCCACGGGAATAGTCCATGGTGATGGGGTCGTCCGGGTTCTCATCGTTGTGTTTCTTGACCAGCTTGTGGATGTCTTTCAGGAACAGCTGTGTGTCCGGGACGATGGCGGAGCCGTAGGCGCCGGAATCCTTCCGCTGGAAGACGAGGTTGCGGCTGCTCATGTCGAGGTGGTAGGCAGAGACCTTCCCCTCCCGGAACAGACGCAGGACGTCGGAATATTTCAATTGTTTGCTCTGTGCGTAATCAAAAAACTTGAGCAGTCCGAGGCCCGTCCCGGCGACCGTCAGGCCGGTGAAGCCGGCGGTCTCCGCGGCTGCGGAAGCAGCGGAATTCGGGTCCTTCAACTGATCGAGGAATTTTTTGAATCGGTTTTCGCTCAAAGTGCAGACACCTCTTTTCTAAGTTAAAACTACTATAGTATTAGATTGTGCAAAAGTCAATTTCTATTTCGTGAACACAAGCCCGGAGGGAACAAAAAGACCGAAGTGCCCGGACGGACGCTTCGGTCAGGTCATATTCGGTTCAAACTTCTCCGCGTTCTGCCTTCTCGACTTCCGAGATGATGAAGTCGATGACCTCTTCCTGCGGGATGCCGAGGACGGTGCCGAACTCTTCGTAGACGAGGCTTTCCGCGTGTTTCATAGCGTTCTCGTCGATGGTCCAGAGCTTCTTGCCCTCTTCCTTGCGCTCTTTCTTGTGGTTGTACAGGGTCTTGATGAGGAGCAGCAGCTCTCTCCGGTCTCCCTTTTCGAAGACTTCGTTGTAGTACTCGCCGCGGACTTTGTTGTTGTCCTCCCAGGGCACTTCTTCGCCGGGCAGCGAGTGGATGATGTCGAGGATCTGCTCTTTGCTGAGGATGGAGCGCATCTTCGAGATGAGTTCCTCGTTGTCCGCGGGCACGAACAGAGTGGAGCCTTCGTTCCCCTGCGGTTTCAGGATGTAGTACTCCCGAATGACGCCGGCGAACTTTTCCTTCCGTTTGTCCGCCACGAGGCAAACTCCGTTGTCCCCGTAGATGACATATGAATTCAGTTCCAGCATGCTGTCCCTCCCTGTATTCTCTCGGGCGATTTACGTAATGATTGCTGATATTATAGCACATTTTCCACAAAAATGCCAGTTTTGGCTTGTCAGAGTTTCACAGAAAAAGCGACCCCGAAGAGCCTCTTCGGGGTCGTTCTGATTCTTTATGGAGTTTACTGGAGCAGGGTGATGCCGTGCTCTTCGCATTCCCGGATCATGTCTTCCGGCCATACGGAGACCTGGACTTCGCCCACGTGGGCCTTCTCCAGCATGAACATGCAGACACGGGACTGTCCGATGCCGCCGCCGATGGTCAGCGGCAGAGTGCCGTCGATGATGCCCTGGTGGAACGGATACTGAAGGCGGTCTTCACAGCCCGCTTTCTTCAGCTGTTCCTTGAGGGACTCAGCATCGACACGGATGCCCATGGAGGAGATCTCCTCCGCACATTCGAGGACTTCGTTCCAGAGGAGCAGGTCGCCGTTGAGCTTCCAGTCATCGTAGTCCGGCGCACGGCCGTCGTGCTTCTCGCCGCTCTTCAGTACATCGCCGATCTGCATGAGGAACACCGTTCTCTTCTCCTCCACGATGCGGTCTTCCCGCTCTTTCGGAGTGAGGTCCGGATACAGGTCCTCGAGTTCCTGGGTCGTGATGAAGAAGACGTTCGGGTCGATAGTGCGGTGCAGGTCCGGATATTCGTTGTTCACGAAGGCCTTCGTCGCGACCAGAGCGTTGACGATGCGCTGTACCGTGAACTTGAGGAAGTCCAGGTTGCGCTGGTCCTCGGTGATGACACATTCCCAGTCCCACTGATCGACGTAGATGGAGTGGAGCGAATCGCACTTGTCGTCTCTGCGGATGGCGGACATGTTCGTGTACATGCCCTCGCCCGGGTCGAACCCGTAGCGGCCGAGAGCGGCACGTTTCCACTTCGCCAGAGACTGGACCACCTGGGCAGTCCCGTCGATGTTCAGCATATCGAATTCGACTTTGCGCTCGACGCCGTTCAGGTCGTCGTTGATGCCGCTCGCTGCCGTAACGAACAGCGGGCAGGTGACGCGGCGAAGGTTCAGCGCATGCCGAATGTTCTTCTGGAACGCGTCCCGCGTGAATTCAACAGCCGTCTGGGTCTCTTTCGGAGACAGTTTGGCGACATAACCTTCCGGGAAGATCAGTCCTTCATACATGTTCTTATACACATCCCTGTGCCTTCATGGCCTCTGCGACCTTCAGGAAACCGGCAATGTTGGCACCAGCCATGTAGTTGCCTTCGAGGCCGAATTCCTTGGAAGCGGAGTCACAAGCGGCGAAAATATCTTTCATGATGTTCTTCAGTTTATCATCGACTTCTTCGAATGTCCAGCCATAACGCATAGAATTCTGAGACATTTCGAGACCGGAGACAGCAACACCGCCGGCGTTGGCAGCCTTGGCCGGGCCGTAGAGCATGTTGTTGGCGAAGTAGACTTCGATGGCTTCCGGAGTGGAAGGCATGTTCGCGCCTTCGCAGACACAGTAGCAGCCGTTCGCGGCAAGGGCCTTGGCGGACTCTTCGTTGATCTCGTTCTGGGTAGCGCACGGAAGAGCGATATCGCAGGGAACGGTCCAGACGCCGCTGCAGCCTTCATGGTACTCAGCGTCCGGATGAGTGCTGACGTACTCTTTGATCCTCTTTCTCTCGACTTCCTTCAGCTGCTTGACGCAGTCGAGGTCGATGCCGTTCTTGTCGACGACATAACCGTTGGAGTCGGACATGGTGATGACTTTGGCACCGAGTGCGGTGGCCTTTTCACAGGCATAGATGGCAACGTTACCGGAGCCGGAGATGCAGACGGTCTGGCCCTCGAAGGACTTGCCGTTGGCTTTCAGGACTTCGTTGGTGAAGTAGCAGAGGCCGTAACCGGTGGCTTCGGTTCTGGCAAGGGAGCCGCCGAAGGTGAGGCCTTTACCGGTGAGGACGCCGGTGAATTCGTTGCGCAGTCTCTTGTACTGGCCGAACATGTAAGCGACTTCACGGGCACCGGTGCCGATGTCGCCGGCGGGAACGTCGGTGTCAGCGCCGATATGTTTGGAGAGCTCGGTCATGAAGCTCTGGCAGAAACGCATGACTTCGGCGTCGGACTTGCCCTTCGGGTCGAAGTCGGAACCGCCCTTGCCGCCGCCCATGGGAAGGGTGGTCAGGGAGTTCTTGAAGATCTGCTCGAAACCAAGGAACTTGATGATGCCGAGGTAAACGGACGGATGGAGACGGATGCCGCCTTTGTAGGGACCAATGGCGGAGTTGAACTGGACGCGGAAACCGCGGTTGACCTGGACTTTGCCGTTGTCATCGACCCACGGGACGCGGAAGATGATCTGTCTTTCGGGCTCGACGATGCGCTCGAAGACGCCGGCTTCGATGAGGTCGGGGCGGGCATCGGCGACGGGGTCGAGGGACTCAAAGACCTCGGTGACAGCCTGGATGAATTCCGGCTGATCGCCATCGCGCTTTTTGACGTTTTCCAGTACTTCGATGAGATGTTTGTTCTGCATAACTTTCAGACTCCATTCTTGTTCAGTATTGTAATTGACTTACTTGACAAAAGAAAAAAGCGGCAAAACATGACAGTCCCCCACGCCGGGGTACTGCGACGCCTTTGCCGCTCTTGCATAGCATTATATCTGCAAAGTCTGGCCTTGTCAACTTTCATTTTGCTCTTTTTTCAAAAAAACACTTTGGCGATTTAAAGTCATCCGCAAAACCGCATCGCGTCGCGGAAAGTGAGTCGTCGCTCACGGCTCGCCGTACATCGCCCCGTGAAAAACGGACTTGCAAAATGAAAAAGCGAAGACTATACTGTTTTTGTAAATACGATATCACTTTTACCAGGTGAGCAATGGAGTTCATTTGCGTCACGGGGCAAGTGCCCCCTGAACGCGGGTGGGCTTTTCTTTTTGTGTGTTTGTCAGGAAGGAGTTACATCATGAGCACGAAATACATCTTCGTCACCGGCGGCGTCGTGTCGGGCCTCGGTAAGGGCATCACGGCGGCGTCCCTCGGCCGGCTTCTGAAAGCGAGAGGTTACAAGGTCGCCTCTCAGAAACTCGACCCCTACATCAATGTCGACCCCGGCACCATGAGCCCGTACCAGCACGGTGAGGTCTATGTGACGGAGGACGGCGCGGAGACGGACCTCGACCTCGGCCACTATGAGCGGTTCATCGACGAGGACCTCAACAAGTTCTCGAACCTTACGACCGGCAAGGTCTACTGGAACGTCCTCAACAAGGAGCGCCGCGGCGAATACCTCGGCCAGACGGTACAGGTCATCCCCCACCTCACGAACGAGATCAAGGAATTCATCTACGCGGTCGGTGACCACTCCGAAGCCGACGTCGTCATCACGGAGATCGGCGGCACCATCGGCGACATCGAGTCCCAGCCCTTCATCGAGGCC
>JAFTZU010000194.1 GCA_017461005.1 Clostridia bacterium
CTTCTTCCAGAACTTATAGGCGAAAGGATAGAGCGTCTTCGCGGTGAACTCGCCCTTCTTGTCCGCCATGATGGTCTCCGCCAGGAACTGGGAGACTTCAAAGCCGATGGACAGGCCGGAACCGTTGACCGCCATGGACATGTGGGCCGAATCGCCAATGGCGACATAGCCGTCTGCCACGAGGTTCGACAGGGGCTCGCGGATGGTGAGCGGAGTCACCTGGCCGCCTTTGAGACGGGTCTTGCCCAGTTCGGGGATCTTTTTACGGTAGTCTTCGGCGCGGCGCTCCGCCTCTTCGGGAGACATCGGGTCGATGTCCGCGATGAGCACGTCGGTGAACTTGTCGAAGCCGTCGAAGTCTTTGACGACGTCGGTCCAGCAGAAGTTGAAGTCCGTGTCGCTCGGCAGGAAGATGCACTTGTACTTGTCCTCGACGGTGTCCGGGTCCACCGGGCAGTCGAAGTAGGCACGGTACAGGTAGATGATGTCGCCGCGGGGCGGGTTCTTCTGGATGCCCCAGTAGTCCGGCAGGTTGTTGCGCAGGACCGAGTTGCAGCCACAGCCGTCGATGACGAGGTCGCCGAGTTTTTTGCCCTTCGACGTGTTGATGCCGACGACGCGGTTCTTCTTGACGATGGGCCCTTTGATGTTGACACCATACTGGAACTTGACGCCGCACTTCTCGGCGTAGTCGATCATGAGGTCGTAGAGTTTGAACCGGTCGATGATGATCTCGGTGTCTTCCGGGAAGTTCAGGTGCTGGAAGATCTTGTGGTCGTCATCGGTGTTCGGGCCGTAGAACGTGATGTCGTTCCGCCAGGCCCATTCGATACCGGCTTCTTCCGGGGTCGGTGCGCCGACCATTTCGAAAATGTCGGGGTTTACGCAGTCGAACCAGGGGTAGCCCACGTCTTCGCGTTTTCTGCGTTCATAGACCGTTACGTCATAACCGTTTTTGGCGAGGGTGGCGCCGCACATCATGGCAGCATGGCCCGCTCCCGCAATAATGATTTTCTTACCCATAACACTTCTCCTTTATCCATGCATCAGATCCAGTTCGGAGCCAGGGGCTCGTCGTGGAAGTCGACGGGTTCGTACTTCTTGTTGTAGTCGATCTCACCGGAGATGGGCGGCGCGGTCGCATAGAGCTTATCGACATCGACATAGCAGGTGCCGAGCGGTCCTTCGTGGAAGACGCCGTTCACGTGGGTCGACTAAATATCGAGGCTGAAGCCGTAGATGCAGACCCGGTCGCCGTCTTTGAGGCCCTTCATCATCTTGGAGTACGGCGCCTTCGTGAAGAAGATGCGGCTGCTGGACGCGGCCTGCGCCTGGATGATGGGCACGATGTGCGGGTAGCCGTCCTCGCCCATGAAGCCGAGGAACTCGAGGGTGATGAGACCGCTCATGAACTTCTCCGCCCAGGGGCGCAGCATCTTTTTGGTCTTGTCTCCTGCGAAGAAGGGCTTCATCGCCATGACCTTGATGGCATTCGCGATGACCGCCGGCAGGTTCAGTTTCTGCATGTCCGAAATGTTCTTGAGGTCCGCATAGTGGACTTCGCAGACACCGAAGTACGTGTTGAACCGGAACAGCTGGTACTGGTTCATGTAGACATAGTCCTCACC
>JAFTZU010000195.1 GCA_017461005.1 Clostridia bacterium
CATGACACCTGGTCCACCATGCACCGCGTGTTCTCCATGAAAGAATATTATGTGAAGCGCGACCTCTTTATCTCCGATTTGATTAGTGCCTAACCGGCGCTGACACTGAATGGGAATTTACACCACTTTTTGGACTTGACTTGTTTTTCCTTTTTTTGAAGAAACACGTCCCTGGTTTACTCTTTTGTAAAGTCAAATAGCTTTACAATCGAAGCTTATAGGGACGTGTTTTTCTCTTTTTTCGAAGAAACACGTCCCTCGCCTCGTATTGGGAGCTATTTGAGCTCGAATTTAGGGACGTGTATTTGTGATTTTTTGCCGAAACACGTGCTTTTGCGCACTCATGGTCAGGAGAAAAGTTCAGCCGGGGCGAGGAGGCGCTGGTTCGCGGGTTTGCGCGGCAGAGCCGATGAAGCAAACCCGACGAACAGGAAGAAACACAGAGCAATGCGAGCGAGGGGACCGACCGAAGCAGTGCGACAATGTTTCTGACCGCAAACCGATGGGCATGGGCCCCGACTCCATGAACCTCCAACGAAGCCCCAGCGTCGATCACACCGACAATTTTCAGCTTGTCTGTCTGGGAAAGCTCCTGCTTGTGTATGGAATGAATCAGACATTATAATGAAGTTACAAAAGATAGAACAGGAATAACATCTGGAGCTGGAGTAAAAGCTGGAGCTGGAGTAAAAGCTGGAGCTGGAGTTAAAAACAGGAGCAGAAGGGGAGACGTTCATGATCAAAGCCATTATTCTCGACATCGACGGGACCCTGACCAATGACCGCAAGGAGATCACGCCGCGGACCAGAGAGGCGCTTCTGAAAGCGCAGGACGGCGGCGTGCTGCTGGCTCTGGCGAGCGGGCGCCCGGACATGGGTCTCGTGAAATGGGCCAAAGAGCTCCACATGAACGAGCACCACGGGCTCTTCCTCTGCTATAACGGCGCCAAAGTCATGGATTGTCAGACGGGCGAGGTGCTGTTCTCCAAAAGCCTCACAAAGGAAGAGGCCAAAGACGTGCTGGAGCACCTGAAACAGTTCGAGGTCACGCCGATCATCGCCCGCGGCGAGTACATGCACACGACCGATGTCTACGGCTGCACTTTCGACTACAAGGGCGCGCCGCTCAACATCGTCGAGTATGAGTCCCGCGGCAACAACTACCTTCTGTGTGAACACAAAGACCTTGCCGCCTGGGTCGACTTCCCGGTCGAAAAGATCCTGACCGCCGCTTCCCCCGCCTACTTGCAGGAGAACCACGAAGCCATGGCGGCGCCGTTCAAAGACCGACTCAGCTGCATGTTCACCGCCGACTACTACTTCGAATACACGGCGAAGGGCGTCAACAAGGCGACCGCCATGGAGGTCGCCTTCGGCAAGCTTGGCATTTCGAGGGACGAGATGATCGCATTTGGCGATGCAGAGAATGACCTCACTATGCTCGAGTACGCCGGCACCGGCGTCGCAATGGCCAACGCTTCGGAAGACGTCAAAGCAGTAGCCGACGAAATAACACTCGACAACAACCACGACGGCATCGCCGCCGCGCTGGAACAGCACGGGATCTTGTAAACTATGATCTGGATAAAACAGTAGACCGGGAACAGGGAAACGCCTGAACAGCACTTGAACAGCGCAACAGCACCAAAGTAAAATATCAAGCAATCGAAAAAGACCTCTGCTGAAAAGCAGAGGTCTTTTTTGTTTGATGATTTGGGTCCTGAGAGTTTAGTGAACTGGGGGCACAAATGTTGAGAGCCGGGAAAGTGGCAGCTCAAAGTGCCGGAATTCAGAATGCTCAGCGGCGCAGCACTCAGCCCTTCAGTGCCTGCTCCAGGTCCTCGATGATGTCGTCGACGTTCTCGATGCCGACGGACAGGCGGATGAGGTCCGGTCCGACGCCGGCGGCGACGAGTTCCTCGTCGGTCAGCTGGCGGTGGGTGGAGGAGGCCGGGTGCAGGACGCAGGTGTGGGCGTCGGCCACGTGGGTGGCGATCATGCCGATCTTCAGCTTCTTCATGAAGGCTTCCGCCGCGGTGCGGCCGCCCTTGACGCCGAAGGAGATGACGCCGCAGGTGCCGTTCGGCATGTACTTCTGAGCGATGTCATAGTACTTGTCGCCGGGGAGACCGGGATAGGTGACCCAGGCTACGTTCTCATTGCCCTGCAGGTACTCGGCGACCTTCTGGGCGTTCTGGCAGTGGCGCTCCATGCGGACCGCCAGGCTCTCGAGGCCGAGGTTCAGGTAGAAGGTGTTCTGGGGAGACTGGATGGAACCGAAGTCTCTCATCAGCTGCGCCGTGCATTTCGTGATGAAGGCGCCGCCCTGGCCGAACTTCTCGGCGTAGGTGATGCCGTGGTAGGACTCGTCCGGCGTGCAGAGGCCCGGGAACTTGTCCGCGTGGGCCATCCAGTCGAAGTTGCCGGAGTCGACGATGGCGCCGCCGACACCCGTGTCATGGCCGTCCATGTACTTCGTGGTGGAGTGGGTGACGATGTCGACACCGAACTCGATGGGGCGGCAGTTGATGGGGGTCGGGAAGGTGTTGTCGACGATCAGCGGGACGCCGTGGGCGTGGGCCGCTTTCGCGAACTTCTCGAAGTCGAGGACCGTGAGGGCCGGGTTGGCGATGGACTCCCCAAAGACACACTTCGTGTTCGGCTGGAATGCGGCTTCGAGTTCCTCCTCGGTGCAGTCGGGCGCGACGAAGGTGAAGTCGATGCCCATCTTGCGCATGGTGACGTTGAACAGGTTGAAGGTGCCGCCGTAGATCGCCGAAGAGGCCACGACGTGGTCGCCGTTGTTCGCGATGTTGAAGACCGCGAAGAAGTTCGCCGCCTGACCGGAGGAGGTCAGCATGGCCGCGGTGCCGCCCTCAAGGGCGCAGATCTTCGCCGCGACGAGGTCGTTCGTCGGGTTCTGCAGACGGGTGTAGAAGTATCCGGAAGCCTCGAGGTCGAACAGCTTGCCCATGTCCTCCGACGTGTCATACTTGAACGTGGTGGACTGGATGATGGGGATCATCCGGGACTCGCCGTTTTTCGGCTCATAACCGGCCTGGATGCATTTGGTTTCCTGTTTCATGTTGCGTCAACTCCTAAAGTGGGGCGATGCATCGCCCGCTCAGATTACCTTTCCTATTATACAACAACACGGCGCCCGGGAAAGAGTTTTTTATTTTAACTCTGTTTAAGGTCGCAAACTATAGTATAATAATTGCATAGGGGCACACGCGACGTCCATCGCCCCGGACACTACCGTAAGGGAGATAGTTTTATGGATACTCTTCGCGCACTCGAACTCAGACATTCCGTCCGTTCTTACACCGACCAGCCCCTCTCGGGCGATGCACTGGCCACTCTTCAGAAACTGGTCAAAGAAGCCAACAAAGAAGGCGGCCTCCACATCCAGCTGGTCCTCGACCGTCCGAAGGCGTTCCGCGGTCTGCTTCCGAAGATCGGCGGCTTCAAAAACACGAAAAACTATTTCGCGATGATCGCGAAAAAGAATAAAGGCGAGGAACTCGGCTACTACGGACAGAAGATCGTCCTCGAAGCCCAGAAACTCGGCCTCAACACCTGCTGGGCCAGCGGCACCTTCGGCAAGGACGCCGACGCCTATGACATCGACCGCGGCGAGAAACTGTTCGCCGTCATCGCGGTCGGCTACGGCGCGACCGCCGGCAACCCCCACAAGTCGAAGGCCCTCGACGACGTCGTCAAAGGCAAAGACCTGCCCGACTGGTTCGTCGCCGGCGCGGAAGCGGCCCTGCTCGCCCCGACGGCCATGAACCGCCAGCCCTTCACGCTGTCCCTCGGTAAAAAGGACAAGGTCGTCCTCGGCAAGGCCTCCGGCCTTGACCGCGGCATCCTCAAGTACAACTTTGAAGTCGGCGCGGCATCGAAAGGCTGCAAAAAGGTCAAATGGGACTGACCGCTCTGTAAAACACAAAAGACCTCTGCATCTCGCAGAGGTCTTTATCTTCGCCAGAGGCCGCGCCGGGACCGGGAGTATCCCGCCTCGCGGTCGTCCTTCGCTTCCCAGTCCGTGCCGCCGCCGGCGGTGGCGTTGTAGGACTCGGTCGCGTGGTATTCTTCGATGAGGGCGCGCTCCAGGTCGTTGAGCTCCTCCCGTTCACAGGGAATGAGCTTCACATAGACGAAACGGCCCGCTTTGAGGTCGGCGTATACATCGCCCCGGCCATATCCGGTGAAGTGGTGGTGCACCCGCTCGGTGACGTTCAGGGACTGGCCCACGTAGACGTCGTGGTAGCGGTCGAAGTCGTCCTCCACTTCGGGCTTCACGTCGTAGAAGAGGATGACATAGCACCCGGGGAACTCGTGGTACTTGTACCCGTCGTCGGCATTCCGCTCGGAGCCGATGATCCAGTTCGCCTCGAACTCCTCGGCGGACAGGGGCGTCTCGTCCCGGAGGATCTTCCGGATGCGCCGCTTCTTCCGCCCGGACAGGTACCAGACGAGGGTCGCGAACCCGAGGACCAGCAGGAGATAGATCACCGCGTAGAACGCGCCGCCGCCCGGGGTGAAATTCAGATGGATGGTGAGGGACATGTCAGACGAGTTCCTCCAGTTCGATCATGAACAGCTCATAGGTGTCGTCTGCGCCGTTCAGGGACGGGTGGTTCTCGCCGCCGCCGTTGATGGAGCGGGCCATGGCGGCCACTTCCTGCTCGCCGTAGTCGATGACGTCCATGGGGGACAGGGGGAAGCCTTTTTCTGTCGCGATCTTGCAGAACGTGGTGAGGGGGTACTTCGCCTCCTTCGTGGCGAGGAGCTGCGCTTTGAGTTCCGGGTCCGCCTTGGCGGCTGCTTTCAGGCCGTCGAGGGCTTCGGGGACGGGCATGGTCGGTTGATACATAGGAACACTTCCTTTGGGAAGACTTTGAAAAAAGAGGCACTGGTACCGAAGTGGCGCCAGTGCCTTTCTTGTTATTCAGTATAAGTCAGCGACAGCGGTTTTGCAAGTGCAAACGACGCGGACGGCCACTTACATGTTAGAGGGCTGGAAGTCTTCTTCACCCTTCATCTCAAGGAGCTTCTTGCCTTCGAGAGCGACCTGGCAGGAGACCTTGATGGAGTCGGTGATGGCAGCTTCGATGTCGTCTTCGGTGACGCCGAGTTCATGATACATGAGGTCGGTGTCGAAGAACAGGCAGATGTCCATGATGAACGGGAGCTGCATGTAGTCCATACCGGAGTCGATGCCGCGTCTCTTGAAGTCGATGCCGTAGTAAGGCATTGCCATCGCCATCATCCAGGGAGCGACGGAGACGATCGGACGGTTCTCGCTCATGCCGCGAGCCTTATAGACGATCTTCAGGAACTCTTTCCATCTCATGTTGTAGCAGGAGACAGGGTATGCACGGGCACCCTTGGTGCGGGTGGCGGCGCCGTAGCAGGCCTCACCGACCTGGCGGATGGTCAGCATTGCGGTACCACCGGCCGGATAGAAGGTCGCGGGCAGTTTGTCCATCATCTTGATCTGGTCGATGAGAACGGTCCAGACGGGACGACGACCGGGCTGAGTGCCGAAGATGTAGGG
>JAFTZU010000196.1 GCA_017461005.1 Clostridia bacterium
GGCTGCGGCAAGTCCACGCTCCTCGACTGCGTCCTCGGACTGAATAAGCTGAAGAGCGGAGACCTGCTGGTCGACGGGAAGCCGATGAACGACTACAAACCCAGAGAACTGGCGCAGCGCATCGCCTACGTGCCCCAGGACCATAAGCTGACCTTTGGCTTCTCGGTACTGGACATCGTTTCCATGGGGCGGACCTACGAAGCCCGTATGTTCGACCCGCCCGGGGAGAAGCAGAAAGCGGCGGCGATGCACGCCCTGGCACTCGTCGGCATGGAGGACTTCGCGGAGCGGGACTACACGAAACTGTCCGGCGGTGAACTGCAACTGGTGCTCATCGCCAGAGCGCTCTGCCAGAACGCGAAGGTGCTCGTCATGGACGAACCCACAGCGCACCTCGACTTCCGCCATGAGCTGACTGTCATGGAGATCGTCGCGAAACTCGTGCGCGAGGAAGGCATCTCCATCGTTATGGCGACCCATTTCCTGAACCAGGCGTATTACCTCGAAGGTGCGAACGTCCCGACGCGGGTGGCGCTCATGGACGGCGGACACTTCGGCGCGGTGGGCACACCCTCGGAGGTCCTGAACGAAGAAAACCTGCGGAACGTGTTCCGCATCGTGACCGAAGTGGCTTCGGACGAAGCCGGGGAACGGAAGTACATCCTGCCCCTTCGAAACCTGTGACAGCGCGACGAACGCGCGGAAAGAACCTGCTATGAGACTTCTCATTTGCATCGATGACACCGACAGCAAGACCTCTGAAAAGGGCACCGGCGCCATTGCGGAAGACATCCGCGATATGGTGGTCGAAACCTTTGACGCACCGGTCTCCTTCATCTCCCGGCACCAGCTGCTGATCCACCCGGACGTGCCCTATACGTCCCACAACAGTTCCATGTGCTTCGGGACGGAGATCCCGGAGGACCGCTACGACGAACTGGTGGAGCGTACCCTGGAGGTCGTCTCGACCGAGAGCGACCCGGAGTCCGACCCGGGGGTCGCCATCGCGGACCTGGACGCCATCGACACGGAGGCTGCCATCGCGTACGGAAAAGCCTGCAAGCGGATCCTCATGCATAAAACGGATGCCTATGCCATCGCCGAACAGGCCGGGTTCTTCCTGGAAGAGCTGGGCGGCACCGGAGACGGCATCATCGGCGCCGCGGCAGGCATCGGCCTGCGCGCCTGGGGCTATGACGGCACCATGAAGGGCAAGCCGAAGGACATCGAAGGGAAAAAGACTTATACAGCAGAAGAACTGCTGAAAACGAAATACATCGAACGTGTCGTCAACACGGACGGGAACGACCTGCCCGGCGACACGAAGATCACGGTCCGGAAGAAGCCGAAACTGTCGGTCTACGGCGGCGAGCTGGTACTGCTCGCGGAGCCGAATGACGACGGCATCTGGACCCAGCCGGAGAAGGAACACCTCAAGAACTTCGGCGGAGAACTCATCTTCCGGGAAGGGTGCGAGCACTTCAAACCGGATGTGGAAGAAGAACAGACCGGCGAAGGCGGCTGCTATGACTGCCTGTACCGCCGCTGGATCGAGACCGGCATCCTGTGCCAGAGAGAAGAAAAATGATGAAACATCCACGTGTCCGGCGCGTCGTCAGCGGACTGCTGGTCCTGCTGATGTTGCTCCTCTGTGCCGCCTGCGGCGGCAGCGGGGGAGGGACGGCGCCCTCCGGACCCATGAAGACCGTGACCGATATCCTCGGCAGAGAAGTCTCTGTGCCGCAGGACGCGAAACGAGTCATCTGCATGTATGCGTCCACCGCCCACATGATGGCGATGCTCGACAAGGGTGATACTATCGTCGGCGCGTCGGACGGTGTCACCCGGGATCAGATGATGATCACCAAATACCCCGCCATCGAAGACGTCCCGACCCCGTACCACGAGGGTGCCGTGAATGCGGAAGAAGTCCTGGCACTGGACCCGGACCTCATCCTCATCAAGCGCGAGATGTATGAAAAGGACACCGAGAAACAGAAACTCGATGACCTCGGCATCCCGTATGTCGTCGTGGACTACCTGACGCTTGACGAACTGAAGAAAGCCATCGAGGTCATGGGCAACGTCTTCTCGGAGAGTGAGAAGGCGGAGGCGTATATCGCCTACATGGACAAGACTTTCGCGGACGTGGAAGCACGGCTGCAGGGCATCCCGGACAACGAAAAGCCCCGGGTGTACCACTCCATAACAGAGGCGACGAAGACGGATATCATCGATTCACTGTGCGCCGACATCATCTCGACGGCGGGGCTCATCGACGTGTCTGCCGCGGCAGGAACGACCGCGCTTGGCAAGAACGCGACAGTCACCCTCGAGCAGATCTACAACTGGGACCCGGACGCCATCATCTGCAATGAATACGCGGTGGCGGACTACATCAAGGCAAACCAGAAGTGGAGCGGCCTGAAAGCTGTTCGGGACAACAAAGTGTTCACGCTTCCCATCGGTGCCACCCGCTGGTGCCACCACGGTTCCATGGAACCCCAGATGGGCGTGCTGTTCCTCGCACAGCTCTTCTACCCGGACCGGTTCCAGGACGTGGACCTTCGGGAGACCACACGGCAATACTACGCGGACTTCTTCGGTATGACCTTAGATGACGCGACACTCGATAAGATCTTCTCCGGGCGGGGTATGCGCGAAAGCTCCCCGACACTGGAAATGGAATAACAGGAGGCCCTCATGGACAACCGCAACGCAGCCATTCTGAACGAAGTGAAAAAGGTCATCGTCGGCAAAGATGATGTCCTGCAAAAAGTGCTCATGACCATCCTCGCCGGCGGCCACGTGCTGCTCGAGGACGTCCCGGGTACCGGCAAAACGACGCTGGCGCTGGCCTTCTCAAAGGCGATGAACCTCGCCTACAACCGCGTCCAGTTCACACCGGACACCATGGCCTCCGATGTCATCGGTTTCTCGGTGTACAACAAGGACACCGGAGACTTTGAGTACCGCAGAGGCGCCATCATCTGCAACTTCTTCCTCGGCGATGAGATCAACCGTACCTCCGCCAAGACCCAGGCGGCCCTCCTGCAGGCGATGGAGGAACTGAAGGTCACCGTCGACGGTAAGACCTACAAGCTGCCCGACCCGTTCGTCTGTGTGGCGACCCAGAACCCGCTCGGTTCTGCCGGTACGCACAACCTGCCGGACTCCCAGCTCGACCGGTTCATGGTTCGTCTGTCGATGGGCTATCCGACGTCGATGGAGACCCTGGAGATCGTCCGTGCAAGAGAGAAGACCGTTCCTCTCGACTCCGTCCGACCGGTGGTCACCCGGGAAGAGATCCGGGCAATGAAAGATGCCGTGTGTGATGTGTACATCGCCGATGAGATCGTGCTCTATGCTTCCGAACTCTGTGAGAAAACCAGAGAACACGCCGACATCGAGCAGGGCGTCAGCCCGCGTGCCGTGCTGGCTCTCGTCCAGCTGGCCAAGGCCCGCGCGTACCTCGCAGGCCGCAACTACGTGGCGCCGCAGGACATCCAGGCACTCTATGCCGACGTCTGCGGACACCGCATCATCCTGACACCGCGGGCGAAGATCAAGAAACGCGCTCCCGAGGAGATCCTCGGTGAGATCCTGAAGACCGTCCACACTCCGAACCCCGCGGATAAGTAAGTGAATCGTGACTCACTTCCTCATTGACAAGCATAAACTTTTAAGGTTATGATTAGATTTGAAATGAAGTGGGAAACAAGTGGATACGACTTGAATATTTTCGGTAAGGCAAAGGCGCCATACATGGAACGTGTTTCCCTGTATGGACGCCTTTTTTATTATTTCGGAGAAATGAAAGGAAAAGACTATGAAACGACTTCGGAAAGTGGCAGTTTCTCTGCTGCTCGCGCTGGTCATGGTCGTCTCCGTCGTCAGCACGGCCTTTGCCGCGAACGCGAAAGCGGGCACGGTGCGGGTCGGCGTCGGCAAGGGAGACATCACCGGACCCATTACGGACATCTCGACCGGGTACAACTCCCTCGGCGACCTCATGAAGGGCCTCTTGACCCGTCTGAACGCCCGCGCGTTCATCGTCGAGACGAACGGCGTGCCCCAGGTCTATGTGTCGGCGGAACTCGTCCACATGACCGAGAGCATCAAGCCCGGCGTCCTGAAAGAGCTCGCGAAGCGCGGCCTCACGCAGTACAACGAGCAGAACACCATGCTCGCCGCCACCCATTGTCATTCCTCGACGTCCAACACGTCCTGGTATGCGCTCTATGACCTCATCAACGGTGTCCCCGGATACGATGACGAGTCCTATAACGTCATCTGCATCGGCATTGCGGACGCCATCGAGGAAGCCACCAACGATCTGGCTCCCGGTTCGGTCACGCTGAGCTATGGAGACACGAACATCAACACCTACAACCGTTCGCTGCTGGCGGCCCGTGCCAACAAGAACTACAAGACCTCTGCGAAGAACGACACCCAGGAGTCCTGGCAGTCTGTCTCCAAGGAGATGTCTCTCCTGACCTTCAAGCATGACGGCGAAGGAGACATCGGTATGCTGTCCTTCTTCCCGAGCCACGGCACGTCCAACGGCATCACCAATGAACTGGTGGCTGCGGACCACAAGGGCTATGCGGCTTACTATGTCGAACAGGCCAAAGGCAAGGACTATGTCGCTGCGTTCGCCCAGGCGGAGACCGGCGATGTATCGCCCAATGAACCCGACAAAAAAGACGTCACCAAGGCGTTCAAACGTCCGGCCGATGTCGACAAGACCCTCGACGTCATCGAGAACCAGATGGTCGACGGCCGTGAAGAAGCAGACGCGGCTCTCTGGCTGCAGAAGGGCGGAAAAGGCGTCACGACCATCAACCTGACCAAGACCGCCGCCACGAACTATTCTGTCGTGGACTTCTCTGACATCAAGGTCGACAAGAAGTACATCGGCGACCACTACATGCCCTATGACGACATCGAGAACGCCCGCACGGCAGAACCTTGCATCGGTGCCGGCATCATCGCCGGTGACGAGGAAGGCGCTCCTGTCGACAACGCCAAAGAAGGCGCGGTCAAGCACACTTTCAAGAAGAATGCCGACGGCACCGTCACCCGTACGAAGGTCGACTTCAACGAGATCGACCTCTCCGGTCTCGAGAAACTCTTCGACCCGCTGTGGCCCTATGCCATGAAGCTCCTGAAGTCCGACGAGTTCGATGAAGCCCAGATGGAAAAGGTCGTCTGTCTCGCGGTCGGCCACCGCGGATGGGAACTGACCGGCAAACCGCTCATGCAGCCGGAGACCCCGTTCCAGATCTTCCGCATCGGTGAAGTCGCGCTCCTGGCCAGCCCCTTCGAACTGACGACGGAGCAGGGGAGACGCACGAAGGAAGTCGTCGCGAAGACCCTGAAGAAGGCCGGTGTCAAACACGTCATCAACGCGACTTACTCCAACGCATACAGCCAGTATATGGTCACCCGTGAAGAGTTTGCAGAGCAGCACTATGAAGGCTCCACCGACCTCTTCGGTCCCTGGTCCGGCGCCGCTCTGACGCAGGAATTCGACCGCCTGGCTCAGGACATGGTGGCAGGCCGCGCCTCGAAGAGCACCGCCTCTCTGCGCACGACCGCTCCCGCCGCGCTCCTCTACACCTATGCCGCTGCCGTCCCGACTCCGGTCGACGTCAACGACTCCGGCAAACTGGTGGAAGACGTCAAGTCCTCCTACAAGAGAGGGGAGACCGTCACCGCTGTCTTTGAGGCCGCGAACCCGCGGAGCATCTCGGACCTGCGCATCGCCGGCGACAAGAAACTCGTTCCGGACAACTACACCTACATGAAGGTGCAGAAACTCGTGAACGGCAAGTGGAAGACGGTCGCCACGGACAACGACCCGTATACCTACACCCGGTACCACAACCACGTGAGCACCTACCGCGTCAACGTCAACTGGCTGACGAAGAAGGCGTCGAAGGGCACGTACCGTCTCGTGTACTGGGGCGTCAAGAAGGACACGCTCATCAGCTACCACAAAGTGGTCGGCACGTCCAGTGAATTCACTCTGGTGTAAACCGCCTGAACGAATACAAAGAAAGCCCCCGGATACCTCAGTATCCGGGGGTTTCTTGCGGGGTCTTACTTGTTGTTGCTGTACACGACGATCTGCCGGATGATCGCTTCGACCATCTGGACTTCAGAAGGGGACAACTTGTCAAGCAGGTCGTTGATGGCGCGGTGGCGGACATAGGAGATGCTCTCCGCGTCCTGTTCCTCCCAGCCCATCAGATACCCGGGCGTGACGCCCAGTGCTTTCGCAGCCGCTTCGATCTTTTCCGAGGGGATGTTCGTGACGATCCCGGTCTCGTACTTGTAGAGCGTCTGCTTGATGACTCCCATTTTCTGTGCAAGATCTGTCTGAGAAATGCTCTCCCTTTTGCGGGTGGCGCGGATGCGCTCGCCCACAGTCATTCCTGTGTCGGACATGTCTTTACACAACTCCTCTCACAAATGTTGATAACTTCATTATACCGTTTCTGTCATTAACTTGTAATACTTCGTGTCATGTTTTTGTTCGAAATCCATTTTATTTTTACATCTGTAAAGGGGAGGGGTACAAAAACTGGACAATTAGGGCATCATTCCTTATAATCTTAAAGAAGATTTCTGAAAGCCCCGCTCTGGGGCGATACACCGGAGGTACCTTACTATGATCCAGGATTCCATCGTTTCCCTCATGAAAAAGCAGGACCTGACCTTTGAGCAGGCCGAAGCTGCCGTCGATGAGATCATGTCCGGCCGTTCCACCGACATCCAGATCGGTGCGTTCCTGGTCGCGCTCTCTCTGAAGGGCGCCACTGTCGAAGAGTTCGCCGGTGCGGCCAAGGGCATGCGCAACCACTGCGACAAATTCTTCAACGACGAGGACATCCTGGAGATCGTCGGTACCGGCGGGGACAAGTCCAACACGTTCAACGTCTCGACCGCTGCCGCCTTCGTCTGTGCCGCGGCCGGCATCAAGGTCGCCAAGCACGGCAACCGCGCCGCCACCAGCAACTGCGGTACGGCAGACGTCCTCGAAGCCCTCGGCATGAAACTGGCCATTCCGCCGGAGCGGATCAAGGAAGTCCTTGAGAAGACCAACTTCTGCTTCCTGTTCGCCCAGAACAGCCACATCATGAACCGCTTCCTGGCGCCCATCCGCCGCCAGCTGCCCTGGGACACCGCCTTCGACATGCTGCGGCCCATCATCGACTACGCCGGCGCCGCGGAACACCTCATCGGTGTCACCGACGAGCGCTTCGTCGAGCCCCTGGCCCGCGTCCTCACCCGACTCGGCGCCAAACGCTGCATGATCGTCTATTCCGAGGACTGCCTCGATGAGATCGCCTGTGGCGGCCGCACCATCGTCTGTGAGGCGATCGACGGCAACTTCCACACGTACTCACTGTCTCCGACCCAGTACGGCCTGCCCCTCTGCACGAAGGAAGACCTCGCGGGCGGCACCCCGAAAGTCAACGCCGCCATCCTGAACGACGTCTTCTCCGGCAAGAAGGGCCCGCAGAGAGACGCGGTCGTCTTCAGCGCCGCGCTGGCCCTCCACGTTTCGAAGAACATCTCCATGGAAGAGGGCATCCGCATGGCGGAAGAAGTCCTTGACAGCGGCAAGGCGGCCGAAGTCCTGAAGGAAGTCGTCGACCTCACCGTCGACATGTAACGAAGAACTACCGGGCAACGAACGTGTTCGCTGCCCTTTTTTTGCGAAAGGAGCTTTTTACTTGGCACAGAACATGTCCGCGAAACGGGATGCGGAAAAACACCCGTGGAAGCGTTACTTACTCAAATATTTCATGGTCACCCTCGGCATCCTGCTCGATGCCATCGCCCTTGAACTGTTCCTGGTCCCGAACTCGGTCCTCGACGGCGGGCTCACGGGTATCTCCCTGATGATCCAGTACAAGACCGGCTGGCCTCTGGGTCTCATCGTTTCGGTGTTCAACCTGCCGTTCATCTTCCTTGGCTGGAAACAGGTGGGCAAACGGTTCGCCGTGGCCTACACCTACGCGCTGGCCGTCTTTACTCTGTTCACCCAGCTGTTCCACCACGTGGCGCCCGTCACCGAGAACGAATTGCTGTCCGTCGCGTTCGGCGGCTTCCTGCTTGGCGCCGGTGTCGGCCTCGTCCTGCGGGGCGGCGCCTGTATCGACGGCACCGAACTCGTGGCCCTGATGATCTCCCGGAAGAGCAACATCTCGACTGGCACGGTCATCCTTATCTTCAACCTGATCATCTTCACGGTGGCGTCGTTCCTCTTCGGTGTGGACCGTGCGCTGCTGTCCTTACTCACGTACTACATCGCCTCCCGCATCATCGACAAAGTGGAGGAAGGTCTCGACACGGCGAAGCAGGTCATCGTCATCACGGACGACGCGGAGCCCATCGCCGATGCCATCTACAAGCGGCTCGGCCGCACCGTGACCATCTCGTCTGCCCGGGGCCTCGTCTCCGGAAAGAAGGACATGCTGTACGTGGTCATCACCCGACTGGAACTGCCGGAACTGCGTGAGATCGTCGAAGAGTCCGACGAGAGCGCGTTCATCACCATCTCCGATGTCAACGAGATCATCGGCAAGCACGTCCAGAAAGTGGACAAGGCGGTCGTCGAGGAACTCGAAGCGTAAACGACCCGACTGCCCCGAGAGAAAGGAGAGACGCCCCGTGTCTCTGGAAACCATCAAAACCGTAGAGGACCTGTCGCTCAACGCCTGGCCGTCCCACCAGATGCAGGTGTACGACGGGTGGATCCTCCGCTTCTCCTACTTCTACACCCACCGTACCAACTGCGTCGAGACCATCGGCCCCGCGCAGCTGCCCATCCGGGAGAAGGTGGAGTACTGCGAAGAGGTCTATGAAAAGTGGGGGACCCCCTGCATCTTCAAGATCTCACCGCTGACCACCCCGGCCCTGGAACTCTTTCTGGCAGAGCGGGGCTACGAGGAGCAGCACCGGGTGGACAACATGGTCCTGGACCTTGCCTCCTTTGGCGATGCACCGCTCTCGGAGCCCGCCCTCCCGCTCGTCACGGGAGACCGGGTGGACGACGAGTGGCTGGAAGGCCTCTTTGAACTGAAAGGCGTCACCAATGTGGACCACCTGCGGGTGGTGCCGTCGATGTATGCTGCCATCCCGAAGGACGAGATCACGGTGAAGGTGCTGGACCACGAGGGGCACATCGCCGGAACGGGCCTTGGCATTTTGGACCGGGGCTACGTGGGTGTGTACGCGATCCACGTCCGGGAAGACTGCCGCCGGCAGGGGCTCGCTGAAGCCATCGTGCGCACCATCCTGACGGAGGGCGCGAAGCAGGGAGCCTCGAAAGCGTACCTGCAGGTCGTGTCGGACAATGAGCCCGCCCGCCGGCTCTATGAGAAGCTCGGGTTCGTGTCGGAATACGAGTGCTGGTTCCGGGTCAAAGAGACCGTCTGAACCTATATCTTGTGGAGATTTATCCTACAATAGACATAGATATTGTTATTTTCCGGCAAGTTTATATTGAAAAACAGACACTATAACTGTTATGATTATCATAATAGGGGTCGTCCGACTCGTGGGCGACTCGATGAAATGGGCGAGAAGAAAGGAGCTCTGAACGTGGAACAGAGCAGAAATGTGAGAAACGGCTCCGGTGCGACCGGTCGGCACATCAGCACCGACGCGGCCATCAACCAGAAGAAAGCAGCACAGAAAAAGTCTGCCGCTGCCAAACGTCGTGGTAAGAAAGCCGTGAACAATGTGAAGCAGGCGGCCAAGAAGCCGGCTGCGAAGAAACAGGCTGCCGGGAAGAAACCGGCGGCGAAGAAGAGCGCTCCCGCAAAGCAGACATCCACCGCACGGAAGCAGACTTCCAACGCGAAGAAGCAGCAGAATGCGAAACGCAACGCGCAGCTGCAGAATGCCCGGGCAAACGGCCAGAAGAAACAGGCGGCCCGGAAAAAGAAAAAGTACAAAATCAACTATCGGAGACTCATCACGAGTGTCGTGGCGCTTCTCCTCATCGTCCTTCTCCTGTTCCTTCTGATCCATGCGATCGCGAAGAAGGGCAGCAAGAAGGGCTGGTATAACGTCTACGTCACGTCCGCCACCAGCGACTGCCGCCTCGGCCGGGTCACGGAACTCGACGAGAACGGTGTCCCCGCTGCGGTCGACCTCCTCGAAGAGGTCAAGGATGGCGTCTATGCAGTCCCGGTCCAGTGCGGCGGTACCTCGACCATCATCGTCGCGGACAAGGACTACAGCTTCAATAAGGTGAACCCGTACAACACCGAATATTACCTCGCTTCGGTCCAGGCCGAGTACTCCTCCGACGCTGCCAAGCAGGCAGAGTTCGAAGACAAGTACCAGCCGTCCATCGTCGAAGTCGAAGGGCAGACCATTACGACGAACGGCATGAAGGACCTGCCGGCCATTTCCCTGTACGGCAGCGACCGTGCCAAGGACAAACTCGCCGATGCCGCAGTCGGTTCTCCGCAACCGTCCATCCCGGTCAAGAAGCTCGACTACAGCGGCCGCAAGCAGCCGGAAGCTCCGGCGAAGACCGATGAGACTGCCACCTTCACCTTCTCGGCGTCCGGCGACAACCTCATCCACCAGAAGATCTATCAGCAGGCCTCCACCCGCGCGGGCGGCAACGGCTACGACTTCAACTTCTGCTACGAGAGCGTCTCGAACTTCTACCAGCAGCACGACCTCAACTGGATCAACCAGGAGTCCCTGCTCTCCAGCAAGCTCGGTCCCGCCAGCTACCCGACCTTCTCGACCCCGGGTGAGAACGGACAGGCGCTTTACAACCTTCTGAACATGCGCGTCTTCAGCGTCGCGAACAACCACATCTACGACCAGGGTGCTTCGGGCATCGAGGCCACCACCGAGTACTATGAGAACGACATGCCGGACGATGTCCTGGCCACCGGTCTCTGGGACAAGAACGACCTCGACGACATCCCGGTGTACTCCTGCAAGGGTCGGTCCATCGCCTTCCTGTCCTACACCTACGGCACGAACGGCATCTCGACGCCGGAGTCCGCTGACAAGCGCGTCATCTACACGAGCGAGACCGACATCATCAAGAAGCAGGTCTCCAGAGCCAACAAGCTCGCCGACATCGTCATCGTCGGCTGCCACTGGGGCGTCGAAGACAGCCACGTCATCTCCGACGACCAGAAGAAACTGGCTCAGAACCTGGCAGACTGGGGCGCCGACCTCATCATCGGTACCCACCCGCACGTCGTCCAGAACGCCGAATGGATCAACACCGAGGACGGCCGCAAAGTCTTCTGCGCCTACTCGCTCGGTAACTTCATCTCCACCCAGGCGCTCGCCGATCAGGTCGTCGGCCTGGTCCTCGACTGCACGATCGACACGGTGACCACGCCGGACGGCAAGGTCTCTGTTGAGATCCGCAACCCGAAACTCATCCCGACCGTCACGGTCTACGGCGCGGACTACTCCAACGTCCACGTGGTCTGGTACAAAGACTTCACCGAGACAGACGCGATGAACCACGGCGTCAAGATCAGCAACCAGAACTTCACGTACCTGTGGGTCGGCACCATGCTGAAACAGTACGTCAACACCGACTTCCTCGACCTTCCGGACTCCACCGCGGGCAACGCCCTGAACGGTGAACTCAGCGAGGAAGAGAGCACGACCGATGTCTCCGGCACCTCGACCGCCGGCGCTTCCACGAGCGCGACGACTTCGGCCGGCACCTCCGCCGCTTCGACGGCTGCCACTACGGCCCGTACGACGGCTGCCACGACCACCGCCTCCACGACGGCTGCGACCACCGCTTCCACAACGTCCGGTGTCACCGTCGGCGAAGGCCGCATCACGAACGGCCCCGTCGGCCTCGCCGCCGCCGGCAACTAAAACACAACAAAAAGAAATCCCAGACTCCTTTCGGAGCCTGGGATTTTTTATGTTTTGAGTGATCAGCGTTCGACGCGGCGGACGACCGGGATCTCGGACTTCATGGCACCGGTCGGGCAGACCTCCACGCACTTGAGACAGGTGGCGCAGAAGGTAGCAGCCTTGTCGGCGGGGACCATCGGGTTGACGATGGTGCTGAATCCGCGGTTGTAGAGGCCGATGAACGTCTGGCCGACGACCTGGTCGCAGGTGCGGTAGCAGAGACCGCAGAGCACGCACTTGTCCGGGTTGTGGCTGATGGGGTCGGCCACCTTGATGATCGGACGGGAGTGGACCTCTCCGGGGAACTTCTCCGGATGGACGTCATACCAGTTCGCGTACTCGATGAGACGGCAGTCATAGTAGTCATGGCAGCCGCAGTCGAGGCAGCGGGACGCTTCGTTGATGGCCTGCTCTTCGGTGAAGCCGAAGTAGATGGGCTTGAAGTTGTCGCGGCGTTCCTCGGGGGAGAGGCCGGGCATCTTCTCGCGGGCCTGTTTCGGTCTGTCTTCGAAGTCGGCTTCGGTCTTCTCGTCTTCGACGAAGTAAGGTTTCTTGTAGCGGACTTCATCGCCTTCGAGGTAGTTGTTGATGCAGAGGGCAGCCTTCTGGGCTTCACCGATGGCTTCGATGGCGATGCCGGCGCCACGGTTGGTGACGTCGCCGGCCGCGAAGACGTTGTCGATGTTCGTGCGGAAGGTCATGTCGTCAGCGACGATCGTGCCCTTCTTCGTAAGCTCGATGCCCTCAACGCCGTCGCACTTCGCGATCTGGCCGATGGCCATGAGCACGTTGTCGACCTTGATGTCTTCGATGGCACCTTCCACCGGGACCGGGCGGCGTCTGCCGGAAGCATCCGGTTCGCCCAGTTCCATGATCTGAAGCTTCATGCCGGCGACGTGGCCGTTTTCATCCGCGTAGATCTCGGCGGGGTTCGTGAGGAACTTGAAGGTGACGCCTTCTTCCTCAGCCTCTTCGATCTCGATGTCGGCTGCGGGCATTTCGTTGCGGGTACGGCGATAGACGACGTAGACGTTCTCAGCGCCCAGTCGGATCGCGGTACGGCAGCAGTCCATGGCGGTGTTACCGCCGCCGCAGACGGCGACGTTCTTGCCGAGGAGCGGCTTCTCGCCGAGGCCGAGCTTCTCGAGGAAGTAGATGCCACCTTCGACGCCGTCAAGGTCTTCGCCCGGGACACGCATGGGAACGGAGGTCCAGGCACCGATGGCAAGAAGGACTGCATCGTATTCGTTACGGATGTCGTCGAACTGAATGTCTCTGCCGAGCTTCACGTTGTTCTTCATGACGACGCCGGCTTTTTCGATGATCGAGATCTCCTGGTCCAGGACTGCCTTCGGCAGACGGTACTCGGGGATGCCGTAGCGGAGCATACCGCCCATCTTCGGCTGCTGGTCGAAAATGGTGACGGCGTGGCCGTACATCTTGAGGAAGTAAGCGGCCGTGAGGCCGGCGGGGCCGCCGCCGATGATGGCGACTTTCTTGCCGGTGTCCGGCTCGACCGGGATGACATAGGGGTCTTCCGCCAGGACTTTGTCCGCGGCGAAGGCCTTCAGGAAGGCGATGGAGATGGGCTCTTCCACGAGCTGCCGGCGGCAGGCGTCTTCACAGGGATGCGGGCAGACGCGGCCGATGGAGGCGGGGATGGGGAAGGCTTCGTAGATGGTCTCGACCGCCTGTTTGAACTGACCGTTCTTGATCTCCTGGACGTACTTCTGGCAGTCCGTCATGGCGGGGCAGTTCAGCTTGCAGGGACCGCGGCAGTCGCCGGTGTGGTCGGAGAGGAGCAGCTCGAGGGCCGTCTTCCGGGCGCGGACGACACGGTCGGAATCCGTGTGGACCACATAGCCCTCCATGGGCTTCGCGGAACAGGCACGGAGGAGTTTCGGAACCCCTTCGACCTCGACGAGGCAGATGCCGCAGGCACCGTAGATGGCGGTGCGCTTGTCGAAGCAGAGGGTCGGGATCTCGACGCCGGCACGCAGCGCCGAAGAGAGTATGGTATCGGAGGCTTCAGCAATGACTTCGACACCGTCAATGGTATATTTGATCGACATAGTTGTGGCCTCCTTTCTCAGTGTACTTCCACTGCGCCGAAGCGGCAGGCCGTCTTACAGTTGCCGCACTTGACACAGAGTTCGGGGTCGATCTCGAACGGGCTCTTGAGCTCGCCGGTGATGGCATTCGCCGGGCACTGGCGGGAGCAGGCCGAACAGCCGACACACTTGTCTTTGTTGATGGAGTAGGTGATGAGGTCGCGGCATTCACCGGCGGGGCAGTGGTGCCCTTCGATGTGAGCTTCGAACTCATCGCGGAAGTACCGGATGGTCGTGAGGACCGGGTTCGGGGCCGTCTGACCGAGACCGCAGAGCGCGCCGTCCTTGATGGCGTAGCACAGCTCTTCGAGTTTCTCGATGTCGCCCTCTTCGCCCTGGCCTTTGACGATGCGGTCGAGGATCTCGAGCATCCGCTTCGTGCCGAGGCGGCAGTGGATACACTTACCGCAGCTCTCTTTGGCGGTGAAGTCCAGGAAGAACTTCGCCATGTTGACCATACAGGTGGTCTCGTCCATGACGACCATACCGCCGGAACCCATGATGGCACCGGTGGCGCCGAGTTCGGCGTAGTCGATGATGGTATCGAGTTTTTCTGCCGGGACACAGCCGCCGGAGGGGCCGCCCAGCTGGACCGCCTTGAACGGGACATCGTTCTTGATGCCGCCGCCGATGTCGAAGATGACATCTCTCAGGGTGGTGCCCATGGGGATCTCGACGAGGCCGCCGCGTTTGATCTTACCGGACAGGGCAAAGACCTTGGTACCCTTGGACTGCTCGGTGCCCATCGCCGCAAAAGCCGCACCACCGTTGTTGATGATCCAGGGGACGTTCGCGTAGGTCTCGACGTTATTGATGTTCGACGGTTTCTGCCAGTAGCCGGACTGGGCCGGGAACGGCGGTTTCAGGCGGGGCATGCCGCGCTTGCCTTCGAGGGACTCGATGAGGGCGGTCTCTTCGCCGCAGACGAAGGCGCCGGCACCGGCCTTGATGCGAAGGGTACAGGAGAAGTCGGAACCTAAGATGTTGTCTCCGAGGTAGCCGCGGGCGGTGGCGTCCTTGATGGCTTTCTCGAGACGGACGATGGCCAGCGGGTACTCGGCACGGACATAGACGATGGCCGTGGAGGCGCCGATGGCATAGGCACCGATGAGCATGCCTTCGATGAGGTTGTGGGGGTCGCCTTCGATGACCGCACGGTCCATGAATGCACCGGGGTCGCCTTCGTCGGCGTTACAGATGAGGTACTTTTCATCGCCTTCGGAATTCTTCGCCGCTCTCCATTTGAACGCGGTGGAGAAACCGGCGCCGCCGCGGCCGCGCAGGCCGGAGATGTCGATCTGCTCGATGACATCGTCCTGGGACATGCCGGTCTTCAGGATCTTCTCGATGGCTTTGTAGCCGTCTCTGGCGATGTAGTCGTCGATGTTCTCGGGGTTGATGAGACCGCAGTCGCGAAGCGCGACACGGGTCTGTGCCTCGAGGAAGTGCGCGTCGTCGGGCGTGATGCCGAGACGGTCGAGGGAAGAGAGGTCTCCGGCGGAGACGGCGGCATAGATGTCGTCCGCGTCCTTCTCGGTGACCTTGACATAACGGTGGAGGGTGCCCTCGTCATCGTAGAGGTCCACGATGGGTTCGAGGAAGCACATGCCGTTACAGCCGGTGATGTCGAGGACCGCACCGGTCGGGTTGTTTTCTTTCAGAAGGGTGTCGAGCCGGTCATACACTGCACCGGCGCCGGCTGCGAGTCCGCAGCTGCCTTCGCCAACGACGAGTTTCATGCTTCGGCACCTCCTTCTTCTTTCGCGATCTCCCGCAGGACCTTGCGGCACTTATCGGGAGTCAGGGTGCTGTAGGTCTTTCCGTTGATCATCATGACCGGGGAAAGGGAGCAGCAGCCGAGGCACGCGACGTGTTCCATGCTGAAGAGGCCGTCTTCGGTGGTCTCTCCGTCTTCGATGCCCAGTTCGTCGGTGATGGCGGCGGAGATGAGCTCCGCGCCGTTGACGTGGCAGGCGGTACCCTGGCAGAGCATGATGAGATGCTTGCCGACGGGTTCCAGCCGGAACTGCGCGTAGAACGTTGCGACACCGTAGATGGTCGCCGGGGCAGTGCCGGTGACGTCCGCGATGTGGTAGATCGCCTCTTCGGGAAGATAGCCGTAGATGGCCTGGGTCTTCTGAAGGATGGCGATCAGGCTGCCGGGAGTATCCTTGTACTCGGCAAGGACCGGTTCGATCAGCCCGAGATCGACCGTAGTTTTCTCAGCCATAGAGAAACCTCCTTTGTTCATCATAATATGCTGTGACACCTTTGTTGAGATGCTAACAGTAATATTATAACATTAGAGAGCGGCTTTTTGAATGAAGAATGGACGGTTTTTCGAATCAGTCCATCGCGACAGGACTTTGTCAAAGAAATGTCCGGGCCGAATCGAAGTTGTGGTGTTGTTGCAACGGCGGTTTTTATATATAATAGAAGAGTTGATAAGAATTTGTTTTGTAAACGTGGTGGATACTATGGGATTCAATCATTTCGACGAACAGGGCAATGCCATCATGGTGGATGTCTCCGGAAAAGCGGTGACGTCCCGGACGGCGACGGCCAAAGGCAGCATCGTGGTCTCTCCGGAGACGCTGAAGGCGATCCACGAGGGCACCGCCAAAAAGGGCGATGTACTGGGTGTCGCCAGAGTCGCCGGCATCATGGCGGTCAAGAAGACGTCGGACCTCATTCCGATGGCGCATCCGCTGCCCATCATGAAAGTCTCGGTCGACTTCGAGCTCGATGACGAACAGCACAAGGTCACGGCCTTCTGCACCGTCAAGACGGACGGGAAGACCGGCGTTGAGATGGAGGCCCTGACCGGCGTCAACGTGACGCTCCTCACCATCTATGACATGTGCAAGGCGATGGACAAGCGGATGCGGATGGAGAACATCCACCTCTGCGAGAAGACCGGCGGCAAGTCCGGGGACTTCTCCTACGGTCCGCAGCAGCCCGTCATCTCCGTCTGCGGCATCAAGAACAGCGGCAAGAC
>JAFTZU010000197.1 GCA_017461005.1 Clostridia bacterium
GATCGTCAAGATGATCGAAGAGTCCGAGAAACTCAAGTCTGACACGGAACAGAAGGCGAGCCATCTGGCGGACCGGCTGGTGCCGTACATCTTCGGGACGAGCCTCGCGACCTACGCCTTCACCGGCAACCTGACCCGCGCGGTGTCGGTCCTCATGGTCGACTTCTCCTGCGCCTTGAACCTGTCGATGCCCATCGCGGTCCTGTCCGCCATCCGCGAGTGCTCCGCGAACCGGATCACCGCCAAAGGCGGCAAGTTCCTCGAGACCATCGCCAAAGCCGATACCATCGTGTTCGACAAGACCGGTACGCTGACGAAGGCGGAACCCCGGGTCCGCGGTGTCGTCTCATACAACGGCATGCCGGAGGACGAGCTCCTTCGTATGGCAGCCTGTCTCGAAGAGCATTTCCCGCACTCCATCGCGAACGCGGTCGTGAAAGCCGCGGCCGAGAAGGGCCTCGAGCATGAAGAGATGCACTCCAAAGTCGAGTACATCGTGGCCCACGGCATCGTTTCCGAGATCAACGGCCAGCGGGCCGTCCTCGGCAGCTACCACTTCATCATCGAGGACGAGCACATCGCCCTGCCGTGGAGTCCCACCGGCGGCAGCCCCTGGGCGAACATCCCGGAGGACTGCTCGCACCTGTACTTCGGTCTCGACGGCAAACTGGCCGCCATCATCCTCGTCGAAGACCCGCTGCGCCCCGAGGCCGCGGACGTCGTGTCCGGTCTGAAGGCACTCGGCTTCAAGAACGTCGTCATGATGACCGGTGACAGCCGTCATGCCGCCACCGCGGCAGCGGAAAAAGCCGGGGTCGACCAGTTCTACTACGGCGTCCTGCCGGAGGACAAGGCGAAGTTCGTCGAGGCGGAAAAGGCCGCCGGACGAAAGGTCGTCATGGTCGGCGACGGCATCAACGACAGCCCGGCCCTGTCCGCGGCGGATGTCGGCATCGCCATCTCGACCGGCGCGGAGATCGCGCGGCAGGTGGCGGACATCACCATCAACTCGGAGGACATCCGCACGCTCCTGACGCTCAAGGACCTGTCGAACCGGCTGAGCCGCCGCGTGGCGTTCAACTACCGGTTCATCCTGGGCTTCAACTCGGCCCTCATCGGCCTCGGCGCCCTCGCGTTCCTGCAGCCCGCGCAGTCCGCGCTCCTGCACAACGCGTCCACGGTCTCCCTGACCGTCGCCAGCATGCGCAACCTGCTCCCGGCGTAAGGGTGAGATAGTCATAAAGAAGTCATAATTAAAAAGTAAACTGAGTTTGGCTTTATAAGGAAAGCCAGACTCAGTTTTTGTATTACAAGCATAACGATGTCCGTCACTAGTTACAATCGTACCGGAGCGCTCGCCGGGAGGCGATAGAATTCTACCTCTCGCGAGGAACGGACCTTGTAACGAGGGGCGGAGCAGCGTTATGCATTAACTGCGAAGAAGAGGTACATCGCCCTATGTTTTCCATTCTTGTCGTCGAAGATGACGCCTCACTCAACAAAATGATGACGGCCCGCCTGAAACAGGAGGCCTACCACGTGCTTTCCGCCTTTGACGGCGAGGAGGCCCTGGACATCATGGACGTCGAGCACGTGGACCTCATCGTCTGCGACATCATGATGCCCCGGATGGACGGCTACGAGCTGACCCGGGAGCTGCGGGATGCGCGATACACGATCCCCATCCTGATGGTCACCGCCAAAGACCAGATCGAAGACATGGAAAAGGGCTTTGTGGCCGGTACCGACGACTACATGATCAAACCCATCAACCTCGCCGAACTCGTCCTGCGGGTGAAGGCGCTGCTGCGTCGGGCGCAGCTCGCCAACGAAAAGAAACTCGTCGTGAACAACGCGGTCCTCGACTACGATTCCCTGACCGTCAAAGACGGGGAAGGGACCCACGAACTCCCGCCGAAGGAATTCTTCCTCCTGTTCAAACTCCTGAGCAGCCCCGGGAAGATCTTCACACGCCTCGAGATCCTCGACGACATCTGGGGCATGGAAGAAGACGTGGACGAGCGGAACGTCGACGCGCACATCAAGAAGCTGCGCCGGCGGTTCGAGACGAGTCCGGACTTTGAGATCCGCACGGTGCGGGGCCTTGGATATAAAGCGGAGGTCAAATAAATGAAAACCCTGAAACATTACTTCTCGGACACGGCCATTGCCCGGGTCTGCGGGTCGGCCGGCGCGGCGCTGTGCGTGACCGGCGGCTCCGAGTGGGTCCGCGCGAAGCTCGCGAAGCGGAATCGCGACCTCGAGACGAAGGACATGGCCGCCGCGTGCATCTTCGTGTGCACGGTGGTCTGCGGCCTCGGCTCCGTCCTGCTGCGCCGCGAAGGCGAGCGTCTCGCGAAGCCCATTGAGGACGTCACGAAAGCCACGGAGCGGATCGCCCACGGGGACTTTTCCGTGCAGCTCGAACTGAACGAGACCGCGGCGAAGATCGAGGAGCTGGCCGCCCTCACCGAGAACTTCAACAAAATGGCCCGGGAACTCCAGGGCATGGACTACATGCGGAAGGACTTCATCAGCAACGTGTCCCACGAGCTGAAGACGCCCATCGCCGCCATCGCCGGATTCGCGGAACTGCTGCAGTCCCCGGACCTCTCCGAAGCGGAGCGGGCCGAGTACGCCGGGATGACCCGGGAGCAGGCCCTGCGCCTGTCCACCCTGTGTGAAAACATGCTGAACCTGTCACACCTCTCCGCGCAGGAGATCGTCGTGCGCAACGAGGAGATCCGCCTCGACGAGCAGATCCGAAAAGTGGTCATCGCCCTCATGGAGAAGTGGCCGGACCGCGAGGTGGAGTTCGACCTGAACCTGCCGGAACTGACCGTGACCACGGACCCCGGACTCCTCGAACAGGTCTGGACGAACCTCCTCGACAACGCCATCAAGTATTCGCCGGACGGCAGCACCATCCATGTGACGCTCCGGGAACCGATGGGGAAGGGCATGGAGAACGGCCATGTGAAGGTGTACCTCCGCGACGAAGGCTGCGGCATTGCACCGGAAAAACTGCCGAAGATCTTCGACCAGTTCTACCAGTGCGAAGAGAGCCACAAACAGCTCGGCCACGGACTGGGGCTCGCTATCACGAAGCGCGTGCTCGAACTGCTCGGCGGCAAAGTCGAAGTCCACAGTACCGTCGGCGAGGGCACGACCTTCACCGTGACGCTGTGACGAAAAAATGTAAATACATGGGGCGCGGCAGGGGAACCACCTTTGCTGCGCCTTTCCCTTTTCTTTTTGCCAATTTTGTCCGTTTGTCCGTTTGTCATTTTAGAAACAAATGGTATAATGTGTTTCCGGCGTATATCGCCACC
>JAFTZU010000198.1 GCA_017461005.1 Clostridia bacterium
GTCATGAGTGCGGGTGTAGTTCAATGGCAGAATTCCAGCCTTCCAAGCTGGCTACGTGGGTTCGATTCCCATCACCCGCTCCAAAAGCGGGCCGGGACAGGCCCCTAACCCTGCGCGAGCTTCATCGTGCGCCTGTAGCTCAGGTGGATAGAGCAACTGCCTTCTAAGCAGTGGGTCAGGGGTTCGAGTCCCTTCTGGCGTGCCATTTTTGCGATATATGGTGGACGTAGCTTAGTTGGTTAAAGCGCCAGATTGTGGCTCTGGAGACCGAGGGTTCGAATCCCTCCGCCCACCCCACACAGCAAAAAGGCCGCCCTTCATTTTGACGGGCGGCCTTTTTCATACACAGGGGTGTAGCCAAGCGGTCAAGGCAACGGACTTTGACTCCGTGACTCGTGCGTTCAAATCGCACCATCCCTGCCAGGCAGCCCGGGAACGTTCCCGGGCTGTTTTTGTTCGACTTTTACAAATGTAAAGAAAAACAATCGGCTACGGGGTTTGAATGCGCTGTTTATCGTACATTACTTTGTCAGATGTCTATTGTGCAGTTGTCCGAATGACTCTATAATAGTACAGTACGAAACAGTATGTATCTGTCTATCCACCCTTTCATGAATGATCTGGAGATGAAACAATGAAAAAGAAGATCAGCAGACTCCTTGCAGTGGTGCTCGCATGTGTCCTTATGGTCTCCACAGTGGCAGTCACCGCATTTGCGGCAAACCGTAACAACGTCAAACAGTATGGTACCTATGTCTGCCTGGGCGACAGTGTCGCTTCCGGGTTCGGCCTTCCCGATTACAACAAATACGGGAAGAAAGTCGTTTACAAACAGCGGATCAAAGGTTCCTACGCGGACCACATCGCCCGGGACACCGGAGCGAAATTCTATTCCCTCGCGTACCCCGGATTCACCTCCGGCTCCCTTCGCTACGAACTCTCTGACAACTATAAGATGAAGTGGTGGGAACTGGACCAGCTCGCGAACTTCTCCGGCGGCGCCTACACGAAGAAATGGCTCGACAATGAAAAGGCGCACATCCGCAGCACCATCAGGAAGGCAGACCTCATCACGATCGATATCGGCGTCAACGACTCCTGGTATGGTACGATCGCTCTCATCTACGCCATCGCGAAATACGGCAAGATCACCGGCTCGGCTCCCCGGAAAGCGCTCGACGCGGAACTGGCAGAGTACGGCTCCTGGGGCACCGTTGTCCGCAACGCGATGTACTACCTCGCCGGTTTTGCGGAGAACCCCGACAAATGGGCAAAGTTCTGGGCTGCATGGGGAGAGAACCTCGCGACGTACTTCGTCCAGTATCAGCAGAACTACAACGCGATCATCGAGCAGATCTACAAGCTCAACCCGGATGTCACCATCGTCGCCCTGTCCAGCGCGAACTCGTTCAAATACCTGAACCTGACCCCCGGTGTGGCATCGGAGAACTATAAGATCCAGTTCATGGATCAGCCGGTCGAAGTCGACCTGCCCTATGTCGGCAAGGTGGCACTTCCGGATACCATCCACCTCGGTGTGAACCCGGTCTCCCTGACGACCCAGTCCCTCTACGACTTCTTCTATGAACCGGTCCGCAAGATCTGGCAGACGAAGAAACCGGGTCAGTATTACTACGCGGACGTCTCCGCTTATGAACTCATCAAGCGTGACATGGCGGTCCCGATGTATGAATTCATGTCCCTCGACGACTCCGGATTCAACCCGCATCCGACCCTGAAGGGCAGCCGGTACATCGCCGACTGTGTCGAAAAGGTCCTTCCGACCCGATAAAAGTAACAAATGAGAACTCCCGGACGGTCGTCCGGGAGTTTTTTGACAGCTTTTTGTATGTGTACGAAAGAAAAGTATTGAATTCCGGAACATCGTTAATTTATAATATAAGTTGCTATCATAGCTTGACTGGCTATGTGATCGTATGTATGTAAGCATATCCACACACAACAAAACAAAATCAGATGGAGATGAAACAATGAGAAAGACAACGAAAAAAATCGTTGCGGTGCTCATGCTGGTCGCGGTCATGGTTTCCGCCCTGTCCGTCAGCGCACTGGCAGCGAACCGTTCCAACGTCAAGCAGTACAAGACCTATGTTTGCCTCGGTGACAGTGTCGCTTCCGGTTTTGGTCTGCCGGACTACATCAAAAAAGGTAACGGCAGCATTCTTGTTTACCGCAGGAACATCGAAGGCTCCTATGGTAACCTTCTGTCCAAGGATGTCGGAGCGACAAAATACTATCCTTGCGGTTACCCGGGATTCACTTCGGCCATTTTCCGTTATTGCCTGACGGACGGCTATACTCCGCGGGAATGGGAAATAAACCAGCTCAATAACTTCTCGTATAACGTCTATACGAATGAAGTACTCGCCAGAGAGAGACAGCACATCCGAAATGCGGTCGCCAAAGCAGACCTCATCACGATCGACCTCGGTGTCAACGACACCTGGTACAGTACCATCGCTCTCGTCTATGAGATCGCGAAGTACGGTACCGTCGTCGGTCAGGACCCGCGCAAGACCCTTGCAGAGGAACTTGCCACCTACGGCTCCTGGGGCACCGTCGTCCGCAACGCCATGTACTATCTCGCCGGTTTTGCAGAGCACCCCGAACTGTGGGCTACCTTCTGGGGCTGGTGGATCGATAACCTCGGTACTTACTTCCTGCAGTATCAGGCCAACTTCAATGCCATCATGGAAGGCATCTTCGAACTGAACCCCCACGTCACGGTCGTCAATCTTGCCAGCGGCAACTCGTTCCGCTGCCTGAGCCTCGTCCCGGGCGTCCGCTCTGGTTCTCTGAAGCTCCAGTGGATGGATCAGCCGGTCCAGGTCGATCTGCCCTTCGTCGGCACCTTCACGCTGCCGAACTTCGTCCATGTCAGTGAGAACCCCATCGCCAACGTCACCGGCGTCATGTACGACTTCTTCTACGAACCCATCCGTCAGGCATGGACCGTGAAGAAACCCGGACAGGTCTACTATGCCGACGTCACCGACTATGAGATGATCATGAAGAATCAGATTACCGTCCCGATGTATGAGTTCATGTCGATCGACGACTCCGGATTCAACCCGCATGCCACGCTTGCAGGTAACCGTTATATGGCGGACAAGATCCTCGAGGTCCTGCCGACCCGGTAAGGAAGAACCGTCTTTTCAGACAGGTTACAATTTAGAAACGATTAGCACCCCGGACCCCTCCGGGGTGTTATTTTATGTTAAAATGATTAAAAACTATCAGGAGCCAGTTTATGATCAGATTTCTGGAGTCCGTCACCCCGGAACAGATGGCGGAGCTCGAGTCCTTTTGCTGCGGCAGTGTCTTCGGCGTGAAAGCGCTGGGGCCGGTGCTCTCCTACGGACTCGGTTATGACTTCGTCTCTTCCTGGGAGCAGAGAGATGACGACGGACATCTGACTGCATTCCTGTCGAAGTACTACGGGACCGTTACGGTCCATGTGTCTCCCTCGGGCGATGTACCGGAACTGCTCGCCTTCCTCCGGGCCATCGGCTTCGGTGCTCTCGTGGGCCCGGCCGCTGTCCTCGCGGAAGCGTACCCCGAAGGGGAGACCGGATGTGTCATGAGTCTTCCGAAGGGCTCGGCGTGTATCGCCACAGGGACCGGAGATCCGGTGGAACTCGTATGGGACGGGGACTTCCGGGACTTCTATGCGGTCCTGACCGCCAGTAACCCCGGCTATGTCGTGGAGGACTACGGAGACTTCCTGACGGACTTCTCCCACAGGGTCCGGCACGGCACGGCCCACTCCGTCCTGCTGAAGGCGGAGGGAAGACCGGCCGCCACCGCTGCGGCGCTGGTCGAGACAGATGCGTCCGCCTTCTTCGGCGCCATCTCGACCCTGCCGGACGCCAGAGGACACCACTACGCCAGCACCTGCATCCGCGCGTTATGTGACCGGTACCCGGAACAGACTGTGTTCCTGATGTGCCGGCCGGAGAAGCAGGCATTCTATGAACACCTTGGGTTCCAAAAGACCGACGACTATCTGGAAGTTGCTTCCAGTCGAAAATGAGTGAGGATATCTATCATGTTAGAACAGACCTATCAAGTCCTGAAAAGCGGGACCGACATCCGCGGCATCGCGGCTGACGGTGTCCCCGGACAGGAGATCCAGCTGACCGATGAAGTCGCACAGAACATCGGCTACGGGTTCGCCTGCTGGCTCGAGGACAAGACGACGCCTGCCTACGGAAGCGCGTTCACGGTGGCGGTGGGACACGATTCCCGCATCTCCGCCGACCGTCTGACGGAGGCCCTCATCAAAGGGCTGACGCTGGCCGGCGTGAACGTCAAGAACTGCGGCCTGTCCTCGACCCCGGCCATGTTCATGACGACCGTCAACTTTGACTGCGACGCCGCGGTCGAGATCACGGCGAGCCATCATCCGTTCAACCGCAACGGGTTCAAGTTCTTCACGAAACAGGGCGGCATCGAAAGCGCCGATGTCTCCGACATCCTGACCCTCGCGGAGAATGCCCCGAAGGAACCGGCCATGGAGCCCGGCACCGTGACGGACACCCCTTACATGAACAACTATGCGGAACAGCTCCGCAATATGATCTGTGAAGGCATCAATGCCGACGACTATGCCCGTCCGCTGCGGGACTTCAAGATCGCGGTCGATGCCGGCAACGGCGCCGGTGGCTTCTATGCGACGAAAGTCCTTGAACCCCTCGGCGCGGACATCACCGGAAGCCAGTTCCTCGAACCGGACGGCATGTTCCCGAACCATGTGCCGAACCCGGAGGACAAGACCGCCATGGAGGCCATCTCGAATTCGGTCCTGCACAACGGCTGCGACCTCGGCATCATCTTCGACACCGACGTCGACCGTTCGGCCTGTGTCGATGAGAAGGGCAGGGAGATCAACCGCAATGCGCTCATCGCCCTCGCCGCTGCCATCGCACTCGAAGGGAACGAAGGCGGGACCATCGTCACCGACTCTGTGACGTCTTCCGGCCTCAAGACCTTCATCGAAGAGACCCTCGGCGGAAAACACTGCCGGTTCAAACGGGGCTATAAGAACGTCATCAACGAGGCGAAACGCCTGAACCTGGAAGAGACGACCAACGCGCCGCTGGCCATCGAGACCTCGGGCCACGCCGCCATGCGGGAGAATTACTTCCTTGATGACGGCGCGTACCTCGCCACGAAGATCATCATCAAAGCGGCCCAACTCAAACGGGAAGGGAAGGTCCTTGGAGACCTCATCGCCGACCTGCAGGAGCCGGTGGAAGCGGAAGAGTTCCGCCTGAAGATCCTGCCGGAGAACTTCCGGGAGATCGGACTCCAGGTCATCGATGACCTGACCGCCGTCGTTTCAGAGTCGGACGACTATGTCGTGGCGCCGGACAACGCGGAAGGCATCCGCGCTTCCAAGCCGGACGTCGACGGCTGGTTCCTGCTGCGGCTCTCCGTGCACGATCCGGTCATGCCGCTGAACATCGAAAGCAACACGCCGGGCGGCGTGGACAACATCCTGCGGGACCTTCGGGAGTTCTTCCGTATGTATGAAGTACTGGACTCCGACTGCCTGCAGAAATAAAGGGTGAAATGAAATGGAATTGAAGGAATTACTGGCTCAGGTGGCAGACGGCACCATGTCTATCGAGGCTGCCGAGCAGGAACTGAAACAGGACTCCTATGAGGACCTGTCCTTCGCGAAGGTCGACCATTCCCGAGAGGCCCGCAGCGGGTTCCCGGAGGTCGTCTTCTGTGAACGGAAGACGCCGGACCAGACCGCGCAGATCATGTCGGCGATCTACGGGCGCAGCGGTCTCGTGCTCGGGACCCGCGCGAACGCCGAGCACTATGAAGCCGTGAAAGCGGTCCTGCCGGACGCGGTCTTCCATGAGTCGGCAAAGATCATCACGGTGGGGGAACCGAAGGAACAGATCGGGAATGTGGCCATCTGCACCGCCGGTACCACGGACATCCCCGTTGCCGAAGAGGCGGCGCTCACCGCCTGGATGTGCGGCGCGGAAGTCCACCGCTACTATGATGTCGGTGTCGCGGGCATCCACCGGCTCCTCGACCAGGTCGAAGACATTCGGAAGGCAAATGCCATCGTTGCGGTAGCCGGCATGGAAGGTGCGCTGGCCAGCGTCATCGGCGGCCTTGTCAATGCACCGGTCGTCGCCTGTCCGACAAGCGTCGGGTACGGCGCCAACTTCGGCGGACTGTCCGCTCTGCTGGCTATGCTGAATTCCTGCGCGGCGGGGACTGCGGTCGTGAACATCGACAACGGCTTTGGCGCCGGGTTCATGGCCGCCAAGGTGAATCGCCAGACGGTAAAGGGGAAAGAATGATGAGAGACGAGATCTTCAAACTCGAGACGAACCTCGATGACTGCACCGGTGAACAGCTTGCCTACTGCATGGAAAAGCTCTTCGAAGCGGGCGCGAAGGATGTCTGGTACACGCCCATCTTCATGAAGAAGGGGAGACCGGCCTACGCGCTGTCCGTCATGTGCAAAGAGGACGTGAAGGAAGCGTGCATCCGGATCATCTTCCGGGAGACCACCGCCATCGGCATGCGGGTGAGCCTGCAGGAACGGGTCATCATGGACCGGGAAGCCGTCACGGTGGAGACTCCGTACGGGCCGGTCGATGCCAAGCACCTGACGTATGAAGACGTCGAGAAGACCACCATCGAATATGAGAGCGCGAAGAAACTCGCCGAAACAAAGGGCGTCCCGCTCTCTGACATCCTCAAATAAACGAAAGCTCCTCAGGGATTTCTCCTGAGGAGCTTTTTGCTTTCGCGCTTTGATCGGGTTCCGCCGAAACGGTCCGTCTGGTGCTTGCCAATCCATACCCCCGCCCGCTTTTAAAGCATCGCGCTGCTCCCCCCTGCGCACCATCCAGACAGCGTTCCGGCTCCCCTTGCCTCGTTTCCAAGGTGGGCGCGAAAGCATGGTTCTTATGTTAAAGATCGCGGAACCTTATTGTCAGAAAGTAAACGAGATAAGTTTCACAAAAAGTTTGTTTATCAGTTGATGATTTCAGATAAATTTAATATAATGGACCTGTACGAAAACTATACAAGTATAGTTCTTACAATTTTATGAGAAGGTGGTATTCTATGAAAAAGTTAAGAGATTTTGTGTTCTCCTTCCTGACCAAAATCGAAAAGCTGGACTATTTCCTCGTCATCGTCCTCTGGGCGCTGGGCGCCATTGCCTCGCCCTTCGGATTCCCGTGGATCGTCCTCGGCATCCTCTGCCTGCATGCCTTTGAGACCGTCACCATCGGCCTGAAAGTCGGCAAAGAAGCAGGGGAGAAGTTCCTCTATTCTCTGTGCATGTGCATGACCTTCGGTTTCACCTGGTGGGTCCCGCTGCGCTGGAGAACCGAGAACGGTATCGAGAAGTGAGAAAGGAGAAAACAACATGTTTGCAGTACTGACTTACCTTGCGTGCATCGCCCTCTGGGCCGGCAGCACCATCATCATGATCCGGAAGAAGTTCCCCTGGTGCGCACTCTTCCTGTTCCTTCTCCATCTCTGGGAGCTCCTCACCGTCGGCCTGAAGACCGGCAGAAAGTTCGGCGAGAAAGACTCTGTGTCCATCGCCAGCTGCCTTTGCTTCGGTTTCCTGTGGTGGCTGCCTCTCAAGAGACAGATGAAGAAAGAGACCTTCACCGATGACGATTTCATCCGTCGTGAAGACGACATCGTCATCCGTCATGACTAAGGGGGAACTGTAATGGGAATCAAATACGATCATAACGCAGTCGTTATCGAAGAAGCGCCGAAGCTGAACTATACTCATAACTATGTCATGCTGCCCTACGACTACGGCAGAGAGAGTTATGAAGCGAGAGCCGACGTCAAAGCCATCAAGGCGACCGTCCGCAGCGCTCTCGACAAACTGGATGCAGCGACCGGCTGGAAAGAGAAATTCAGAGGCCAGAAAGTCCTCATCAAACCGAACCTCGTTTTCGTCACCCCGAAAACGTCCTACCGCTATGACTATGACATCCCGCAGACGACGGACCCCCGCGTCTTCGACGCCACCATGGAAGTCCTGTCGGAACTCTGTGACGATATCGTCATCGGCGAGGGCTCCGGTCTCGTGACCTGGACCTATGCCAAGATGGCGGGCTATCTCAAGATCGCCAAGAAGTACAACGCCCGGTTCCTCGCTTTTGAAGAGAGACCGACCCAGCGTTTCTTCTGCCCGAAGGCGGAAGTCGGCCGTGAAGTCTATTTCCCGGACATCGTCGGTGAAGTCATCCGCGGCGAGCGCCTCTATGTCTCTCATCCGAAGACCAAATGTAACATCTATACCGGTGTCACCCTCGGCTTCAAGAACTCGATGGGTACCTACTCCGTCAACATGCGCGCGAGAAACCATACCTATGAGATCGACACCAAGCTGACCGACATCATGTATGCGTTCAAACCCGACCTCACCGTCATCGACGGCATCATCGGCGGCGAAGGCAACACCCCCGGCCCGAACGATCCGGTCCTGTTCGACCGCATCATCTGTGGCACCAACGCGGTCGAGGTCGACCGTGTCACCACCGAACTCATGGGCTTCGACCCGGCGGAGAGCGGCCTTCTGAAGTCCGCTGACAAGAAGGGCTTTGGCGACCCGAACGTCGAGATCATCGGCGAAAAGCGTGTCGTTCCCTTCCGCCGCGCAGAACCCACTCTGCTCTCCGAGCGTTTCAAGAAACACTGGCCCGGCGTCAGAGAATTCGTCGGTTATACGAACCCCCATGTCAAACCGCTGACCAAGCTCGACGGCATCCCCTTCGAAGATGTCTATGCGATGGAACAGTATGACCGTGGCGGTACACCGTCCTCGCTCGGTACCTGCTTCGAAGTCTTCTACGCGTCCTATTCCTATCCGCTGACCAAAAAGCGTCATCTGAACGTCATCATCGGCGAAGGCGCTGAGTTCGAAGGCGAGAAGTACTGGCTCTCCGATGACGGACATGCCTACAGCCTTGAAGAACTCAAGGCGCTGCCCGGCATGACGGTCGTTGTCGGCGAGAACTCCGCTCCCGCGAAAGAAGTTGCTTCTCATCCGTTCTTCTTCATCCGCGGCTGGGGCGAAGTCAACAACCTCGCGGTCCGTATGGCTCTGTCCATGATGCCCAACCTTCCGGGTCAGGCCGACCTCGTCTGGCTTCCCTGGATCGGCATCGGCGCCATCCGCAAGTATCTCATCAAAGTCGGGTTCGCCGCCCTCGGCCAGCCGACCGACATGACTTACGACGCCTTCCGCGATGGACCTTACACCATTCCGGAACTGGAAGCCCAGAACCTCGATGTCGACTGCATCGAAGCCCCGCTTCCGGAGCTCGACCTCAAAGACAGATGGAAAGCCATCAAGGAAGTCCGCCTTCTCGCGCAGTTCCTCATCTGATCGAAACCACACAAAAGAAGCCTCCGGCATTCGCCGGAGGCTATTTTTGTATGTTGGGTAAAAAGTTTCGGATTTTTTGCAGGGGGGAGCTGCGCGATGCTTTACAGGCGAGCGGGGGTTTGGCTTGGCGCAAAAAAGACGGAACCTTTTTACCCCACTCCGGTCCAGTTGATGTCAGAAGCTTCCTTGAAGGTGTTGTTCGTCACGAACTCCGCCATGCGGGGGTGGGGAGCCGTCAGGACCTGTGCGGTCTTTGCCGCGTCGCTCAGATAAACGGGGACTTCGGTCTGGGCGTTGTTGCCCCAGAGCATGAAGACACATCCCATCTGCTCGAGGTACGGGATCAGCTTCGCCCGGAAAGGCTCCCAGAGCTTTTGATGCGACCCCGGTTTGCCGGCTTCGACGGTCAGTGTGGAGTTCAGGAACAGGACGCCCTGGGCCTCCAGATCGTTGAACCAGTCGGTGGGCGGGAGGATGTCGAACTTCCCGTACGTGATCTCGTCGCGGATGACGGAGAGCTGCGGGTTCGTGCCGGTCTTGTTATAGTAGATCGCCTTCAGCATGTTGCGGAGCGATGCCTGTTTGATCTTGTAGTCCCAGTCCTGCCCGTAGAGCTCGGACACTTCGAAGCTGCGGCCGGTGGCGATGGGGATGCCTTCCCGCTCGTTGAAGGAGGGGTAGGGGTCCATGCCGACGATGCAGTACTTCACCGGAGCTTCCATGCGAAGGAACCGCAGGACGTTCTCCGGGGCAGGATAAAAGTCTTTTCCGGTGACCGCGGGGTCGATGGCGGCGTAGATCGCCTCCAGGATGGGAAGGACCTCCGGGTCAGAGAGAAGGGCATCCCACTGGGATGCCCGATCCATTGAAAACATATGGTTCTCCTTTAGTCGTCCAGCAGGTAGATGCCGGAGTTCAGGACGACGATCTCGCTGTCGCCGACGCGAAGATACCGCAGAACGCCTTCCTCGAACTTCTTGTAGTCCTCGGAGACATAGTTCTTGAGGGAGATCTTCTTGATGTTGTTCGACGTCTTGCAGCAGACGAAGAGGTCATCGCCGTAGCGGGAGACCGACATGGGACGGCCGAAGGCAAGCGTGTCGACGCCGCCGATGCGGAAGTCCACGCGCTCCAGCTTGGTGGAGTAGCGAACGATGGCATTCTGGTCAGGGACCGCACACCAGATGTTCTTGCCGTCGGGAGCACAGCTGCGCAGGGCACAGTCGTGGTAGAGCAGATCGCCCGTCCAGATGAGCGTGCCGCTGATGTCGAAGATGCCGATCTCGCCGGTGGGGAACACGACGTTGATGTAATCTCTCGGCGATTCACAGACCGCGCAGGAGATGTAGTCGTTGATCTGTCTCGTGATGTTCTCGTGAGCAGGACCGAATTTGCATTCGGTATAGAAGTTCTTTTTGACCTTCTGGACCACCATCGTTTTGAGGTTGTAGAACCAGAACGAGATGCGAAGGCGGCCGTCCTGATCTTTCTTGTCCGGCTCGATGATGACGAATCCGTCCGGATGGGGGACGATGTCCAGCGGCATGTAGTCTAAGATCTGTTTCATTTTCGTTACCCTTCCAGTCAGTTATTTTCGTGCAGGACCTGATAGCAGAGCGTCATCAGGCTGTCGTTGAGGTGGACGTTCTCGACCGAGACGTTCGGATAGTCCTCGTTGATGTTGTAGTGAGAGAAATTCCAGAAGCCGACCACGCCGCTGCTGATGAGGGACGGAACGAGCTCTTTCGCCGCGTCGTAGGGGACACAGAGGATGGCGACCTTGACGCCGTTGTCCTTGCAGAAGTCCTCGATGTCGTTCGACGAACGGATCGGGATGCCGTTGATCATCTGACCGGACAGGCTCTCCTTCTTGTCGAAGATGCCGATGAGGTCGAACCCGCGCTTCTCATATTCGATCTGCAGCGCGATGGTGTGGCCGAGGTTGCCGGCACCGACGAGGATGGTCTTGAAGCCGCTGTCCACGCCGAGGATCTTGCCGATCTCCTTGTACAGGCTCTCGATGTTGTAGCCGTAGCCCTGCTGGCCGAAACCGCCAAAGTTGTTGAGGTCCTGACGGATCTGCGAAGCGGACAGGCCCATGCGTTCCGCGAGTTCTCTCGAGGAGATGCGGACCATGCCGTCCTCCATGAGGTAACCGAGGAAACGGTAATAGCGGGGCAGGCGTTTGATGACGGAACTGGATACATATTTGGATCCCATAACGTTGTTCTCCTTTTTTGAAATAGAAGTTGCGCCAATTAGTTACAGGGGATTAGAGGGAAGAGACGGTGTCCATGACGTAGTTGCCGAACTCTTCACAGGTGGCACCGCCGTCGCGGCCGGTGATGACGTACTTGCGCTCGGTGTCGTTGCAGATCTCCAGCGCTTTGGACAGTTTGTCCGCTTCCTCGATGTAGCCGATGTGGCGGAGCATCATTTCGGAAGCCTTGAACATGCTGCAGGGGTTCGCGTACTTGCCGCGGCCTTCCTCGATCATACGGGGAGCGGAGCCGTGGATGGCCTCGAACATGCAGTACTTGTCGCCGAGGTTGCCGGAACCCGCGGTGCCGACGCCGCCCTGGATCTGGGCCGCTTCGTCGGTGATGATGTCACCGTAGAGGTTCGGCATGACGAAGACCTGGAACTGGGAGCGTCTTGCCGGGTTGACGAGGTTCGCCGTCATGATGTCGATGAACCAGTCTTCCGCTTTGATGTCCGGATAGTCTTTGGCGACTTCGTGGGCGATCTTCGTGAAGTTGCCGTCGGTCTTCTTCATGATGTTGGCCTTCGTGACGATGGCCACGTAGTCCTTGCCATTGTTTTTGGCATACTCGAAAGCGGCACGGCAGATGCGCTCGGTGCCGGCTTTGGTGGTGACTTTGAAGTCGAAGGCGAGTTTGTCGGGGACTTCCACGCCTTTGGAGCCGAGGACGTATTCGCCTTCGGTGTTCTCACGGAAGAAGATCCAGTCGATGTCTTCCGAGGGGACTTTGGTGGGGCGGACGTTGGCATAGAGGTCGAGTTCACGACGCATGGCGACGTTTGCGCTCTCCATGGTGCCGCCGGTGGGGGTGGTGGTCGGGCCCTTCATGATGACGTCGCAGGTCTTGAGTTCCGCGAGGACGTCGTCGGGGATGGCTTTGCCGACCGCGAGACGGTTCTCGATGGTGAGGCCGTCGATATCTTTGAGCTCGACTTTGCCGGAGGCGATGTCGTCCTTCAGAAGGAATTCGACCAGACGTCTGGACTCGGCCGTGATGACCGGGCCGATGCCGTCGCCGCCGCAGAAGCCGATGACGATGTGGTCGAGGTTGGCGAAGTCTTTCTTTTCATCGTCTGCTTCCATTCGATCTTCGCGCTCGAGCTGCTCCTCGAGGAGTGCCTTGAAATGCGCGGTGCACTGTTCTACATAGGTGTCATATTTGCCCATGGGACTGTGTTTCCTTTCGACTTGTTTAATTTTTTAACAATCCTATTATAGTAATCTGTTAAGACTCTGTCAATGTTATTTTAAATCAGTCTGGGAAAGTTGTTCAAACCCGGCACAAATTGTGGTATGGCTTGAAGTAGGCGCTACATTTTGATATAATGAGCCGAATATTGTTTATAATTAAAGGAGCCACATACTGTTATGATGGAATATCTCAAAGCGATCATCCTCGGCATCGTACAGGGTGCCACCGAATTCCTGCCGGTCTCCAGCTCCGGACACCTCTCGGTGTTCCAGCACTTCATGGGACTCTCCGGAGAAGGTTCGCTTCAGCTGACCGTTTTCCTGCACATCGGAACACTGGTCGCAGTCATCGCGGTCTACTACAAGACCTTCTGGAAACTCCTCAAAGAGATCGGGAAGACGATCGCGGAGTTCTTCACCCGCAAACTCGATACGAAGCATGTCTCGGACGACCGCCACATGCTCTACATGATGTTCATTTCCTGCCTCCCGCTTCTGTTCCTGTTCATCCCCGTCGGGGGAGGCCGGAACCTCAAGGACCTCGTCGAAGGTCTGGCGAACGATACGGACATCCTGGTCGAAGGCTTCTGCTTCCTGATCACGGCGATCCTGCTTCTGACCGGTTCCCGTGCATCGCGCACGAAAAAGAACATCCGTCCTGTCGTCGAAGGAAAGGACGCCTGGTGGGTCGGTGTGGCTCAGCTCGCCGCTGCCGCGTTCCCCGGCATCTCCCGGTCCGGTTCCACCATTTCCACCGGTATGCTCCTCGGCGTCGACAAAGACTACATGGTCGAATACTCCTTCGTCCTCGGTACTCCGGCAGTCCTTGCCGCTGCAGTCCTTGAGATCAAAGACGCCCTCGAAGGCGGCGCTCTGGCCCTCGGCATCGGTCCCATCCTGGTGGGCATCGTCGTTGCCGCTGTGGTCGGTGTCGCAGCCATCAAACTGCTCGAGTGGCTCGTCAACAAGAATAAATTCCAGTTCTTCGGCTACTACTGCCTGATCCTGTCCGCTGTGGTCATCACGGTGGCCACGCTCGAAAAACTGGGCATCCTTTAATTCTACGAGGTGAAACAAATGGCGACATCCCAGAAGGGAAGTACCAATCGAAAGAAACCTGCCGCGAAGCCTGCTGCAAAGAAAAGCAGTGCGAAGCGGTCGGCACAGAGAACGACGAAAAACGCAAAGAACAGCGCCGCTGCCTCCAACGGGAAGCAGATCGGCGCCATTGCGCTTTTTGCGTTCGCGCTGTTCCTGCTGTTCGTGACCATCATCCCCGGCGGCGACCACAGTGCGTGGACCGCGCTCCAGGACGTCGTGTTCGGTCTGTTCGGAAGAGTCATGGCATACATATTCCCGCTTCTGCTGATGGCCGTCGCGGTCATGACCTCCTACGACCGGGACACCATCAACATCAAGCACAAGGTCCTCGAAGCCTGTCTCGCCATCGCCCTCATCTGTGCGGCGGTCTATGTCATTGCCGGTGATGGTGTCCCCGGCACCTTCGGAAGTTCCGTCGCAGGAGCGTTCAAAGTGGGCAGAGAGATCGACAGCGGCGGTGCCATCGGTGCCATCTTCGGCTGGCCGATCTTCAAGATGACCGGCGCCAAGGCGCCTGCTGCCGTCACGCTGATCCTGCTGGCCTTCGTGGCCCTCATGCTCATGACCGGCACCACGCTGGCCCGGTTCGTCCAGAAGCTGTATGACCCGGTCAAGTCTGCCGGAGAAGCGACCCGCGAGAACTTCGAAGAGATCCAGGCCGCCCGCGAAGAGCGCCGTGCCCAGAGAGTCGAAGAACAGGCGGAAAAACAGGCTCGTCGCGAGACGTTCAACCCGGATATCGACCTCGGTCCATCACCGAGACGTCGCAGAAGGGGCAAAGCGGTCGAAGAGACCGAACCCGTTGCCGAAGAAGAGATGTCCTTCCAGAAGTCTCGCGGACGGAAGAAGGCTCCTCTGCAGGAGGAGATGGCCGCCGCCGGCACCAGTGCCGCTGCTGCCGCAGCCGCTGCCAAAGCCGCAGCCGACGCTGCTCCTGCCTACGATGACAACGGCGTCGCCACCGGCGGTTCCCTCGATGAGATCGTCAAGAAGGCGGCCGCTGCCAAATCGAAACCGTCCCGTCCGAAGTCCGAGCCCATCGTCGAAGAGAAATTCGATGTCGATGCCGCCCGGGACCAGATGGCGGAAATGGAAAAGGCTGCCGGCGAGACCGACAAGCCCAAGAAGAAATATCAGCTGCCTCCGCTCGACTGCCTGAACCCGCCGAAACTCAGTCTCGGCGGCGGCTCCGAAGCGGAATTGCGGGACAATGCCGAGAAACTCATCGGCGTCCTCGACAGCTTCGGTGTCAAAACGACCCTCGTCGACATCGCACGAGGCCCTTCGGTCACCCGGTATGAACTGGCTCCGGCCGCCGGCGTCAAACTCTCGAAGATCACCGGCCTCGCGGACGACATCGCGCTGAACCTCGCGGCCTCCGGTGTTCGTATCGCTCCCATTCCCGGGAAGACAGCGGTCGGTATCGAAGTCCCGAACAAGGACCGTGACGCGGTCACTCTGAGAGAAGTGCTCGAATCGCCCGAATACAAGAAGGGCGCCCAGAAGAGCAAGCTCAGTGTCGCCCTCGGCAAAGACATCTCCGGTAAGATCTGCACGATGGACATCGCCAAGATGCCGCATCTGCTCATCGCCGGCACCACCGGTTCCGGTAAGTCGGTCTGCGTCAACGCGATGATCCTGAGTATCCTCTACAACGCGACGCCGGACGAGGTCAAACTCGTCATGATCGACCCGAAGAAGGTCGAATTCTCGAAGTACAACGGCATCCCGCACCTGCTCGTCCCGGTCGTCACCGAACCGGCGAAGGCGGCCGGCTCCCTCCAGTGGGCCGTCCGGGAGATGCTGAACCGTTATCAGAAGTTCTCCGACACCGGTGTCAGAGACATCAAGGGCTACAACCAGATGGCGGCCGGCGACCCCGATATGGAGGTCATGCCACAGATCGTCATCTTCATCGATGAGCTCGCCGATCTCATGATGGCGACCCCGAAAGAGGTCGAAGACTCCATCTGCCGTCTCGCTCAGATGGCCCGTGCCGCCGGCATGCATATGGTCATCGCTACCCAGCGTCCGTCGGTCGACGTCATCACGGGTCTCATCAAGGCCAACATCCCGAGCCGTCTGTCCCTGTATGTCGCCTCCGCGGTCGACTCCCGTACCATCCTCGACATGACCGGCGCTGAGAAACTCCTCGGCAATGGCGACCTGCTCTTCAACCCGGTCGGCGTTTCGAAACCTACCCGGATCCAGGGCTGCTTCTCCGACGACAAGGAGATCGAGCGCGTCGTCAAGTTCATCAAGAATCAGGAAGAGTCCGAGTACGACGAGTCCATCATCAAGGACATCGAAGCCGCAGCTGCCGCAACAGCCAACGCCAACCAGAAGGGCGGCGGAGTCAACGCTCCCTCCGGCGGCGGAGACAGCGCGGACGACCTCTTCGAACAGGCCATCCAGGTCGTGCTCGAAGCCGGTCAGGCCTCGACCTCCATGCTCCAGCGGAAACTGGGCGTCGGCTATGCCCGCGCCGGTCGCATCATCGACGAGCTGGAAGAGCACGGCATCATCGGCGAGTACCAGGGCTCCAAGCCCAGAGCGGTCCTGATCACGAAACAGCAGTGGCTCGAGCGCAACGCCATGGCCGGTGACGAAGACGACGGCACTGCCGCCGCCATCGAGCTCGGTTTGGAAGACTAAGTGAAGGAGAGAGGCCGATGCTTCGAAAATCACTTGCCGCCTTTGTGGCGCTGGTCGTGCTGGGCCTTTCCGCGCTCTTCACCTTCGGGCAGAAGATCGATGAGAACCTCCCGGACTGGAACGACGTCTATGAGTTCTTCGGCATGGCGGAGGAGATCGAAAAGGGCGAGGTCTACGAACAGCCCTTCACCATGAGTTTCCTCGATGTCGGCCAGGGCTCCGCCACGCTCATCCACTGCAAAGACCCGGACTTCACGATGCTCGTGGACACCGGAGAGCAGGGGAACGACGGCGTCATCCAGGAGGAACTGAAGCGTCTCGGTACCCGGAAGCTCGATTATGTCGTCCTGAGCCATCCTCATTCGGACCACGTCGGCAGTTTCCCGGAACTGGCGAAGTCGAACCTCAGCATCAAGAATGTCATGCTCCCGATCGTCGACCAGGACCACCTCGGAGACGACACCGCGCTGTATCGCGTCATCCTCGGCTCCATCCGGTCCTCCGGCGCGAAGATCGTCACCGCGAAGCCGGGCATGCGCCTGACCTTCGACGCGAAGAAGTCGGACCAGAAGGTCACCGTCGAAGTCCTCGGCCCCATCGGGGGAAAAGAGAACCAGTATCAGGATGACCTCAACGATCGTTCGATCTTCGTGAAGATCACCTATGGCGATGTATCGCTCCTCATCACCGGCGACGGCGAATACCATGAGGAGATGGACGTCATCGACTGGCTGAACTCCGACGAAGGCAAGGCCTCCGGCATCACGGCCCAGTCCACCATCTATGTGGCCGGCCACCACGGCAGCCACACGTCGAGCTCCCGCCGCTTCCTTGCGATGGTCAAGCCGAAGTACGGCATCATCAGCTGCGGCAAGGACAATGAATTCGGCCACCCGCACGAGTCGACGCTGACGAACTTCAAGGACGTCAACGCTCGCGTCTACCGCACCGACGAACTCGGCACCATCGTGATAGGAACGGATGGGAAAACGTTAGTCAATTAAAAAAGCTCCCCGATGGGGAGCTTTTTTATAGCTTTTTCGCGAGTTCTTCCGCTTCGGCGAGGACCTTGTCGAACTTCTGCAGGGCGGCCTCGACGGGCGCGGGGGTCGAGAGGTCGACGCCGGCGACCTTGAGCTCGTCGAGGGGGTCCATGCTGCCGCCGAGGGTCAGGAACTTGAGGTACTTCCGTACCGCGGACTCCGGGTCGGCCAGAGCGGCTTCCGTGCCGATTTCGCGAGCCTCTTTGAGGATGGCCTCGGAGAGGGCGACGGCGGCGGAGTAGCTGGTGGCGTATTTGTAGACGTAGAAGGGACGGTAGAAGTGGGGGATGCGGGCCCATTCGTAAGAGACCTCGTCATCCATGACCAGTTCCGGTCCGAAGTAGTCTTCGACCAGTCCGCCGTAGAGCGCGTTCAGCGCGGCGGGCGTCAGCGGTTCGCCGTTTTCCGCCATGGCGTGGGCGGCCTTTTCGAACTCGGCGAACATGGTCTGGCGGTAGACCGTGCCCTTGAAGTTCTCGAGGTACTGGTTCAGGAGCGCCATGCGGGCCTTCGGCTCGTCGGTGTGCTCGAGGAGGTAGTTGATGAGCAGGTTCTCGTTGACCGTCGAGGCCACTTCCGCGACGAAGATGGTGTAGTCCGCATACTGGGGCGGCTGGTTGTGGTTCGAGTTCCAGGAGTGCATGGAGTGTCCCATCTCGTGGATGATGGTGGACACTTCGTTGAGGCTCCCGGTGAAGTTGCAGAGGATGTACGGGTTCGAATGGTAGGTTCCGGAGGAGAAGGCGCCGGAACTCTTGCCCTTGTTCGGGAAGACGTCGATCCAGCGGTCTTTGAAAGCGCCGCGCACCACATCGCCATACGCTTTGCCGAGGGGCTCGATCGCTTTCAGGATGACTTCCTGGGCTTCCTCATAGGTGTATTTGTCGTCGAGGTCCGCGACCAGCGGAGCATAGACGTCGTAGTAGTGGAGCTCGTCGAGGCCGAGCATCTTCTTGCGGAAGTCCACATAGCGGTACATGGTCGGCAGGTTGCTCCGGACCGCTTCAATGAGGCTGTCATACACAGACGTCGGGACGTTCTCGTGGGCCATGCTCATGGCGCGGGAAGACTCGTAATGGCGGGCCGCCGCCTCTGCCACATGGCCTTTGACGGTGCCGCCGTAGCTCGCCGCGAAGGTGTTGATGTGCTGCTGCCAGCTCTTGTAGAAGCTGTGGAAGGCGTTCTCCCGGAGGATGCGGTCGTCGGACATCTGCAGGTCGATGTAGCTGGACGTCGAGACTTCCCGCACTTCGCCGTCCTTGTCCTGGACGCTCTCGAAGACCATGTCGGCATCCATCAGATTGTCGGCGATCTCCGAGGGGGCCGCGAACACTTCGCCGAAGCTGGCGAGGAGCTGTTCCTGGTCGGCGGTCAGCGTGTGGGGCTTCGTCCGCAGAAGGCGTTCCATCGTGTAGGCGTAGTCCGCCATCTGCTCGTCGTCTCGGATGGCCTGCAGCGTCTCTTCGGGGAGGGAGAGGATCTCCGGCCGGACGAAGGACGTCTGCGTCATGGCCTCGACGTACTTGCCGTAGATGCGCATGTAGAGGGCCTGGGCGTCTTCCGCGCGGGTGTCCTCGGAGCGGCGCAGGTTGGCGTAGCAGAAGAGGTCGGAGAGTAAGAGGTCGAGCTCGGTGTCTGCATCGAAGCAGGCTTTGAGGGACGCGGCATCGGTGAGCCTGCCCTGGAAGGCAGCCACTTTGGCGATGGACGCATCCAGCTTCGCGAAGTCCTCTTCGAATGCCTCATCGGAGGCATAGAGGGTCGAGAGGTCCCAGCGGTACTGTTCTTCGACTTCGTGTCGTTCTTTGAGTGGGGTGGACATATCGGTTGCTCCTGTCTAATTCAGTCTTTGTTCTATTATATTGCTTTTTGGAAAAAGATAAAGATGTACATTGACTTTTCGATTCATTGTATATATAATCTCTACATCCGGCAATGACGTCGCGCAGTTCTTCTGTAGGACTGACTGCATGTTTTGCCGTTTTTTGTTTTTAACAAGCGTTTTTGTCAAGATCAAAGGGGTTGATCACAATGGGAGGATTCTGTGGCGTCGCCACGAAAAATGACTGTGTATTCGATCTGTTCTTCGGGACAGACTACCATTCACATCTGGGGACGAGACGTGCCGGTATGATCGTGTATGGCGAGAAGGGTTTCGACCGCGCCATCCACAACATCGAGAACTCGCCGTTCCGTACGAAATTCGAAAAAGATGTCAATTCGATGCGAGGCAACCTCGGCATCGGCGTCATCTCCGACTACGAGCCCCAGCCGCTGCTGGTCCGCTCGCACCACGGGCCCTATGCCATCACGACCGTCGGTAAGATCAACAATTCGGAAGAGCTGACCGAAGAGATCGTGAAGAACAGCAGCGCCCACTTCATGGAGATGAGCGGCGGCATGATCAATGCCACCGAGCTGGTCGCGGCCCTCATCAATCAGCAGGACAACCTGATCGACGGTATCCGCTACGCGCAGGACCGGATCGACGGCTCTCTGTCCCTGATGATCATGACTCCGAAGGGCATCTATGTGGCCCGCGACAAGTGGGGAAGGACCCCCATTTTCATCGGTAAGAAAGAGGATGGGTACATCGCCACCTCTGAATCCTTCGCATACCTCAACCTTGGCTATAAAGATTACCGGACCGTGGGACCCGGGGAGATCGACGTCCTGACCCCGGACGGCGTCACCATGCTGGTAAGACCCGGTTCCAAGATGAAGATCTGCACCTTCCTGTGGGTCTACTACGGTTACCCGACTTCCGAATATGAGGGAGTCTCCGTCGAGACCATGCGGTACCAGTGCGGTGAACACATGGCCCGCAGAGACGGCCTCACCCCCGACGACGCCGACATGGTCGCCGGTGTCCCGGACTCCGGAACGCCCCACGCCGTCGGTTATGCCAACGAATCCGGCATCCCCTTCAAACGCCCCTTCATCAAATATACGCCGACCTGGCCCCGTTCCTTCATGCCGACCATCCAGTCGAAACGCGACATGATCGCCCGCATGAAGCTCATCCCCATCACGGAACTCATCGAAGACCAGCGCCTCGTCCTCATCGACGACTCCATCGTCCGCGGTACCCAGCTGCACAACAAGACCGAGTTCCTGAAGGAGTCCGGTGCCGCTCAGGTCCATGTCCGTTCGGCCTGCCCGCCCATCATGTTCGGCTGCAAGTACCTCAACTTCTCCCGTTCGACCTCGGAACTCGAGCTCATCGCCCGCCGCATGGTCCGGAAGGTGGAAGGCGAGAACGTCGACCGCTCGGTCCTCGACCAGTATGCCGACCCGAACACCGACCGTTACGCGCACATGCTCGACATGATCCGCAAACAGCTGAACTTCGACTCCCTCGCATACAACCGTCTCGACGACATGATCGACTCCGTCGGCATCGACCCCGAGAAACTCTGCACCTACTGCTGGAACGGTGTCGAATAAACGATAACAAATTAACGAGCGCCTTATCATTTACGATAAGGCGTTCTTTTGTTATAATAGTCAGTAATCGAATACAACGTTTGTAGCTCTGCGGTGTCCGCCTGTAATGGGCGGGTGAAAAGGGAATCCGGTGCGAATCCGGAACGATGCCGTCACTGTGTCAGAGAGCCCCCTTCATGCATCACTGGGAGACCGGGAAGAGAAGACGGGCGATGATCGAAGTCAGGAGACCTGCCGGAGAGTGATGTTGACTGAGCCTGCGGTCCACAGGACAGAAACCTTGTTTCCAGAAGGACTGATGGCGATGTGCCGTCTTTTTTTCTGGCATTTTTTGGAAAGGAAATGAGAACATGTCAAACTTCAAAAAGATCCTTGGTGTCATCCTGGCCATGTGCTTCCTGATGGCATTCGCCACCGGATGTAACAAAACAGAAGAGGGAGGCTCCGAACCAGTGGATACCGGTGTACAGAAAGATAAGTCGACTGCCATTCTGGTCGTCAGCTTCGGCACGAGCTATAACGACAGCCGTGACAAGACCATCGGCGCTGTCGAAAATGCTATCGCGAAAGCATACCCGCAGTATGACGTCCGTCGCGCGTTCACGAGCCAGATCATCATCGACAAACTCAAAGAGAGAGACAACCTCGAGATCGACAACGTCCAGCAGGCCCTCGACCGCGCTGTGGCAGACGGCATCAAGACCCTCATCGTCCAGCCGACGCACCTGATGGATGGTTACGAATACAACGACCTCAAAGAGGAACTGACCAGATATGAAGGCCGGTTCGACGCCATCAAACTGGGCGCGCCGCTCCTGACCTCTGATGAGGACTTTGACAAGGTCATCGACGCCATCACCAAGGACACCGAGTCCTTCAACGACGGCAAGACCCTCGTCGCCTTCATGGGCCACGGCACCGAAGCCGACTCCAACGCGGTCTATGAGAAGCTCAACACGAAGCTCCACGAGAAAGGCTTCAAAAACTACTATATCGGCACCGTCGAAGCGCAGCCCGATATCTGGGACGTCATCAGCTATGCGGAAGACAATTCCTTCTCCACCGTCGTCCTTCAGCCCCTGATGGTCGTGGCCGGTGACCACGCCAACAACGACATGGCCGGTGACGAAGAAGACAGCTGGAAGAGCCAGCTGACCTCGGAAGGCTTCCAGGTCACTCCGGTCCTGAAGGGCCTTGGCGAGATCGAAGCCATCCAGCAGATCTACGTCCAGCACGTCGCGGACGCTCTGAAATAAGAAACTGACTTGACGGAGGAACATCCCATGAAACAGACTGCTTCCAGACACGGCTTCAAGGCCCTGCTGGCTGTCATCCTGACCCTTTGCTTCGCACTGGCCACGATGTCTGCACTGACGCTCAGCTTTGCCGAAGGGTTTGACCAGGTCGCGTCGAAATCCGACATGACGACCGTCGAAGAAGTCGGTGTGGAGGGCATGACGCCCATCGCCCCGAAGGACGTGGAAAACGGCACCTACGAAGTGGAGATGGAGTCCAGTTCCTCCATGTTCAAGATCGAGAAGGCCGTTCTGGAAGTCTCGGATGACGCGATGAACGTCACCATGACGCTGAGCGGCACCGCATATCCCTATCTTTACGCGGGCACAGCTAAAGAAGCGGCTGCGCTCAACGACGAGTCGAAGTACATCGCCCACTCGGAAGCTGACGGCAAGTACAGCTTCACCGTTCCGGTCGCGAACCTCGATGAAAGTTTCCCCTGTGCAGCATTCAGCCAGAGAAAGCAGATGTGGTACGACCGCAACCTCCTCGTGCGGGCCCAGAGCCTGCCGGAGGGCGTTGTGAAGGTCGAACTCCCGGACTATGAAGCGCTGGAAAAAGCCGCTCAGGAAAAGCGCATCGCCGAGATGCAGAAGGAGCAGGACGACAAGCTCAGAGCGCTGGCGGCAGACATCGACCAGCACAACGGCTCCTACTCCGTCGAAGTCGACATGACCGGCGGCAGCGGCAAGGCGAGCATCACGTCCCCGACCACGCTGACCGTCATCGACGGCAAGGCCTTCGCCACCATCCAGTGGAGCAGCCCGAACTACGATTACATGATCGTCGGTGGGGAAAAACTCACGCCGCAGAACGTGGAAGAGGGCTCCAACTCCTCGTTCCTCATCCCGGTCCTGAAGTTCGATGAACCCTTCAAGGTCATCGGCGACACGACCGCCATGAGCACGCCCCACGAGATCGAATACGAACTGACGTTCCACCAGGATACGGTCAAACGGTACAGCTCGAGTCTCTGGATCTACATGATCCTCGCGTTCCTGTTCGTCCTGGCAGCCGCCTTTGGTGTCTACTGGTTCTGGGTCAGCGACTGGGGCAAAAAGAAAAAGAAATAAACCATAGAAACTTGACCGGGAGGTGTCAGCCATGAAACAGATTCGGGCTTTGTACCTTCCGGTCTTTTTATGCCTCGTGCTCCTTCTCTCGGTCCTTTCCGGCTGTGGAGGCGGGGAGACCACGGGCGCGAAACTTTTGCAAAAAGAACCGGTGGACCGCTGTGCGATCTCGAAGAGCCTGACCTATGACCATTCGATGGAACCGGCCTATGCGGAGCAGTTCGCCGTCGACTATTTCAAGGAAGGCGGCTGTCTCATCACGGTCTGTGACGGACGGCAGTACTTTCTTCCGGAAGTGAACGGCAAAGAGGCTTCGGTCCCGCAGGACCTCTCCGACGACATCACGGTGCTCCCGTCCCCGGTGCAAAACGGCTACCTGGCGGGCACCGCGTGTATGGACTACTTCGTATCCTTCGACGGGCTTGACCAGCTTGGGTTTTCCTCCCTGAAAGAAACCGGCTGGAAGATCCCGGAGGCCGCTGCGGCGATGCACGACGGGACCGTTCAGTACGCCGGAAAGTATTCGACACCGGATTATGAACTCCTGACATCGAAGCATTGCGACCTTGCCATCGAGAACACGATGATCTACCACACGCCGGATGTCATCGAGCAGCTCGAGTCCCTCGGCATCCCGGTCTTCATCGACAATTCGAGCAACGAGTCGACGCCCCAGGCCCGGATGGAATGGGTCAAACTTTACGGGCTCCTCGCCGGGAAAGAGAAGGCTGCTGAAAAGGCGTTCCGCGCCCAGGAAAAAGCGTTCCTGGAGCTGCCGGCTCATTGCGGCACGGACCTTCCGCGGGTGGCGTTCTTCAGTCTCAGAGCGAACGGGACGGTCGTGGTCCGCCGCGCTTCGGACTACATCCCCGCCATGATCGGCATGGCCGGCGGCGAATATGCCTTCAAAGACCTCGGCGCGGACGATGACGGCAACCGTTCGACCCAGGTCATCTCCATGGAAGAGTTTTACCAGACGGCAAAGGATGCCGACTACTTTATTTATAACAGCAGCATCGAAGGGGAACGCTCGTCGATCGCCGACCTCGTGAACGACGCGCCGGTCCTCGCCGACTGCAAAGCCGTGAAAGACGGCAACGTCTTCTGCACCACCGCCGACCTCTACCAGCACTCGATGGGCCAGGGCACCTTCGTCCGGGACCTCTACACGATGCTCACCGGCGGAGACGATCTTACGTACATTTTCAAACTCAAATAGAACGAAAGGAGGAGAGAGCGTATGAAGACACGGAATGTCATTGCCTTTGCGGGAATGGCCGTGCTGCTGCTCGTCCTCCTGGTGCTGAACCTCTGCATCGGCAGCACGTCGGTGCCGGTGGGCGAGGTATGGCACGCGCTCTTCGGCTCGTCGGCCGACGCGACGGCGTCCAACGTCGTCCTGCAGCTGCGGCTGCCCCGGGCCCTGGCGGCGGTCGTCCTTGGCGGCGCACTGGCGCTGTCCGGCTACCTCCTGCAGACCTTTTTCCACAATCCCATCGCGGGCCCCTTCATCCTCGGTGTGTCCTCCGGCGCGAAACTGACCGTTGCTCTTGCCATGGTCATCGCGATGAGCCGCGCCCTGCCGATGAGCTCCGCCGCCATGGTGGCCGCCGCCTTCGTCGGCGCCATGCTCAGCATGGGCCTTGTGCTCCTGCTGTCGACGGTCGTCCACCGGATGTCCGTCCTCATCATCGGCGGTGTCATGATCGGGTACCTGTGTTCCGCACTGACCGAATTCATCATCACCTTCGCGGCGGACGAGGAGATCGTCCGTCTCCACACCTGGTCCGTCGGCAGTTTCTCCGGCATCCGGATGTCGGACGTCCTCGTCATGACCGTTGTCGTGGCGCTCTCGTTCGTCGGGGTCCTGATGCTCTCGAAACCCATGAGCGCGTTCCGGATGGGCGAGACCTACGCCTCCAGCGTCGGTGTGAACGTCAAGGTGTTCCGCGTGCTGCTCGTCCTCCTGTCGAGCGTCCTCGCCGCAACGGTCACGGCCTTCGCCGGCCCCGTCTCTTTCGTGGGCGTGGCGGTCCCGCACCTGGTGCGGTCGCTGCTGGACTCGTCGGAACCGCGCAGAGTCATCCCGGGATGTTTCCTCGGCGGCGCCTCGTTCTGTCTGTTGTGTGACCTGCTGGCACGGACCATGTTCGCACCGACGGAACTCAGCATCAGCACGGTGACCGCCGTCTTCGGCGCGCCGGTGGTCCTGTGGATCCTCGTGAAAAACCAGAAGGGGAGGGAGCGCGCATGAACGAACTGCTGAAGACCGTCGACCTTTCGGTCGGCTATGACGGGACCGCCGTCGCGGGCCCCTTCTCGTTCCCGATCTTCAAAGGCGAAGTCCTGACCCTCATCGGCCCCAACGGGGCCGGCAAGACGACGCTCCTGAAGACGCTGGCAAAACAGCTGGCGCCGGTGGCGGGCACGGTCCTGCTGGAGGAAGCGGACCTCGCGGTCACAAAACCCATCGAACTGGCGAAGCGCTTGGCCGTCGTCTTCTCTGACGCCCTGCGTCCGGAGCAGATGACCTGCCGCGAAGCGGTCGCCGTCGGACGGTACCCGTACACCGGCCGGTTCGGCCGGCTGTCCGACGAGGATGAGCGCATCGTCGACGAGGCCATGGAGCAGGTCCGTGTCACCGAACTGCAGGACCGGCCCTTCACCGCCATCAGTGACGGCCAGCGCCAGCGCGTCGTTCTGGCGAGGGCGCTCTGCCAGCAGCCGGAGATCATCCTCCTCGACGAGCCGACGACGTTCCTCGATATCCGCTGGAAGGCGGAGTTCCTGGAAGCCCTGAAACGGCTGTCCGAAGAGCAGGGAAAGACCGTGCTCATGACCCTGCACGAACCGGAACTGGCCCGGCTGGTCTCCGACCGGGTGGCCTGCATCCGGGACGGGAAGCTCGACCGGCTCGGGACGCCGGACGAGGTGTTCGAGGGGCGGTACATCGCCCACCTGTTCGGGCTTGAGGAAACGCTGTACGACAAATGGTTCGGAGAGAGCTGAAAGGCTCTCTCTTTTTTGTTTGTTAGGGGTTTTGTTTTCTTGGCAAAAGGCATATAATGATTACTGTATGAACTGGTCTAACCAGAATGATCATCGAACGATGCAATAGGGAGGTAACCTGCACCATGAGTTTCTACAAAGACCATTACCAGGTGGTCATCATGGGTGGCGGCCTTGCCGGTATGGCGTGTGCGTTGCGTCTTCAGAAATGGGGCATCAAAGACATCCTCATTCTCGAAAAACACAACCTGCCCGGCGGACTTGCCACAGACTTCGTCAGAGACGGTTTCGAGATCGAAGCCACCCTGCATGAGATGATGTCCATCGGCGACGACAAGGACAAGCTGAAAGTCGGCGCGTTCTTCGACGAGATGGGCGTCGACATCGACTGGCTGAAAGTGCCGGAATGCTACCGCGTCGTCGTGCCCGGTGAGGACATCGACATGACGGTCCATGACGGTTACGAGAGAGCCGCCCGCGACTTCGACGCCGCTGTCCCCGGCTGTTATGACAAGGTCCTGGACTTCATCAAGATGATGCGCCGGGTCTATGACAGCATGAACTACCTGTCCACCCACGAGGTGAGCAAGGTCAAGATGCTGATGGAACACACCGACTTCGTCCGGACGCTGGGCTACAGCGCCTCCGAGGTCATGGCGGCCTGTGGTATCGACGGCCGTCTCAAAGAGCTGATGACCCCGTACTGGATCTACGTCGGCAACCCCCTCGACGACCTGCCCTTCACCATCTACGCCTTCCTCATGGCGGACTACCTGACCGGCTCCTATGTCTGCCGCGGCTATTCCCATGAGATGTCCATGAAGATGCAGCAGAAGGTCGAGGAGAACGGCGCCCAGTTCGAGTTCCGCCAGGAAGTCGAGAAGATCCTCGTCAAAGACGGGAAAGTCACCGGTGTCCGTACGGCCCGGGGCGATGTGATCAACGCGGATTACGTCGTCTCCGCCGCATACCCGAACAAGGTCTATACCCAGATGATCGAGCCCGCCACGGAAGTCCCGCCGGAGGCCATCCAGATGATCAACGCCCGCCGGCTGTCCGTCTGCCCGGTGTCCATCATCATGGTCATCGAAGGCACTCCGGAAGAGAACGGCATCACGAACTATTCGACGTTCTCCGGCGACACCCTCGACACCAATGCCATCTGGCAGAACGGTCTCAACCTGACCGAGCCTTACAACTACATCACGACCATCTGTCTCAACTACGCGAACCCCGACTGTGTGCCGGAAGGCTATACCCAGCTCTCCATCACGTCCCTGCAGCTGGTCGACGCCTTCGAGTCCGTCACGGAAGACGAGTACTTCGACCTGAAGCGCCGTCTTGCCAATGAGATGATCGAGAAATGCCTCGAAGTCACGAAAGTGGACTTCCGGGACCGCATCGTCGAACTCGAGGTCGAGACGCCCGTCACTGTGTCCCACTACGTGGGTGCCTGGAAGGGCAGCATCTACGGCTATTCCCACTCCATGGATGACCACGCGGTCGCCCGGAAGCAGATGCCCGGTGCCGAGGATTTCATCGAAGGTCTCGCGTTCGCCGGCGCTCACGCCATCTCCGGCGACGGCATGGGTCCCGCCATCACCAACGGACAGGCGGCGGCCAAAGCCATCCATGACGATCTTGCCAGAAAGGGGGCGGCGAAATGAGCTTCGGTACCAACGTCAAGGGATTCCTGAAAGACGTCAAGGGAGTCGACCGTATCGTCGATGCCCGTAAGACCAAATGGGAAAACGCTCCCACTCTGATCGACGACAAGAACCGCAGAGACCCCATCCGCGAACTGTCCGACCTCCTGCACCCGGCGGCCATGAAGGTCAAAGTCGTCTCCATCACGGACGCGTCTCCCACCGCGAAGACCTTCCGCTTCACCAGCGAAGACGGCCACATCCCGGCCTTCCAGAGCGGTCAGTACGTCAACTTCCGCCTGAAGATCGGCGACAGCGAA
>JAFTZU010000199.1 GCA_017461005.1 Clostridia bacterium
GCACCCCTCGCGGAGTGCTTGTATATATTAACAGATGAGATTTATAAAAGTCAATGGTAAATTTTTCAAAAACAGACCTTCTCCGAAATGCCCAAAAAGCATGTAAAATTCCCATTACAATTAGATGATGTGTCGACCGGGTCCTCCACCCCACTTTGACCACAAAATATGCCTTTGTGGAATATGCGCAAAGCGGTAAAAAAATAAAACTTTGTACCTGGACAAATATCGAACTTTTCCTTGAATAAGTCCTATATCCTATTATATAATGACCATTGCAAACGCCGGTGTGTTGGAATTGGCAGACGAGGTGGACTCAAAATCCATTGGTGGTGACACCGTGCGGGTTCGACCCCCGCCACCGGCACCAAGAAAGACCAGACAGGTTTTCCCTGTCTGGTCTTTCTTTGATTCTGAGACATTGGGGGTCGAACCCTTGGGCTGCACCGTTAAGCAAACATGCCAGTGGCATGTTTGTAGGTGCAGGAGCTGCGGCAGCAGCTCGGAGTGATTTCGCGAAGCGAAAGCACGTCGACCCCCGCCATGGGAAAGGCGCGCTCGCGAAGCGAAAGCACGTCGACCCCCGCCACGGGAAAGGCGCGCTCGCGAAGCGAAAGCACGTCGACCCCCGCCGTACTCACTTAGTAGTAAATCGCCAAAGAAAAAAGAGAGCGAACACGAAGTTCACTCTCTTGTTTTATCAGATGGAGATGACGCCGAACGCACTCAGGACGGAGCTGATCAGGATGACGACCAGCGCGAGGGGTGCGAGGTACTTCATGGAGAAGTTGTATACGGGTTTTCTCTTGAACTTCGAGTTGCGTTCGAACTCGTCCGCCATGGTTTTCAGACCGATGTTGCGAACGACGAGGATGCAGATCGCCAAAGCGGCAATGGGCATCATGACGGAGTTCGAGATGAAGTCAAGGAAGTCGAGGACCTGCATGCCGATGATCTTGAGGTTGCCGAGGACACCGTAGCCGAGAGAGGCCAGGGAGCCGAGGATGACCGCATAGACACCGAAGACAAGCGTCGACTTCGTACGGGACCAGCCGAGCTCATCGGTCAGCGTGCCGACGCAGGTCTCCGTCAGGGAGATGTTACTGGTCAGCGCCGCCAGGAAGACGAGCAGGAAGAACAGGATGCCCGCCGGGGTACCGAAGCCCATGGAAACGAGGACTTTCGGGATAGTGATGAACATGAGGGACGGGCCCGCGTTCAGCGTATCGGGGTCGCCGCCGGAGAAGGCGAAGACTGCCGGGATGATCATGAGGCCGGCCAGGATGGCGATGAGGGTATCGAAGAACTCGATTTTCGTCGTAGAGTCCTCCAGGTCCTGGTTCTTGTCGACATAGGAGCCGTAGGTGATCATGATACCCATGGCAAGCGACAGAGAGTAGAACATCTGACCCATGGCGGACACGATGGTCATCATGGAGAAGTTGTGGATGTTCGGGATGAACATGTACTTGACGCCTTCCAGCGCGCCGGGACGTGTGCAGGAATAGATGGACACGATGACAGCGAGCACGATGAGGATGGGCATCATGATGCGGGAGACCTTCTCAACACCGTTGACGACACCGCCGAGGATGACGACCATGGTCAGCAGGACGAAGATGATGAAGAACAGCTCCGGTTGCAGGTTCGACGAGATGTACCCGCCGAAGTAACCGTCTGCAGCCATGGCCTGAGTCTCACCGGTGCAATAACCGACAAGGTACTTGACGACCCAGCCGCCGATGACGGCATAGTATGGGCAGATGATGAACGGGACCAGCGCGTTGATCCAGCCTCCGAAAGAGGAAGCCTTCGTGTTGCTGAAGGACTTGAACGCGCCGATGGGACTCTTCCCTGTCATACGACCGATGGCCGTTTCGGACATGAGCAGAGCATAA
>JAFTZU010000200.1 GCA_017461005.1 Clostridia bacterium
CCGTTGGAGTTCAGGAACTCACGGGAGACGTTGACGATGGTGTTGCCCTTCCAGTGCATGGTCAGGTACGGCGTCGAAGTAACGGTGGCCACGACGGTGGACTCGAGATTCTCCTCAGCGGCCAGTTCCTGGAAGCGAGCCACGTCTTTCGGCTCGACGACGACGGCCATACGCTCCTGAGACTCAGAAATGGCGAGCTCGGTGCCGTCCAGGCCTTCGTACTTCTTCGGGACCTTGTCGAGGTCGATCTCGAGGCCGTCAGCGAGTTCGCCAATGGCAACGGAGACACCGCCCGCGCCGAAGTCGTTGCAGCGCTTGATGAGCTTGGACGCTTCGGGGTTGCGGAACAGTCTCTGGAGTTTGCGCTCTTCAGGAGCGTTGCCCTTCTGGACCTCCGCACCGCAGGTGTCGAGGGACTGGAGAGTGTGAGACTTGGAGGAGCCGGTGGCACCGCCGATGCCGTCACGGCCGGTACGTCCGCCGAGGAGGATGACTACATCGCCCGGGTCGGGACGCTCGCGTCTGACGTTTTCAGCAGGAGCAGCTGCGATGACCGCGCCGATCTCCATGCGCTTCGCGGCATAGCCGTCGTGGTAGAGTTCGTCGACGATGCCGGTGGCAAGGCCGATCTGGTTGCCGTAGGAGCTGTAGCCGTTGGCAGCCGTCGTGACGAGCTTGCGCTGGGGCAGCTTGCCCTCCATGGTCTCGGAGAAGGACTTCAGCGGGTCTGCAGCACCGGTGACACGCATGGCCGCATAGACGTAGGAACGGCCGGACAGCGGGTCGCGGATGGCACCGCCGATGCAGGTGGCGGCTCCACCGAAGGGTTCGATCTCCGTCGGATGGTTGTGGGTCTCGTTCTTGAAGAGGAGCAGCCAGTCCTCGTCCTTGCCATCGTGGTTGATGGTCATCTTGACGGTACAGGCGTTGATCTCCTCGGACTCGTCGAGTTTCTCGAGCTTGCCCTGCTTGCGGAGCACTTTCGCGGCCAGCGTGCCGATGTCCATGAGGTTCACGGGCTTCGTGCGGCCGATGCTCTCGCGGTCGGCAAGGTACTTATCATAGGCGTCCTGCAGGAACTGGTCCTCGAAGGTGACCTTGTCGATGGTGGTGAGGAACGTCGTATGACGGCAATGGTCGGACCAGTAGGTGTCGATCATGCGGATCTCGGTGATGGTCGGGTCGCGGTCCTCGGACTTGAAGTACTCCTGGCAGAACACGATGTCGTCAAGGTCCATCGCCAGACCCAGGTCCCTGACCATGGCCGCCAGCTCTTCCCTGTCTTTGGCGATGAACCCGTCAATGGTCTCGACGGTCTCCGGAAGGTCCATCTTCATGGCCAGGGTCTCCGGCAGTTCCATGGACGCCTCACGGGCTTCGACCGGGTTGATGACATACTTCTTGATCTCGGCGAGTTCCTCATCAGTGATGTCGCCGGAGAGCAGGTAGACCTTCGCCGAACGGATGCTCGGGCGGTCGCCCTTGAACGCCAGCTGGATGCACTCCTCCGCGGAGTTCGCGCGCTGGTCGAACTGACCGGGCAGATACTCGACGGCGAAGACACGGTCCGCGCCTTCCGGGACTTCCTCATAGAGGTTGTCGATCTGCGGCTCCGCGAAGATCGTTTTGCAGGCGAAGTCGAAGGTCTCCTTCGGCAGGTTCTCCGCGTCGTAGCGGTTCAGGATGCGGACATCTGTGACGCCCTTGATGCCGAGGAGGCGGTTGACGTCCCGCTTCAGCGAATAGGACTCATAGGCAAGTCCTTCTTTTTTCTCAACAAAAATTCGGTAAACCATTCCTGGTCCTCCTGAGTTGTTTTTCTTGTAGGATTAAGTCGTCTGTCCTGGAAAAAGCTTCGGCTCGCTGCGAAGGTCGCGTTCCGGGGCTGTTTGTTGGAATCAATAACGCCTGCGGCGTACCCCGAAAAGCTCAATTCTTGCTTCGCCGAACTTTTTCCTACGGCCATCCGACATTGTATTAACGCTAGTAGCTTACAGAGCCTTCAGTGCTCTCTGACCGATATCCTTACGCATATAGGCGTTGTCAAAATGGATATCCTCAGTGGCTTTATATGCCAAATCAATTGCTTCCTTGAGAGTGGGGGCAGTTCTTGTTACACCAAGTACTCTACCACCATTTGTCAGGAGCTTGCCGCCTTCCAGTTTCGCGCCGGCGACGAAGATGCCGGTCTTATCGGCGGGAAGAGTCATCTCGAAGCCCTTCTCGTAGGAGACGGGATAGCCGGCGCTGGCCATGATGACGCAGCAGGCGGACTCATCTGCAAACTCGACTTCCGTGTCCGCGAGGGTCTCATAGCGGCAGGCCTTCATGATGGTCAGAAGGTCGGACTTCAGGAGCGGCAGGACGACCTGGGCTTCCGGGTCGCCGAAGCGGCAGTTGTACTCGATGACCTTCGGGCCGTTTTCCGTGAGCATGAGGCCGAAGTACAGGCAGCCCTTGAAGGTGCGGCCTTCGGCGTTCATCGCGTTCATCGTCGGCAGGAAGATGGTCTCCATGCACTCTTTGGCGATGGCGTCCGTGTAGTACGGGTTCGGGGCGATGGTGCCCATACCGCCGGTGTTCAGGCCTTCGTCGTTGTCGAGGGCTTTCTTGTGGTCCATGGAAGAGACCATCGGGACGACGGTCTTGCCGTCGGTGAAGCTCAGGACCGAGACTTCGGGGCCGGTCAGGAATTCCTCGATGACGACCTTGGAGCCGGAGGCGCCGAACTTGCCGTCGAGCATCATTTCCTTGACGGCGTCCATCGCCTCTTCCCTCGTCTGCGCGATGATGACGCCTTTGCCGAGGGCCAGGCCGTCGGCCTTGATGACCGTCGGGATGGGAGCCGTTTCGAGGTAAGCGAGGGCCTTGTCGCAGTCTTCGAAGACTTCGTACGCGGCCGTCGGGATGTTGTACTTCTTCATGAGGTTCTTCGAGAAGACCTTGGAACCTTCGATGATGGCAGCCTTGGCTTCCGGGCCGAAGCACGGGATGCCGATGGCCTCCAGTTCGTCGACACAGCCGAGAACGAGCGGGTCGTCCATCGCCACAACGGCGAAGTCGATCGCGTTCTCTTTGCCGAACTTCACGATGGCGGGGATGTCGGTGGCGCCGATGCCGGTGCACACCGCGTCATCTGCCATACCGCCGTTGCCGGGCAGAGCGTAGATGACTTCCACGTCTTTGTTCTCGTTGAGTTTCTTGATGATGGCATGCTCTCTTCCGCCGCCACCAACGACCATTAATTTCATCGCGGTACCTCCTTAATGGTGGAACAGGCGGAGGCCGGTGAAGGCCATGACCATGTCCATGTCGTCGCAGGCTTTGATGACGAGGTCATCGCGGACGGAGCCGCCGGGCTGTGCGACATAGGAGACGCCGGACTTGTAGGCACGCTCGATGTTGTCAGAGAACGGGAAGAACGCGTCGGAACCGATGGAGACACCGGTGACGGTCGCAAGGTACGCTCTCTGGTCCTTGCGGAGGAACGGAGCCGGCTGCTCGGTGAACAGGGCTTCCCATTTTCCATCGCCGATGACATCTTCATAGTCCTCGGACAGGTAGATGTCGATGGCGTTGTCTCTCTCCGGACGGCCGACGGTGTCTTTGAACGGGAGGTTCAGGACCTGCTCGGTCTGGCGGAGGAGCCAGTGGTCGGCTTTGTCGCCGGCGAGGCGGGTGCAGTGGATGCGGGACTGCTGTCCGGCACCGACACCGATGGCCTGGCCGTCCACGACGTAGCAGACGGAGTTGGACTGGGTGTATTTCAGAGTGAGAAGAGCGATGGTCAGGTCACGCTTGGCCTCGGCCGGCAGCTCTTTCTTTTCGGTGACGATGTTCGCGAAGGTCTCGTCCGTGACCTTGAAGTCATTTCTCCCCTGCTCGAAGGTGACGCCGTAGACGTCTTTGGTCTCCTGGGGGTTCGGAACGTAGTTCGGGTCGATCTTGACGACGTTGTAGTTGCCCTTCTTCTTGGACTTGAGGATCTCGAGGGCTTCCGGCTCGTAACCGGGAGCGATGATGCCGTCGGAGACTTCGCGCTTGATGAGGTTCGCGGTGGTCACGTCACAGACATCGGAGAGGGCGATCCAGTCGCCGAAGGAACACATTCTGTCCGTGCCGCGAG
>JAFTZU010000026.1 GCA_017461005.1 Clostridia bacterium
ATCCTGTTCGCCCGGAGCATCGACCCGGCCATCGAGGCGAGCCTCAAGCGTCTGCAGAACGACCTGCAGGAACTCGTGGACGTCCTGCGGGACATCATGACCGCGGAGTACACCGGGGAACCCTTGAAGGGCGTCCACTCGGACGGCTCCGGCGGCACGTTCCGTCTCTTCGGCCTCACGCTGGACGAACTCCAGGAGCACTCCCACAATGCCGAAGAACACTACGGCATCCCGACCATGACCCGCCCGGACCACCGGTACGGTGAAGTCTATGCGCACCTGAACCTCATCCGCACCGAACTGCGGCAGGTGGAGAGCGCCGGCGTCCGCCTCTTCCTGGACCAGGCCGGCAACGCCTCTCGCGAGGACATCCTCTACGTCCTGAACCGCCTCTCCAGCGCGGCCCACGTCCTCATGTGCCGCCACCTCTCCGAGCTCCGCCCGGACATCGCCGGCGCCTCCTACACCGTCTGAACGCATAGCCGGAACCACAGAAAACAACAAGACCGTTGACTCGAAGGAGCCAACGGTCTTTTCTTTTGTCTTAAAAAGCGCTTGGAAGCCTCAGAACAGCTTCTTCACCACCGGGATGCGTCGCAGCACCCAGACGATGGCGAGGGTCATGAGGTACACGCACAGCACCGACAGAACGATGCCGAACTCGTTCCGGAGGAACCCACCGTGTTCGAACACGCTCCAGACCTTCTGGAGGGCCGGAACGTACGTAAGGAACAGGGGGTGGATGAGGTAGATGCCGAACGTGCACATGCCGACTTCGGTGAACACCTTGTCCGCCTTCTCTCCGAAGGACTTCCCGTCGAAGAGTTTTAGGAACGTCAGGTACACGACCGGCGCGTTCAGGAAGCGGTTGTTCGTGAGGAACGTCTCGTTGAGACTGTCCGGGTTCTTCCCGATGAACCGGTACTGCGTGTACATGCACAGCGCGAAGAACACGAGGTTGACAGCCCACAGAATGCCCAGCTGTTTCCACGTCACTTTCACGAGGTCCACTTTCCAGGTGAGCAGGTAGCCCATGATGGGGTAGTAGAGGATCATGGCGAAGGTGAAGGTCGGGATGGCGAGGGGGTTCACACGGCCGATGTAGAACTCCAGGAGCGGGAGCACCGAGCCGAAGACACAGGCGAGTGCGAAGAGCAGGAACCCTTCTTTTGCTGAGAGTGCCAGCACGAAGCCCCGGAGCACCGGGACGGTCAGCAGGAACGCGAGGTACGTGTAGAGGTACCACAGGTGCCAGACGTTCTTCTGGATGACGCCCTTCAGAAAGCCCATGACGGTCAGCGGTTCCCCGCCCTGCCAGGCGAAGACGCTGTAGAACAAGAAGGAAAATAGCACAAGGTCCACGGCGATGCGGATCCCCCGTTTATAGGTCTTCCCGATGCTCTCCTCTTTGCGGAGCAGCAGAGCACCACTGATCATGAAGAACAGCGGCACAGCCACTTTACAGGCCACCGAGAAGAACAGGTTGAACCAGTAGAGGAACGTGCCCGGGTCGTCCGACAGGTAGTGGAAGAACCCACGGTAGTTCGTGTGGTTGAAGATGACGAGCAGGATGGCGAAAATGCGCATGAAGTCTAAGGACAGCAAGCGTTTCTTCGCGCCGCCCGCCGCACCGGACAGAGCGGAGCCAGTCGCAGCGCCGCCTGGAGCG
>JAFTZU010000001.1 GCA_017461005.1 Clostridia bacterium
GATCATCGATGACTACGATGCCATGCTGTCGACCATCCTCATCGGCAACAACATCGTCAACATCGGCGCTTCCGCCATCGCCACCGTTCTCTTCGTGCGGGCGATGGGCGACATCGGCGCCACATGGTCGACCATCGTCATGACGGTCATCATCCTCATCTTTTCCGAAGTCACCCCGAAGTCCATCGCCAAAGAGATGCCGGAACAGTTCGGCATGGCCGTGGCTCCCGTTCTGCGTGCACTCATGGTGCTGTTTTACCCCTTCAACAAGCTGTTCGGCTGGTGGAAGGCGCTCATCGCGAAACTGTTCGGCGTCAAGGCGACCGAGGAGATCACCGAAGGCGAGTTCCTCACCATGGTCGACGAAGCGGAAAGCGGCGGCGGCATCGAGAAGGAGGACTCGGAACTCATCCACAGCGTACTCGAGTTCAACGACATCGAAGTCGCGGACATCTTCACGCCCCGCGTGGACGTGGTCGCCGTCTCTCTGAAAGCACAGAAGGAGGAGCTGGCCGAAGTCTTCCGCGAACACGAATACTCCCGCATCCCGGTGTATGACGAGGACATCGACGACATCGTCGGCTTCCTGCACCTCAGCGACTTCTATGACCAGATCTACTTTGGCGATCGACGGCTCGAAGACGTCATCACCCCTGCCATTTTCGTGGCGCCCAGCATGAAGATCTCCAAGGCGCTGACGCTCCTGCAGCAGAAGCACACGCACATGGCGGTCGTCTCCGACGAATTCGGCGGCACTGACGGCATCGTGACCATGGAGGACATCCTGGAAGAGCTGGTCGGCGAGATCTACGACGAACACGACGACGTCGAGAAGGACATCGTCAAGACCGGCAGAGACAGCTACATCGTCCGCTGTAACACGGAACTCGAGGACATGTTCGAGTACTTCGGCAAAGAGATGCCGGAGTCCGAGTCCAACACCGTGGCCGGCTGGGTCATGGAGCTCTTCGGCGAGATCCCGAAGCGGGACGATGAAATGATGTATGAGAACCTGCTGATCTCCGTCCTGAAGACGGACAACCGCAGAGTCGAACAGATCCGTGTGAGGGTTTTACCGAATGAAACAGCTGACGATCGGGAAGAATGACGCGGGCCAGCGCCTCGACAAGTTCCTGACGAAGAACCTGCCGAACCTGCCGCAGTCCCTTCTCTACAAATACATCCGGAAAAAGCGCATCAAGGTCAACGGCAAACGGGCGGAGATCTCCACCCGCCTGTCCGAGGGCGATGTACTGGACCTCTACATCAACGACGAGTTCTTTGAGAAGCCCGAACCGACCTATGACTTTCTCCACGCGGGGACGAACCTCAACATCCTCTTTGAGGATGAGAACGTCCTGGTCCTCGACAAACCGGTGGGCCTGCTGGCGCATCCCGACGACCGGGAATATGTGGACACGCTCATCGGCCGGGTCAAACGCTACCTCTATGAAAAAGGGGAGTACGACCCGGAGGCCGAGCAGTCCTTTACACCGGCCCTTGTCAACCGCATCGACCGCAACACCGGCGGCATCGTCCTGGCGGCAAAAAACGCGGAGGCGCTCCGTGTGCTGAACCAGAAGATGAAAGACCGGGAGATCCACAAATTCTACCTGTGTGCCGTCCACGGCACTCCGAAGCCCGCTCAGGGCCTCCTGAAAGGCTATCTGTGGAAGGACGAGAAGAAGAACCGGGTCTACGTCTACAAGGAATCCCGCCCCGGCGCGAAGACCATCGAGACGAAGTACCGGGTCCTTAAGTCTGCGGAGAACATGTCCCTCGTGGAAGTCGAACTGCTGACCGGCCGGACCCATCAGATCCGCGCCCATTTCGCGAGCATCGGCTGTCCGCTGGTGGGGGACGGCAAGTACGGGAACAACCAGAACAACCGGAAGCAGGGAGGACGCCGCAAGCAGTTCCTCTATTCCTACAAAACGGTGTTCGACTTCACGACCGACGCCGGCGCGCTGGAAGGCCTGAACGGCATGACCTTCGAGGTCCCGAACGTCTGGTTCGCGGAACAGTTCCCGCATTATAACTGAATTTGCAGCTGCGAGATAAGTATCTCGCAGCTTTTCTATTGTCGATGGTTTGACATGGCTAACTACTCTCTGTTATACTGTCTTAAGTTAGATGAAGCTAACCGTGTTACAGTGATATTTGTGGAAAGAGCGTGTAAAACTATGGCAGAATCCTCCGAAGTGCTCCGTCTGCGAGCTCTTCTCAGTTTTTACAACGACGAAAATGCGACCGTGACCGGACTGGCCCGCAGTCTTGGTGAGGAAAAGTACACCATCAGCCGGCTCCTTAGCGCAATGGAGGAAGAGGGTCTGGTGGACCGCTCTAACAACCGGCATCCGAAACTGACGCCGAAAGGCATCGAGGCAGCCGGGCGGTATTCGGATCGAGTGGACACGCTGGTCAATTACCTGCTGTTCAAAGGCGTCAGCATGGAGAACGCGCGTCCGGACGCGCTGCAGATGGCACTCCGCATCTCCGACGAGAGTGTGGATGCGCTTCGCAGGGAAGAAGAACTCGAATCTGTGAAGTATGAGTTTCGCGACCGCCGGAAGTTCTCCGGTTCCGAATTCTTCTCGAAAGTGCCGGACGGGAACTACAAACTGTCGTTCATCATCTATCGGGAGAAGGCCAATAATGTGACCAACGTTTCCATGGTGAACGAAGGGTTCGAACACCCGGCCGTCTTGTCCGTCACCGACGGCGTCGGGACCATCCGCCTCCGCGCCACAACCCTGAATGCCCGCTCGGCCAGGACCGGCACGGCGATGCAGGGCAAAGTGAAGTCCCTCAAGTACTTCGACAGCGGAGACTACATCGGTGCCGAGATGAACGGAGACATCGTCTCCTTCCCGGCGGAGTCCTTCAGTTTTTACAACCTGCGCCCGGGCTTCTCTCCGGTGCTGCACGGCACGCTTCCCATCAAGCTTACCGCCAATGTGGGAACCATGCACATGCCCGAGAGTATTGCGTTTTTCACGATCCTTCTGTAAGAAAAGAGGCAGTTTCCTGCCTCTTCTTTTTTGCCCATATCAGAACATTTGTTTTGCTATTTACATTAAAAAATGGTATCATTACAATAGTTGTATCTCTAGAGAAGGAAGCGACACTATGAAGACGAAGATCCTGGGACACAGAGGGGCCAATCGCCGCGCTCCGCAGAACACCATCCCGGCATTCAAAGCGGCCATCGAACACGGTGCGGACGGCGTCGAATTCGACGTTCAGATGAGCTCGGACGGCGTGCTGGTCATCTGCCACAATTTCACGGTCGACGAGACCTCCGACGGCACCGGCTATGTCAACGAGCACACGTTCGAGGAACTGCGGGCCATGGACTTCGGTTCCTGGTTCGGCGAGGAGTTCAAAGGGACACAGATCCCGACCCTCGAAGAGACCCTCAACTGCGTCAAAGAAATGGAGATCCTCAACGTCGAGATCAAACACCCGTCGAAGAACAAACTGGAAGTCGTGCAGAAGACCTATGACATGGTCAAAGAAAAGGGCCTTCTGGAGAAGGTCATCTTCTCGAGCTTCGACTTCGATGTCATCAGCATCCTGAAACACATCGACCCCGACTGCACCTGCGGTCTGCTCTACGACCCGGTCCCGGAGGAACTCTTCGACAAGCGCCTTCTCCGCAACGAGTACCTGACCGTCGCGTCCGACTACAAGGCCGACGCGCTGCACCCGTACTTCAAACTCGTCAACTACCCGAAGGCATACATCCGCAAGTGCCACGAGGCCGGCCTCATGATCAACGTCTGGGGCATCTCCAAAGAGAGCGACCTCGAGAAGTACAAAGACAGAAACTTAGACATCATCATCACGGACTGCATTTAAGGAAGGAGGGTCGCTGTGGACCACTTTGAACTGGTATCCCCGTACAAGCCCACCGGCGACCAGCCGGAAGCCATCGCCGCCCTGGTGGACGGCCTCGAAAAGGGCTACAAGGAACAGTCTCTGAAGGGCGTCACGGGCTCCGGCAAGACCTTCACGATGGCGAACATCATCGCGCAGGCCAATCGCCCCACGCTGGTCCTGGCGCACAACAAGACCCTCGCGGGACAGCTCTGCTCCGAGTTCAAGGAGATGTTCCCGAACAACGCGGTCGAGTACTTCGTCTCCTACTACGATTACTACCAGCCGGAGGCGTATGTCGCGTCCACCGACACCTACATCGAAAAAGACTCGTCCATCAACGACGAGATCGATAAAATGCGTCACTCGGCCACGCTGGCCCTGAGTGAAAGGCGGGACGTCATCATCGTGGCGTCCGTCTCCTGCATCTACTCCATCGGTTCGCCCATCGACTACAAGAACATGGTCATCTCGCTGCGGCCCGGGCAGGAGTATCCGCGGGACGCGCTGCTCAAAAAGCTCGTCGAGCTGAACTATGAGCGCAACGACGTCAACTTCGTCCGAACCAAGTTCCGCGTGCGCGGGGACACCGTCGAGATCTTCACGGCCGGTGAGACCCAGTACGCCATCCGCGTCGAGTACTTCGGCGATGAGATCGACCGCATCTGTGAGATCAACGCCCTCACCGGAGAAGTGACCGGCGTCCTGCAGCATGCCGCCATCTATCCGGCCACGCACTACGTCGTCGACCCGGAACTCATGGATGCCGCCATCGAGGACATCCTGGCCGAGATGAGAGACCAGGTGAAGTTCTTCGAGAGCCAGGGCAAGCTGATCGAAGCCCAGCGCATCCAGCAGCGGACCGAGTACGACATGGAGATGCTCCGGGAGACCGGCTTCTGCTCCGGCATCGAGAACTACTCGAGGGTCCTGTCCCGCCGGAAACCCGGTTCCACACCGTACACCCTCATGGACTACTTCCCGGACGACTTCCTCTTGTTCGTCGACGAGTCCCATGTCACCATTCCGCAGGTCCGCGGAATGTTCGGGGGAGACCACGCCCGAAAGAAGTCCCTTGTGGACTTCGGTTTCCGCCTTCCCAGCGCGTTCGACAACCGTCCTCTGAACTTCGATGAGTTCTACTCCCATGTGAACCAGGTCATCTTCACCTCGGCCACACCGGGAGACTTCGAACGGGAACGCAGCGCGCAGATCGTCGAGCAGATCATCCGTCCGACGGGCCTTCTCGATCCGCTCATCACGGTCAAACCGGTCGAAGGTCAGATCGACGACCTCATTTCCCAGATCAACATGCGGGCCGAACGGGGCGAACGCGTCCTCGTCACGACCCTCACCAAAAAGATGGCCGAAGACCTCACCGAGTTCTTCGAGACCAACGGCATCAAAGTGCGTTACATGCACCATGATGTCGACACCATCGAGCGGATGCAGATCATTCGCGATCTGCGTCTCGGGGAGTTCGACGTCCTCATAGGCATCAACCTGCTGAGAGAGGGACTCGATATCCCGGAAGTGTCCCTCGTCGCCATCCTCGATGCCGACAAGGAAGGCTTCCTCCGGTCCGAGACCTCTCTCGTCCAGACCATCGGCCGTGCCGCGCGAAATGCCAACGGCGAGGTCATCATGTATGCGGACAGCGTCACGCCCTCCATGGAACGGGCCATCACCGAGACGTTCCGCCGCAGAGAGATCCAGGAACGCTACAATGAAGAACACGGCGTCACGCCGAAGACCATCGTCAAAGACATTCGAAACGTCATCGAGATCACCTCGAAGGTGGACACCGAGAAGTCCGGCGGCAAGCGCCTGACGAAGGCCCAGCGCGAGGACCTCATCCGCAAGATGACGAAGGAGATGCAGGCCGCCGCCCGCATCCTCGACTTCGAGACCGCTGCCTACTACCGGGACAAGATCGCCGAACTGCGTGACGGTTCCTACGGCGGCAGCAAAGCGGACAAAACGACGAAGAAACGAAAGGGACCATAACGTTTATGGCTAACAAAGAGATCCGCATCGTCGGAGCAAGGGAACACAACTTAAAGAACATCGACCTCCACATCCCGCGGGAAAAGATGGTCGTCTTCACCGGGCTTTCGGGCTCCGGCAAGTCCTCTCTTGCCTTCGATACGATTTTCGCTGAAGGACAGCGCCGGTACATGGAGTCCCTGTCGTCCTATGCCCGACAGTTCCTCGGCATCATGGACAAGCCGAAGGTCGAGTCCATCGACGGACTGTCTCCGGCCATCTCCATCGACCAGAAGACGACCTCTAAGAACCCCCGTTCCACCGTGGGCACCCTCACGGAGATCTACGACTACATGCGTCTCATGTACGCCCGCATCGGCGTGCCGCACTGTCCGGTCTGCGGACGGGAGATCCAGCACCAGACCGTCGACCAGATCGTCGACCAGATCATGGCGCTGCCCGAAGGCACCCGGATCCAGGTCATGGCGCCCATCGCCCGGGGCAAAAAGGGTACGTACGCCAAGGCTCTGGAGAGCGCCTCCAAGTCCGGTTTCGTCCGGGCCCGCATCGACGGGGAAGTCCGCGACCTCTCGGAAAACATCAAACTCGAGAAGACCTATAAACACAACATCGAGATCATCGTCGACCGTCTCGTCGTCAAACCCGGCATCGAGAGCCGCCTGACCGACTCGGTCGAGACCGCCACCAAGCTGGCGGAGGGCATGACCGTCGTCGATGTCATCGACGGGGAGGAGATGCAGTTCTCGCAGAACTACGCCTGCCCGGAACACGGCATCTCCATGGACGACCTGGCGCCCCGCATGTTCTCCTTCAACAACCCCTTCGGCGCCTGTCCGAAGTGCACGGGCCTCGGTTCTTACACCATCATCGATGAAGACCTTCTGATGCCCGACAAGAGCCTCTCCATCCGCGAAGGCGCCATCAAGGCCCCCGGCTGGATGAAGACCGACGGCGGCACCATCGCCGAGATGTATTACGAAGGCGTCGCCGACCACTTCGGCTTCTCCATCGACACGCCCGTCAAAGACATGAAGCGGGAGGACCTCGAGAAGATCCTCTACGGCACGGGCGATGAACGGGTCGAATTCCATCGCCGCACCACTTACTCGGATGGCAAATGGCAGGCCCGGTTCGAAGGCGTCGTCAACAACCTCAAACGGAAATACGAAGAGACCAGCTCCCAGGTGTCCAAGCGGCAGATCGAACAGGTCATGTCGGAGCACGACTGTGAACTGTGCCACGGCAAACGTCTGAAGGCGGAGAGCCTTGCGGTCACCGTCGGCGGTCTCAATGTCGATGAACTCACACACCTGTCCATCGAGAAGGAACTGGAGTTCTTCGACAACATCCAGCTGTCTGAACGGGACCAGATCATCTCCGAACTCATTTTGAAAGAGATCAAATCGAGACTGAAGTTCTTACAGAGCGTCGGACTCGAATACCTCGACCTGGCCCGCAGTGCCGGAACGCTGTCCGGCGGTGAGAGCCAGCGCATCCGTCTGGCTACGCAGATCGGCTCGGCGCTCACCGGTGTCCTCTACATCCTCGACGAGCCCAGCATCGGCCTGCACCAGAAAGACAACGACAAACTCATCGCCACGCTGCAGGACCTCCGGGACCTCGGCAACTCGCTGATCGTCGTCGAACACGACGAGGACACCATGCGAGCCGCGGACTACATCGTCGACATCGGCCCCGGCGCCGGCATCAACGGCGGCGAAGTGGTCGTAGCGGGTACGGTCGACGAAGTCATCGCCTGCAAGGAATCCGTCACCGGACAGTACCTGAGCGGCGAACGCAAAGTCCCGGTCCCGACCGAACGCCGGAAGGGCAACGGTAACTTCCTGACGGTCAAAGGCGCCAGGGAACACAACCTCAAAAACATCGATGTCCAGATCCCGCTGGGCACCTTCACCTGTGTCACCGGTGTCTCCGGTTCCGGCAAGTCGTCTCTCGTCAATGAGATCCTCTACAAGACGCTCGCCAGAGACCTCAACCGGGCGAAGATGTTCCCGGGCGACTCCGACGGCGTCGAAGGCATCGAAGCCCTCGACAAGGTCATCGACATCGACCAGTCGCCCATCGGACGGACGCCCCGTTCGAACCCGGCGACCTACACGAACCTGTTCAACGACATCCGTACGCTGTTCGCCGCCACAAGCGACGCGAAGATCCGCGGCTACAGTGCCGGCCGGTTCTCCTTCAACGTCAAAGGAGGCCGCTGTGAGGCCTGCCAGGGCGACGGCATCGTGAAGATCGAGATGCACTTCCTTTCGGACGTTTACGTCCCCTGTGAGGTCTGTGGCGGCAAACGGTACAACCGGGAGACGCTGGAGGTCAAGTACAAGGGCAAGAGCATCAGCGACGTCCTCGACATGACCATCGACGAGTCGGTCGAATTCTTCTCGGCCGTCCCGAAGATCTACAACCGTTGCAAGAAGATGCAGGAAGTGGGACTCGGCTATGTCAAACTGGGACAGCCCGCTACCACACTGTCCGGCGGTGAGGCACAGCGCGTCAAACTGGCCACGGAACTGTCCAAGCGCTCCACCGGCAAGACCATCTACATCCTCGATGAGCCGACCACCGGTCTCCACAGCGCCGATGTCCACAAGCTCATCGACGTCCTTCAGGAGTTGGTCGACCAGGGCAATACGGTCCTCGTCATCGAGCACAACCTCGACGTTGTCAAGAACGCCGACTACATCATCGACCTCGGTCCGGACGGGGGAGACAACGGCGGAACTGTCGTCGCCACCGGCACGCCGGAACAGGTCGCGAAGACCAAAGGTTCCTACACCGGCGAGTACCTCAAAAAGATGCTGTGACCACAGCGCGCTTGACTGGGGGTCAAGAGGCCGTGTGTTTGAATGTTAACTGCAGTTTTTCTTTGGAAATCCAATTTTTTGGTTGATTCTGAAGTTCCGTTCTGTTATTATATACAGGCACGAAAACTGCATATCCGGGTGTGGCGCAGTTGGTAGCGCGCTTGACTGGGGGTCAAGAGGCCGTGAGTTCAAGTCTCGCCACTCGGACCAAGAATAAGGACCGTCCTTCTGGACGGTCCTTATTCTTTGCCGAGAAGAGACTTGAACTCGGCAGAGCCGGAGCGTTAAGAAAACAGTCCTGCGGACTGTTTTTAGCGACGGGAGCTGCGGCAGCAGCTCGGTGCTGTTTCACTGCCCGGCCAGGGTGAAACAGCGTCAAGTCTCGCCACGAGGGGCGAGACTTGACCCTTTGTACTCCTATTGTGTACAATATATCCGGGATTTAGGAAAGTTGATTTTAGGTTAGCAAAAGAAAGGAACATTCTATGTCTGCTACTGTATATTTCACCAGAGAAATCACGCCCGAGAAGGTCGTGGAACTCTATCACAAACTCGGTGTGGATCTGCCCGGCAAAGTCGCCGTCAAAGTCCATTCCGGAGAAAAGGGAAACCAGAACTTCATCCGTCCGGCATTCTGGAAGCCGATGCTCGATGAAGTGAAGGGAACGTTCGTCGAAAACAACACCGCATACGGTGACGCATTCAGCGGAGTCCGTGACCATACAGAGTCTCATATGGCACTGCTCGAGTACCACGGCTGGACCAAGTATCTGCCGATCGACCTGCTGGACGCAGAAGGCCCAGACGTCGTCTGGGACATCCCGAACGGCAAGGTCCTGAAGACCAACACCCTCGGCAAGAACATCGAGAACTACGACTCCATGCTGGTCCTCGCACACTTCAAAGGCCACCCGATGGGCGGTTACGGCGGAGCCCTCAAACAGCTCTCCATCGGCTGCGCCTCCAGCGAAGGCAAGGCGCTCATCCACTCCGGAGGTGTCAGCACCGACATCATCGATTGCTGGAACAAACACGCGGAACAGGACCGTTTCTGCGAAGCGATGGCAGACGCCGCTTCCTCTGTCGTTGAACACTTCGGCAAGAACATCCTCTTCATCAATGTCATGAAGAACCTCTCCGTCGACTGTGACTGCTGCGATGTCGCGGAAGACCCCTGCATGGCGGACATCGGCATCCTGGCCTCCACCGACCCGGTCGCCATCGATCAGGCCTGCATCGACCTCATCTATGCGTCCGACGACCCCGGAAAAGACCATTTTATCGAGCGCGTCGAGTCCCGCCACGGCATCCACACCATCGAAGCGGCAGCCGACCTCGGGTTCGGTACCAGAGAGTACGAACTCGTCGAGGTTTGACCCCGTCGCGATTGACTTTTAGTTTTAAAAATAATATAGTTTAACTAGCGGATTTCCGACAGACGGATACGTCTGTCGGAAATTTTCTTTGACTCGGTCTGTAATGTTGTTCCCAGTACAGCAATTTACGGTTAAAAAAGGAAGTGCATAAGTGAAAGAAAACGTCATCATCACTCTCAAAGACATTTGCGTGGCCTTTGACGGAGAAACGATCCTGAACAACCTGAACCTCGACATCAAAGACGGGGAATTCGTCACCATCCTCGGACCTTCCGGGTGTGGTAAAACAACGACGTTGCGCATTATTGCGGGTTTCCAGGAACCGGACTCCGGCGAGGTCATTTTTGATAATCAGGTCATGAATGGTGTCCCGGCCCACAAACGGCGCGTGAACACCATTTTTCAGCGTTATGCACTGTTCCCGCACCTGAACGTATATGAGAACATCGCCTTCGGTCTGCGCCTCAAAAAGATGAAAGAGGACGCCATCCAGGCGAAGGTCAAAGAGATGCTGGCTCTTGTCGACCTCAGAGGCTTCGAGCGCCGGTCCATCGACTCTCTGTCCGGCGGACAGCAGCAGCGCGTCGCCATCGCCAGAGCCCTGGCGGTCGACCCGGAAGTGCTCCTGCTCGATGAGCCCCTCGGCGCCCTCGACCTCAAACTCCGCAAGGACATGCAGGTCGAACTCAAGAACATCCAGCAGCGCCTCGGCATCACCTTCATCTATGTCACCCATGACCAGGAGGAAGCCCTTTCCATGTCCGACAAGGTCATCGTCATGGACGGCGGTGAGATCCAGCACATCGGCACCCCCGAAGACATCTATAACGAGCCGGCCAACGCCTTCGTCGCGGACTTCATCGGCGAGTCCAACATCCTCGACGGCATCATGCTGTCCGACTGCCGCGTCCGCTTCTCCGGCCACGACTTCGACTGCGTGGACAAAGGCTTTGCGCTGAACGAACCCGTCGACGTCGTCGTCCGTCCGGAAGACGTGGACATCTGCGCGCCGGAAGACGGTATGCTGACCGGCGTCATCACGTCCGTCACCTTCAAGGGCCTCCACTACGAGATCATCGTCGACATCAACGACTTCAAGTGGATGATCCAGACGACGGACTATTCCGCCGAAGGGGAGACCATCGGCATCCTCATCAAACCCGATGAGATCCACATCATGAAGAAATCCAAGTACTCCGGTGAGTTCGGTGACTACTCGAGCTTCTCCGACGAGATGGACTACATCTCCAACGCGGAACTCGACATCACTGACCTCGATGACATCACGGAGGTCGACGAAGATGAATAACCGCACCTACAATGCCATCACGGCGCCCTACGGTCTGTGGATGGCGGTGTTCATCGTCGCTCCACTGGCCATCGTCGCGTACTACGCGCTGACAGACGCCGCCGGGCACTTCAGCCTCGAAAACATCACACAGCTCTCGCTGTATACGGACACCATCTTCCGCTCTGTCTGGTTCGGACTGGTGGCGACCATCCTGTGTCTCGTGACTGCTTATCCGCTGGCCTACATCTTCTCGAAGACGAAAGCCAGCACCCAGACGGTCCTCGTCATGCTGATCATGATCCCCATGTGGATGAACTTCATCCTCCGCACCTACGCCATCATGGTCCTCTTCGAGGACACGGGCATCATCAACCATTTCCTGCAGAGCATCGGCCTGAGCCCGCTCCATCTCATCAACACGAGCGGCGCCGTCATCTTCGGTATGGTCTACAACTACGTGCCCTTCATGGTCCTGCCGCTGTACACGACCATGACCAAACTCGACTACAAGTACATCGAAGCGGGGAGAGACCTGGGCGCCAACGGCTTCCAGATCTTCAAGGACGTCATGATCCCCCTGACCAAACCCGGCATCATCTCCGGGGTCACGATGGTCTTCGTGCCCTCCGTCAGTACCTTCTACATTTCCCAGAAGCTGGGCGGCGGGCGATACACCCTCATCGGTGACGTCATCGAAATGCAGTTCCAGACGGCCTACAACTACCATCTCGGCGCGTCCATCTCGCTGCTCCTGATGGTCTTCATCCTGGTGTGCCTCGCGGTCATGAACCGCTTTGGCGACGCAGAGGAGGGGATGGTCGTATGAAACGGAAAACCACGGTCCTCGAACGCATCTATCTCGCTCTGTTCATGATCATGCTCTACACCCCGATGGTGGTGCTGATGGTCTTCTCCTTCAACTCCTCCAACAGTACGAGCGTCATAGCAGGCTTCTCGCTCAAATGGTACGCCGAACTCTTCAAGGACGGCGCCACCATCGCGGCCTTCCGCAACACGGTGGTCCTGGCGGTCATCTCCGCGGTCATCTCGACCGTGTTCGGACTCGTCTCCGCCGTCGGCATCAACTACACACGGAACCGCTATTACAAGAAAACGCTCCTGACGACGAACAACATCCCCATGATGAACCCGGACATCGTCACGGGCATCTCCATGATGCTCCTGTTCGTCTTCGCGGGCACCCTTATGCACCGGCAGGGCGTGCTGGGCTTCGGCACCATGCTCATCGCCCATATCACGTTCCAGCTGCCCTATGTCATCCTGAACATCCTCCCGCGTTTCCGGGCGATGGACGGGTACCTGACGGAAGCCGCCCAGGACCTCGGCTGTACGCCGGTCCAGGCGTTCTTCAAGGTCACCCTGCCGCAGATCCGCCCCGGCGTCATCGCCGGCGCCATCATGGCGTTCACGCTCTCGCTCGATGACTTCGTCATCTCGTACTTCGTCAGCGGTCCGGAATTCCAGACCCTGCCGATCCGCATCTATTCGATGACGAAGAAACGCGTGACACCGGACATGTATGCACTGTCCACTATCATCTTCCTCGTCATGCTCATCCTTCTCATCGCGCTGAACGTCATCCAGAACCGCGCGGAGAACGGGAGCCTGCGTAACAGAGAGAAGGTGGCGAAATGAGGAAATACATCGCCACAGGGCTCATGGCACTCGTCATGGTGCTCAGCTCCTGCCTGTTTGCCTTCGCGGTCCCGAGCAGCGCGCCGAACACCGCGAACATCGAGAACGAGGACTTCTACCGCAACAACCCGTACCGGGGCACGACCCTGAACGTCTACAACTGGGGCGAATACATCTCGGACGGGGGAGAAGGCTCTCTCGACGTCAACAAGAAGTTCCAGGAACTGACCGGCATCAAGGTCAACTACACGAACTTCGACTCGAACGAGGACATGTACGCGAAGCTCAAGAGCGGCGGCGCGAACTATGACCTCGTCATCCCGTCTGATTACATGATCGAGCGGCTCATCGACGAGGGTCTCCTCGAGAAACTGGACTATTCGCACATCCCGAACTTCAAGTATATCGACGAGAAGTACAAGAGCCTTTACTACGACCCAAAGGACGAGTACACGGTCGCGTACAACGTCGGCTATGTCGCGCTCATCTACAACAAGAAGCTGGTCGAGGGGACGCCGGACAGCTGGGAGATCCTCTGGGACGAGAAGTATGAGGGCCAGGTCCTCATGTTCAACAACCCCCGGGACGCCTTTGCTATCGCGCAGTCTCTGCTCGGTCAGGACTACAACGACACCGACCCGGCACAGTGGGCGGCGGCCTACGACAAGCTCCTCGAGCAGAAACCGGTCGTCCGGGCGTACGTCATGGACGAGGTCTACAACATCATGGAGAGCGGCGCGGCCGCCATGGCTCCATACTATGTGGGCGATTATTTCACCATGGCCGAGAACAACGACGACCTGGCGGTAGCGTTCCCGAAGGAAGGCGCCAACATCTTCGTCGACGCCATGTGCATCCCGACCACGGCGAAGAACAAAGGTGCCGCGGAGCTGTACATCAACTTCATGGAAGAACCGGAAGTGGCTCTGGCGAACGCGGAGTACATCGCCTACGCGACCCCGAACACGGAAGTGCTCAAAATGGACGAGTACACCTACAAAGGGGACAAGACCCTGTACCCGGATGAGTCTCTCTTCGAGAACTACCAGTACTTCCACAACCTGCCCTCCGATACCCAGACGCTCATGAGCAACTACTGGTCCGACCTCAAGGTCGACGGCAGTTCGAACCGGTCGGTCTACATCGGTCTCATCGCCTTTGTGGCGGCGGTGGCAGGGTACGGGATCTTCCATTTTGCCCGCCGGAAACACCGGGAAAAATACTACGATTAAAAAGTGAAAAAATCCCCGATTTTTGGTTGACAAAGACCGGGGTTATCACTATAATAGTCAATGTTGCGTGAGGCGAAACTCACGAAACACGCGAGAGTGGCGGAATCGGCAGACGCGCACGTTTGAGGGGCGTGTGGGGCGACTCGTACGGGTTCAAGTCCCGTCTCTCGCACCAAGAAAGGCTAGGTCCGTATGGACCTAGCCTTTCCTTGTTCCCGAGAGATCGGGACTTGAACCGAAGGCACGACCGTTAAGAAAACATGCCTGTGGCATGTTTTTAGGGAGTGGAGTTGCGGCAGCAACTCAGAGTGTTTTCGCGAAGCGAAAACACGTCAAGTCCCGTCTCTCGCACCCAAGCGCATAGCGCATGCTTTAGCGCCCTGCTCAGTGC
>JAFTZU010000027.1 GCA_017461005.1 Clostridia bacterium
AACTGGGCCCCGAGTACGCCCCGAAAATGGCACAGGAGCACGTGGACTTCTTCAAGAGCGTCTACGGAGACGACTGGTCTCAGGGCGACTACGACCGCATGAGCGTCATGTACGGCCAGACCTGTTACGACCTTCTCCGCATGCGCGAAGGCAAGTTCGACTCCCTGCCGGACATCGTGCTCTATCCGAGCGAGTCGGAGCAGATCGTCAAGACGGTCGACTACTGCGCGAAACACGGCATCCCGCTCTATGTCTACGGCGGCGGTTCCTCCGTCACCCGGGGCGTCGAGCCCGTCAAGGGCGGCGTCTCCCTCGACATGCGGCGGAAATACAACAAGGTCCTCTACTTCAACGAAGTGGACCAGACCATCACGGTCCAGACCGGCCTCTCCGGCCCGGACTACGAACGCCACCTGAACAACGCGGTCGAGGAGTTCGGCGCCAAACGGGCCTACACCTGCGGCCACTTCCCGCAGTCCTTCGAGTACTCCTCGGTCGGCGGCTGGGTCGTCACCAGAGGCTCCGGCCAGAACTCCACCTACTACGGCTGCGCGAAGGATCTCGTCGTGTCCCAGAAGTACGCGACGCCCCGGGGCGAGATCGTCACGTCCCACTACCCGAGAGAGGCCACCGGCCCGAACCTCAATGAGATCATGATGGGCGGCGAAGGCACCTTCGGTGTCCTGACCGAAGTCACCCTGCGGTTCTACCGCTACATGCCCGAGAACCGCCACCGCTTCTCCTACATGTTCAAGAACTGGAACGACGCCATGGAGGCGGCCCGGGAGATGATGCAGCGCGAGTGCGGCTTCTCCTCCGTCTTCCGTCTCTCCGACGAGGAGGAGACCAACATGATGCTCCGCCTCTACAACGTCGACGACACACCTCTCCAGCCGATGCTCGACAAACTCGGCTACAAGGACATGGAGTGCTGCCTGTTCCTCGGCTTCACCGAAGGCGAGAAGGGCTACTCCTGGAACGTCTACTACAACATCCTGAAGATCGCCCTGAAACACGGCGCCATCCCGCTGACCGGCTACGTCTGCAAGAGCTGGGAGAAGGGCCGCTTCAACGACCCGTACCTGCGCGATACGATCATGGACTTCGGCATCTGTGTCGACACCCTCGAGTGTTGCGTGAACTGGTCCAACATGGAGAAGGTACATCGCGAAGTGCGGAAAGTATGCCACGAAGTGGAGGGCACGGTCATCACGACCCACATGTCCCACTGTTACCCCCAGGGCGCGAACCTCTACTTCATCTTCCTGACGCCCATCAACCAGTCCGAGAAGTTCAAGGAGTACCTCAACAGTATCCTCGACGCAATCCTGCGCTCCGGCGCCGCCATCTCGCACCACCACGGCATCGGCAAGATGTTCGCCCCGTGGCTCGAGAACAACATCGGCGAGACGGAGTACGGCATCTTCAAACTGCTGAAGGACTACTTCGACCCGGGCTACACGATGAACCCCGGCGGCACCATCGGCCTCGACCTTTCCGAAGACGAGAAGCGGAAGACCAGACCCGGCTACGACGGCTACCGGGACGGCTACAACACGCCGGCCTGGGACGACGTCATCAACTACCACGAGAAAGACGCGTTTCTGGAATCCCTGAAGTAAGACCCCATCCCGACTGACATGGAGGTAAACAATATGGAGAAAGTAAAACACTATTTTGTGGTGAACCCCGTTTCCGGCAAGAACAATAAGACGGACATCGTGAACGAACTCATCATCCCGGCCTGTGAAAAGCTGGGGGTCGACTATGAGGTCTACACGACGAAGGCGGCGGGCGACGGCATCCGGTTCGTCGACGAGACGGCGACAGCGGCAGGGGACAAGAAGGTCCGCTTTTACGCCGTCGGCGGCGACGGGACGCTGTACGAAGTGGTCAACGGCGCATACGGCCACAGGAACGCGGAAGTAGCGGTGGTCCCGAAGGGCTCCGGCAACGACTGGATCCGTCTCGTTGGCGATAAAGAGCTGTTCCTCGACATCGAAGGACAGA
>JAFTZU010000028.1 GCA_017461005.1 Clostridia bacterium
AACATGTACCTGCCGTCCACGCAGCTGTCCACCGTCGCCATCTCCGAACTGCACCGGCTCCTCGCCAAGACCGCCTCTCCGGTCTACGACAAGATCATGGAGAGCCCGGCCTACTCGTTCTACTATCTCACCATCCGCAAGGGCGGCGACGACGTCCCCGAAGAGATCGGCAAAGCATTCGCCGAACACTGCCGCCACGAAGGCGAAGAAAAGTACATCCACTACGGCAAACGCATCTACGAAGTGGTCACGGAAGAAGTCCAGAAACAGATCGCTCTCATGGAGTTTGCCGACTGAGGCGATGTACCGACCGATTATAATAAGTATATAAGAAATATCTTTACTAAAAGCCAGCCGGACCACGGCTGGCTTTTTCTGTTTTCCTCGGCAGGTTGCACAGTGGAGGCGCGAATTTTTTGGGTGTTTCGCCGAGGCGTTTCTCATTGCGATTTGTCCGTAAAACTCTTATATTGGAATTGTAATGAAATCGATTGCAAAAATCTGTACGGCAGTGCGCTTCGAAACGCCTGCCAGAAGGAGCATGAACCATGTCTGATACTGCGAGAACCATCGACCTTGTGACCGTCGGTGAAGTCCTCATCGACCTCACGCAGACCGGCGTCGACGAGCGAGGCGTCCCCACTCTGGCCGCCAACCCCGGCGGCGCGCCCGCCAACGTGGCGGTGGCCGCGTCCCGTCTCGGGACGAAGACCGCCTTCGTCGGCTGCATCGGCGACGACGCCTTCGGCGCCCTGCTGCGAAACACCCTCGAAAACGATGACGTCGACACCTCCGGCCTCGTCGTCCACGAGACCATCCCGACGACCCTGGCTGTCGTCACTGTCGACGACAGCGGCGAGCGCAGCTTCTCGTTCTACCGCCGACCCGGCGCGGACATCTGCCTCGAGCGGGCCGCCATCCCGGAGGCGCTCATCGCGAATGCGCCCATCCTGCACTTCGGCAGCGTCAGCCTGACGGACGACCCGTCCCGGACCGCCACCCTTGAAGCGGCGAAAGACGCGAAGGCCGCCGGCGCCATCATCACCTACGACCCGAACTACCGGCCGGCCCTGTGGCTGTCCGAAGAGGACGCGGTCCGCTGGATGCGCGAGCCCCTCGGCATGGTCGACGTCCTGAAGATCTCCGACGAGGAGACCGCCCTGCTCTCCGGCTTCGAAGCGCCGGACGCGGCGGCGGAAGCGCTGACCGCGAAGGGCATCAAACTCGTGCTCGTCACCCTCGGCCCGGACGGCGTCTACTACCGCTACGCGCCGAAGGACGGCGGTGAAGTCCTCACCGGCACGGTCCCCGGCTTCAAAGTCCAGGTCGCCGACACCAACGGCGCGGGCGACACGTTCTTCGGCGCCTTCCTGTCGAAGCTCTGTAAGCGTGAGAACGGCCTCGCCGGCTTCACCGCCGACGAACTGGAAGCAGACCTGACCTTCGCGAACCGCGCCGCCTCCCTGACCACCAGCAAGCCCGGTGCCATCCCGGCCATGCCGACGCTGGAAGAAGTCGAGGCAGCCTTATGAGCAAGAAAAACGACCTCATCTTCCGGGAGCGGCTCGCCGCGGCGGAAGAGGAGCTGAAATGGCTCTACATGGAACTGTATGACGACGAGGAGGCCTATGACTACTTCGTCACCATGCTGAAGGACAACTTCGAGCAGCGCAAACCCGCGCTGAAGAAGCTCGACGAGCAGCGTCTCAAAGAGCCGGACTGGTACAAGCGCCGGGACCTCCTCGGCATGCTGATGTACGTCCAGGCCTTCGGCCGCGAGGGCCCCGAGTGGAACGGCACCCTGCAGGGCGTCCGGGCCCACCTCGACTACCTCAAAGAGACGGGCATCAACTACCTGCACCTCATGCCGATCCTCGAGAGCCCCGAAGGGCGCAGCGACGGCGGGTACGCGGTCTCGGACTTCCGCAACGTGGACCCGAAGCTCGGCACCATGAAGGACCTCGAAGCCCTGGCCGACGACTGCCGGAAGAACGGCATGTCCCTCTGCCTCGACTTCGTCATGAACCACACGAGCGAGGACCACGCCTGGGCGAAGGCCGCCCGCGCCGGAGATCCCCTCGCCCAGTCCCGGTACTTCTTCTATGACAACTGGGACATCCCGAACGAATATGAGAAGACGGTCCCCGAAGTCTTTCCCCAGACCGCGCCCGGCAACTTCTCCTGGTGCGAGGAGGCGGGCAAGGTCGTCATGACGACCTTCTACCCGTACCAGTGGGACCTCAACTACAAAAACCCGATCGTCCTGAACGACATGACGGACAACATGCTCTTCCTCTGCAACAAGGGCGTGGACGTCATCCGTCTCGACGCGGTCCCCTACATCTGGAAAGAGGTGGGCACCCGCTCCCGGAACCTGCCGGAAGTCCACAAACTGGTGCGCATCATGCACCTCGCGGCGGACATCGTCTGCCCCGGCGCCCTGCTCCTCGGCGAAGTCGTCATGGAGCCCTCCAAGGTGGTCCCCTACTTCGGCACCGTGGAGAAGCCGGAATGCCAGATGCTCTACAACGTGACCACCATGGCCAGCACCTGGCACACGGTCGCCACCCGGGACGTCCGGCTCCTCCGCCACCAGCTGGAGACGGTCTTCGAACTCCCGACCCAGTACACGTTCCTAAACTACCTCCGGTGCCACGACGACATCGGCTGGGGCCTCGACTTCGACTTCCTCGGGAAGTTCGGCATGACCGAAGTGCCCCACAAGAAATACCTCAATGTCTACTTCCGCGGCATCTGGCCCGGCAGCAACGCCCGGGGCGAGCTCTACAACGACGACCCGAAACTGGGCGATGCACGCCTCTGCGGCACCACCGCTTCCCTCCTCGGCCTCGAACCTGCCCTCGCAAGCGGTGAGGAAGAATGGATCTCCCACGTGGTGGGCGCCATCGAGTCCCTCCACGCCTTCCTTCTGACCCAGAGCGGCATCCCGGTGCTGTACTCGGGCGATGAACTGGCTCAGACCAACGACTGGTCCTACCATGATGACCCCCTGAAGGCGGACGACTCCCGGTACCTTCACCGCGGGAATTTCGACTGGGGGAAAGCCGTAAATCGCCACGACACGGACACCCCGGAGGGGCAGGTCTACGAGAGACTGCGGACCCTCGAACACATCCGGGCGGACCATGAGGTCTTCGACGCGGACGCGGACGTCTGGACCCTGGAGCCGAACAACGACCACATCCTCGGCGTCGGGCGGTTCCACGGGAAGGAGAAGCTCCTCGCGCTCTTCAACTTCGACCAGGACCCCCAGACCGCGTACCTGCCGAAGGGCGAGGTGTACAAGGACCTCCTCACCGGTGACGAAGTGACAGCCGACGTACTGACTCTGCGCGGCTGCGGTTTCCGGTGGCTCCTGAAAACGTATTAAAGAATCCTTTTTAGAGGAGAATGAATATGACACTACGAGAGATCGCGGAACTGGCCGGTGTCTCCCCGTCAGCGGTCAGCCGTTACCTGAACGGAGGCTCCCTCAGCGCCGCGAAGTATGAAGCGATCGACAAGGTCATCAAGGAGACGGGCTACGTCCCGAACCAGGTGGCCCACGACCTGCGGACCGGTCGGGTGCGGCAGGTCGGCATCCTCGTGCCAAAGATCCACTCGAAGTCCGTCTCCCAGGTGGTGGAAGGCGCCCACGAAGTGCTTGCAGAGGCCGGTTACATGACGGTCCTCGGCAGCCTCGAACACGCGCCGGACTCCGTCGGGCGGTACCTCGACTGGATGCAGGCGTACCATATGGCCGGCGCCATCGTCATGGCGGCGAACGACGCGGACGTGCGCAACGGGACCTACAAAAACTGCGACATCCCCCTCGTCGTCACCGGTCAGCACTTCAAGGACTGCAACTGTGTCTACCACGACGACTTCAACGCGGCGAAGGACCTCACGAAGCTGCTCCTGAAGAAGGGGCGCACCCGCATCGGCTGTGTCTCGGCGCCGAAGACGGACCCGGCGGTCGGCGTGGGCCGCATCGAGGGCGTCAAGGCGGCGCTCTGGGAAGCGGGCTTCACCCCGGCCCCGCCCACCGTCATCTCGGACTTCCACATGGAGAGCGGCTATGAGGCGATGCAGCAGCTCCTCGCGGACCACCCGGACCTCGACGGCATCTTCTGCGCGACGGACTCCATGGGCCAGGGCGCGATGATGGCGCTGAAGGAATCCGGACGGCGCATCCCGGAGGACGTCTCGGTCGTCGCCTTCGGCAACGACTGGGCGAACCAGGTGTCGTCCCCGCAGCTGACCACCGCGGAGCTGTACCAGACCCAGTGCGGCAGAGACGCCGCGTCCATCCTTCTTGATATCCTCGAGAAGGGGTCCGAACCGTCCTACACGAGACAGATCATGCTCGGCTACCGCATTATGGAACGGGGTTCTGTTTGAAAACGAATTCACTGGAGTTTCGTCCATAAATCGCCATAGAAAGCACGCGAGAGCGCACTTTTCAATGGGCGATTTAGCCAAATTACGGGGCAAATCCTTATGGATTGTGTTATCTTTACAAAGACACTTTCCGAGGGGTATAGTTATAATGTAATAGAGAACATTGAAATCGGTTTCAAAAATCAATGTTCTAAAAGTTTTGAGAGAAAAGAAGGAGATGTTTACATGGCTCTCGACTACAGAAAGTGCGCGGAGGAGATCGCGGCCCTCATCGGCGGCGGCGAGAACGTCGTATCCGCAGCACACTGTGCTACCCGGCTTCGCCTGGTCATTGCCGACAACGACAAAGTCCAGACCGAAAAGCTGGAAGAAGTGGAAGGTGTCCAGGGACTGTTTGAGTCCAACGGACAGCTCCAGCTCATCATCGGCACCGGCACCGTCAACAAAGTGTACGATGAGTTCCTGGCCGTCACCGGCGCGTCCGCGGCGACCAAGGAAGACGTAAAGGCAGCGGCCGCCTCCAAGATGCCGATCTGGAAGAAGATGCTGAAGTCCCTCGGCGACGTATTCGTCCCGATCCTCCCGGCCATCGTCGCTTCCGGTCTTATGATGGGTCTCGTCGAGTTCCTCG
>JAFTZU010000029.1 GCA_017461005.1 Clostridia bacterium
GGCGCTGTGTCTTGGTGAGGACCGCGGCGTCGCCGGAGAGCTGGAACGCGGGGATGCCCGAGAGGCCGTTCTCCGTGAACTGCAGTTCGCCTTCTTCTCTGGCGATGAGGTGTTCCTTCTCGTCGACCAACGTGGCACTGCCCCGGAACCGCAGGCCCTTCAGCGGCCGGATGCGGTCATCGGTCTTCAGCGCGGTCAGCGCGGGGGAGATGGGGGCATAACGGATGCCCATCTGTTTCAGGAGCGGGTAGCCGTCGCCGTCCGTGCCGTGGGCCGCGTCGGCCTTGCCGCCGAGGGCGAGGAGCACGCAGTCCCCGTGGAGGGTCCGCTCACCGGACTTGTCCGTGACCGTGAACCCGGGGGCGATGGACCCCACCGCGAAGTCGGATTCGACCGCGATGCCGAGCCGCTCCACCTCTTCGAGCAGGACGTTCCGCACCGTCGCGGCGTTCATCGAGAGGGGATAGACGCGGCCTTCCTCTTCGAGGGTCAGGAGGCCCAGCGAATGGAAGAAGTCGAGACAGTCTTCGGTCTGGAACCGGTTCAGGACGGCATAGATGAGGGAGGAGTCCCCATGGTAGCAGCTGACCGAGATGTCGGTGTTCGTGAGGTTGCAGCGGCCGTTGCCGGTGGCAAGGATCTTGCGGCCGGGCTCCGCCAGCTTCTCGACGAGCACGACGTCCATCCGCGGGCATTCCCGCTTCAGCGTGATGGCCGCGGCCAGGCCCGACGCACCCGCGCCAATGATGAGCGTTCTCAAACGGGATTCCTCCTTCTGATATGGTTTGGGAAATTGCCTGGAAAAGCTTCGTCTCGCGGCGAAGGGTTCGCAGACTTGCGCTGCCTGTGGCAGATGAAGCAAGGCTGTCGAACTGGAAGAAACAAGGAGCGTCGCGAAGCGCTCCAAGCGAGCGAGGCGACTATGTTTCTGACCGTACGCGTTGCAAGGCTGTTCCTTTCTTTTTTAGACCTAACAAAGTATACTTGTTTTTTCCTCAAAAGTAAATCGCCGAAAGGGGCGGGCTTTCGTTGACACTGAGGGCAAACAACCGTATAATATTTAGCCGTATTAGTATTTTTAATTATAAGGAGACACCCATTTATGGAATGGACTGGTTTGAACGAACTGCGGGAAAGCTTCCTTCAGTTCTTTGAAAGCAAAGAGCACCTGCGGCTGCCGAGCTACTCTCTCGTGCCCGATGGAGACAAGAGCCTTCTGCTCATCAACTCCGGTATGGCCCCGATGAAGAAGTTCTTCACGAGAGAAGTCACTCCGCCCCGCTACCGTGTGACCACCTGTCAGAAGTGCATCCGGACCCCGGACATCGACAACGTCGGCCACACCGCCCGCCACGGCACCTACTTCGAGATGCTGGGCAACTTCTCCTTTGGCGATTATTTCAAGAATGACGCCATCCACTGGGCCTGGGAGTACTTCACCGAAGTCCTCGAGATCCCGGCGGACAAGCTTTACTGCTCCGTCTATGAAGACGATGACGAGGCATGGGACATCTGGACGAAGGACGTCGGCGTCCCCGAAGACCACATGGTCCGCCTCGGCAAGGAAGACAACTTCTGGGAGCACGGCTCCGGTCCCTGCGGCCCCTGCTCCGAGATCTACTATGACCGCGGAGAAAAGTACGGCTGCGGCAAGCCCACCTGCAAGGTCGGCTGCGACTGCGACCGCTACATGGAAGTCTGGAACCTCGTCTTCTCCCAGTTCAACAACGACGGCAACAACAATTACACGCCGCTCGAGCACAAGAACATCGACACCGGCATGGGCCTCGAACGTCTGGCCTGCGTCATGCAGGGCGTCGACAACCTCTTTGAGGTCGACACGGTCCAGAACATCATGAAGACCATTTCGGACCTCTCCGGTGTCCACTACCACGAGAACGAGAAGACCGACATCTCGCTGCGCGTCATCACCGACCACGCCCGCAGCATGACCTTCATGATCGGCGACGGCATCAAGCCCTCTAACAGCGGTGCCGGCTATGTCCTCCGCCGTCTGATGCGCCGTGCCATGCGGCAGGGCCGCGCCATCGGCATCGACCACGCGTTCCTGACCGACGTCGCCGAGATGGTCATCCACGAGAACGCGACCGCGTACCCGAACCTCGTCGAAAAGCACGACTACATCATGAGCATCATCTCCGGCGAAGAGGCCACCTTCAACAAGACCCTCGACACCGGTTCCGAACAGCTCGAAAAGATGATCGCGAACGCCAAAGGCAAAGAGCTCCCGGCCGAAGACGCCTTCAAGCTCTCCGACACCTTCGGATTCCCGATCGAGCTCACCCGTGAGATCCTCGAAGAGCGCGGCATGACCGTCGACGAGGACAAGTTCCACGAGTATGTCGCAGAGGCCCGTGCCCGCGCCAAGGCAGACGCCGCCGCCAAAGACGTGGCCGAAGCCTGGAAGGGCAAAGGGGACGCCACCAAGGACATCCCCGCCACTGAGTTCCTCGGATACAGCGACTTCAACACGACCGCGAAGGTCCTTGCCGTCGTCAAAGACGGGGACCTTGCCGAGTCCGTCGAGACCGGTGAAGACGCCGTCCTTGTCGTCGACAAGACGACGTTCTACGCCCGCAGCGGCGGTCAGATCGGCGACGCCGGCACCATCGAGTGCGGCGGGTTCACGTTCCAGGTCGACGACACTGTCAAGTCTGAGAACGGTGTGTACCTGCACAGCGGTACCGTCGTCGAAGGCATCGCCAAAGCCGGCGAAGAGGTCGAGGTCAGGATCGACGCCGACCGTCGCCGCTCCATCATGCGGAACCATACGGCAGCCCATCTGCTGCAGGCCGCTCTCCGGGAAGTCCTCGGCAGCCATGTCGAGCAGGCCGGTCAGCTGGTCTCCGACACCGTCTGCCGCTTCGACTTCAACCATCCGGCTGCCATGACCTCGGAAGAACTGAAAGCGGTCGAGGCCCGAGTCAATGAAGTCATCCTTCAGAACATCCCCGTCGAAACGAAAGTCATGAGCATCGAAGAGGCCAAGACCCTCGGCGCCATGATGCTCTTCGGCGAGAAATACGGCGAGACCGTCCGTGTCGTCTGCGTCGAGGACTTCTCCAAGGAGTTCTGCGGCGGTACCCACGTCCCGTCCACCGCTTCCCTCGGTCTGTTCAAAATCGTCTCCGAGTCCTCCGTTGCCGCGGGTGTCCGCCGCATCGAGGCCGTCACCGGCACGAACCTTCTGAAGTACATCGAGGAGAAGGACACGCTCATCGCCAAAGCGGCCGCGGCCATGAAGTCCAACCAGAACGACATCGACCGCAAGGCCAGCCAGCTCATGGCGGACCTCAAGGCCTCCGAAAAGAAGGTCGAGGAGCTCAACAAGGAACTGGCCGCCAACGCGGCGAAGGACATGATGGGTGACGCTGTCGACCTCGGCGCGGTCAAACTCATCTGCTCCAGAGTCGAAGGGGTCCAGGGCGGCGAACTCCGCAACATGGCAGACTCTGCCAAGGAGAGCGGTGCCGACCTCGTGGTCGTCTTCGCAGCCGTCAACGGAGAAAAATGCAACTTCGCCTGCGCCTGCAGTCCCGACGCCGTCAAGGCCGGTGCCCATGCGGGCAACATCGTCCGCGAAGTCGCAAAGGTCGCCGGCGGTTCCGGCGGCGGCAAGCCGGACAGCGCGATGGCCGGCGGGAAAGATGCCACCAAAGTCGATGACGCTCTGGCCGCAGCCGCGGACATCGTCAAAGGCATGCTGAAATAAGAAAGGAGTGCCACCATGGCAGACTGCATTTTCTGCAAGATCGCCGCGGGAGAGATCCCCAGCACCAAAGTGTACGAAGATGACCTGTGCCTCGCGTTCCGGGACCTGAACCCCCAGGCGCCGACCCACATCCTGGTCATCCCGAAGGACCACATCCAGTCCGTCGATGAGATCGACGCATCCAACGAAGCGGTCGTCGGCCACATCTTCTCCGTCATTGCCAAAGTGGCAAAGGACGAGGGCCTCGACCGGGGTTACCGCGTCGTCTCCAACATCGGTGAACAGGGTCAGCAGACCGTACCGCACCTGCATTTCCACATCATCGGCGGTCGGGACATGACCTGGCCTCCGGGCTGAGCCGGTCTCAAATCTAACAATGAAGAAAGCACTCGGAAGTCCTTCCGGGTGCTTTTTTGTGGGCGATTTATGGGCCACTCGACCGTTCATCGCCAAAAAACGGTTCCATAACGACCGTTCGGTCGCCAAAATCGACCGCTCCCGCGGAAAGACCCGTCACCGGGGACCGGTTTCAGGTATGCTGAGCCTGAGGTGATCGTATGGAAAAACCCATGTTCTACTTTGGAAGCTGTTACCTGTGGACGCTCATGGTCCTGTCCCTGACCGGGATGGGCATGGCGGTCGGACTGATGGTGGCCGCGGTGCCCGTCGGCATCTTTCTCCTCGACCGTCTGCGCCGGCCGGTCCAGGGAAAGCAGAAACTCAAATTCTTCCTCGCAGCCTGTGCCGTCGTGCTGGTGGCCTGCACCGCGTTCCTCCTGCAGACGATGCTCGTGTACCGCCCCGCCCTGAGCCATGCCGGAGAGTCGGTCGAGGGCACGTTCCTCGTGACCGAGGTACTGAACGACAGCGCCTCGGGCGCCCACCGCTGTGTCGTGCTGGTCGACGGGGGAGAACCGGTGCGCCGGCTGCGGCTGTCCTCGGACACGTACGAGCCCCGCGTGGGCGATGTGTTCCGGGGCACCCTGCAGATGAAGGCCCTCGGAGAGCAGGACCCGGCGGTGGCACGGTATTACAAGTCCCGGGGGCTCTACCTCGGGGCGACGTCCGGCGGGCGGATCGACGCGGACCCCCTCGATGAGACCGAACGCCGGGGCGATGTGACGGTGCCGCCGGTCCGGCTCGCCTGGTGGACGCTGCGCATCAAACTCACGACGCTGCGGGAGACCCTGACCGGGCGCATCGAAGAGTGGCTGCCGCCGGAGGAGGCCGCGGTCCTCGAGGGCATGCTGGTGGGGGACAAGACCGACATCTCGCCGGACACGAACACCGCGTTCCAGCGGGCCGGTGTCCTGCACCTGTTCGCGGTCTCCGGCTTCCATGTGTCCCTCTGGACCATGCTTGTCTACAAGATCCTCCTGCATCTCGGAGCCGGGCGGAAGACCTCCTCCGGCGGCGCCATCCTGTTCCTCTTTCTCTTCGTGGCCCTCACGGGGTTCCCCCGCAGCGCCGTCCGGGCCGGTATCATGCTGGGCGTCTTCTTCCTGAGCCGGATGTGGGTGCGCTCGTCAGAGCCGCTGAATGCCCTCGGGGTCGCAGTGCTGCTCATCGTGTTGCCGAACCCGTTCTATGCCGGGGACACCGGCGTGCTGCTGTCCTATGCCGCCACCCTCGGCATCCTCTCCTGGTATCCGTCGCTTTCCAAAGCGCTCCGGGAGTATCTCATGGAGCGGATCCCCAACTACAAACTGCGCAAAAAAGTGGAGTCTCCGCTGGACGTGCTCCTCGTGTCCCTCTGCAGTTTCCTCTTCACGCTGCCGGTCATGGTCCTGACCTTCGGGAACGTATCGCTCATGACCCTCCTCAGCAACCTGCTGGTGTCGTCCGCGTCCTCCGGCGCCATTCTTCTGAGCGGTCTCGGCGCCCTGGCGGCACCGGTCCCGGTGCTGTCTCTGCTCACGCCCTGGTGCTTCCTCGGCGCCGGCATGCTTGCCCGGTTCATGGTCTCAGCCTGTTCGGCGCTCGCCGGCCTGCCCTTTGCCTACCTTTCCTTGTCCGGCCGGGGCTTCGGCCTGGGACTGACCGGGGCGCTGCTGGTGGCGGTGGCGGGGTTCGTCCTGTACGGCTCTCTGCAGGAACGGGGCCTCCTCCGGGTGACGGCGCTGCTTTCGGTCATCGTCCTCCTGGGCTCCGTGTTCACGGAAACGGCTTTGAACCGCAACGTGACCCACGTCGTCTTTCCGGATGTGGAGGGCTCCTGCGCCGTGGTCATCCACCGCCACGCGGCGACCGTCATCGGCTGCGGCAGCGACGAGTACGGAAGCGTCCAGGCGCTGAAAGACCTCTTCCAGCGGGAAGGGGTGACGAAGGTCTCGGCGCTGGTGGTGCCCCGGGAGACGAAGACGGAGGCCGGGGCGGTCAAAGCGGTACGGGAGGCCTTCGAGCCGGAGGTGTATCTGCCGCCGGAAACCTTTGCCGGACCGGAGGAGCAGGTCATCGACCTGTGGCCGGAGGTCGCCCTCCACCTGTACCGGCAGGGGAAGGAGTACCCCGCCGCGCGGCTGGAGGTCCAGGGGGTGGACAGCCTCCTTCTGTTCCGGCCTACCGTACAGGTAGAAGCCCTTCCGCCGGAGGCCCGTTCCGCGAGCATCTGTTATCTGCGGGGAAAACGGTCGGAAGGTTTGAAGTTGCCGACATCTTCGTATATAATTGTATCCGGTGAATCGGGCGAAGTGGACGCCCGCGTCTCAAAGGGACGGTTCCGGCTCTACCGCCGGTGAATCGCCGAAACAAAGGAGAATGTCCTTGAAACTCAACGAAAAGACCCTGTGGAAGAACATCAAGTCACAGGAATTCCTGCCCGTTTACCTCATCAAGGGGAACGAGCCCTACCTCAAACTGAACTATTCGAACCTCCTTGCTGACAGCGTCGTGCCTGCCGGCCTGGAGGTGTTCAACTATCATAAGCTCGACGGCGAGACCGTCACCATGAACGAACTCGTGGAGTGTGTCGAGGCGCTGCCCGCCATGTGTGAGCGGACCTGTGTCCTCGTCCACGACCTCGACTTCGAGAAACTCTCCGACCCGGACCGCGAGGCGCTGGTCGAACTGCTCTCCGACGCTCCTGACACCTGCACGCTCGTCTTCTGGCAGGACACCGTCGGGTTCCCGCAGAAGACCAAGAAGATGAAGGAGATGCTGGCGCTCATCGATGAGGTCGGCGCGGTCGTGGACCTCGATGCCCGGACCCGTCAGGACCTCGTGAAGTTCATCGTCTCCGAGTGCAAAAAGTCCGACCGGGTCATCTCGCCCTATACGGCGGAGTACCTTCTCGACAACGTCGGGGAAGACATGGGCAACCTCGTCACCGAAGTCGAGAAGCTCTGCAACTTCGCGGAGCGGGAGATCTCGGAAGCGGACGTCGACGCGGTCTGCATCCGGTCTCTGGAAGCCACCGCGTTCCAGATGATCGACGCCCTGCTCGACAACAACTTCGACCGCGTGTTCCAGGCCCTCAGCATCCTCTTCGACATGAAGACGGAACCCATGATGATCCTCGGCGCGCTGGTCTCCACCTATTCCGACATGTACCGCGCCAAAGTCGTGGCTCACGAAGGCGGACAGCAGAGAGACCTCAAGAAACTGTTCCCCCAGGCCTATAAGAGCGACTTCAAGCTGAAGAACGCCTTCCGCAGAGCCGGACGGTTCTCCATGCCGGCCCTCCGCAAGTCCCTCGAACTGCTGGCGGAAGCGGACACCAAACTCAAGAGCACGTCCGAAGATCACCGCACGGTTTTTGAAAAACTGATGATCGAACTGGCGCTGGCCCGCCGGGTAAAGGCGTGAGCCCATGCTGAAGACCGACAAAGTCATCGTGGTGGAAGGCAAGTATGACGCCATCCGCCTCGCGAACATCGTGGACGCGGCCATCCTTCGCACCGAGGGGTTCGGCGTGTTCAAAGACCGGGAGAAACAGGAACTGCTCCGCACACTGGCCGAAAAACGGGGACTGCTGGTCCTCACCGACGGCGACTCCGCGGGCATGCTCATCCGAAACCACATCCGCGGCCTTGTACCTGCCGAACAGATCACCGACGTCTATGTCCCGGACCTCTACGGTAAGGAGAAGCGGAAGGACAAGCCCTCGAAGGAAGGAAAACTCGGTGTGGAAGGCATCCCCGACGACATCCTCATCGAGGCTCTGAAAAAAGCCGGTGTGACCGACGCGGGCGATGTACCGCCTCCGCCGTCCGACGCCCGGCAGATCACCCGTCTCGACTTCTACAGAGACGGCCTCTCCGGCGGCCCGAACAGCAGAGCGAAACGTCTGGCCCTCCAGAACGCGCTGGGCCTGCCGGAACGCATGACCGGAAAACAATTACTGAGGATCATCAACATGATGATCTCCTATGACGAATACCGAGCCCTCGTCGACTGACAGGAGGTGGCCCGATGACACAACCGAATATCGTGTTGCCGGGTCCCGTGGACACTGCGCTCCGCCTTCTGGAGGAAGCGGGCTTCGAAGCCTGGGTCGTCGGCGGCTGCACCCGCGATGCCCTTCTGGGCGATGTGCCCCATGACTGGGACATCACCACGTCCGCACGGCCGGAGGAGACCCTCCTCGTGTTCTCGGACTGCCGGACCATCGAGACCGGCCTGAAGCACGGCACCGTCGCCGTGCTCCTCGACGAGACTCTGCTTGAGATCACCACCTACCGGGTCGACGGGACCTATGAGGATTCCCGCCATCCGGACAGCGTCACCTTCACCCGCAGCATCGGGGAAGACCTGGCCCGCCGGGACTTCACGATGAACGCCATCGCCTACAGCCCGACCCGCGGGTACGAGGACCTCTACGGCGGCGCTTCGGACATCGAACAGCACCTCATCCGCTGTGTCGGAGACCCGGAGACGCGCTTCACGGAAGACGCCCTCCGCATCCTCCGTGCCCTGCGTTTTTCCAGCGTCCTGGGCTTCGCCATCGAGGAAAAGACGTCCGAGGCCATCCACGCGCTGAAAGAGCGCATCCTCCATGTGGCCTGGGAGCGGATCGCCTCCGAACTCCTGCAACTGCTTTGCGGGAAAGACGTCTATCGCGTCCTGCAGGACTACCGTGACGTTTTCGCGGTCATCCTCCCGGAACTGGAACCCTGCTTCGACTTCGAGCAGAAGAACCCCTGGCACATCTATGACGTCTATACGCACATCGCGCACTCCGTGGAGTCCGTTCCCCCGGAACCGGAACTGCGGCTCGCGATGCTCCTCCACGACATCGGAAAACCGGAGACGTTCTTCACGGACGACAAGGGCATCGGCCACTTCTACGGCCACCCGAAACGCAGCGCGCAGATGGCGGCAGACATCGTCCATCGCCTGAAGCTCTCCTCGGCCATGCAGCAGGAAGTGTGCACCCTCGTCGAGTTCCACGACTATCCGCTGGAGGCCACAAAGACGGTGCTCCTGCGACGGCTCCACAAGTTCGGCCCGGAGACGCTCCGGCACCTCATCGACGTCAAACGCGCGGACTGTCTCGCACAGAACCCGGAGAAGACCGGAGCAGACCTTGACAGCCTGAGTACAATAGAACATATGCTGGACGTTCTTTTAAAAGAGAAGCCGGTGTTCCGTGTCTCGGACCTCGCCGTCGGAGGGGGAGACCTCATCGCCCTCGGCATGGAGCCGGGCCCACAGATGGGAACACTCCTCGAAGACGTCCTCGAACAGGTCATGGCAGGAACACTGCCGAACGACCGTGACGCATTACTGGCCTACGCCAAGAACAAAGGAATGAAACCATGACACAGGATAAGATCGACCGCATCAACGAACTCGCCCGCAAGCAGAGGTCCGAAGAGGGCCTCACGGACGAGGAACGTCTCGAACAGCAGAAACTGCGGTCGGAATACATCAACTCGATCAAACGGAACCTGTCTCTCCATCTGGAGAGCACGGTCATCGTGGACGAGAAGGGCAACAAACGGAAAGTGCAGAAGAAGGAGACCAAACGTGTCAAACACTGAGCGCATCCCGCTGGTGGCCGTCGTCGGACCCACCGCGTCGGGAAAAACGGCGCTGGCGGTGGAACTGGCGAAGGCACTGGACGGGGAGGTCCTCTCCTTCGACTCCATGCAGCTCTACAAAGGCATGGACGTGGCCACCGCGAAGCCGACGGCGGACGAGATGCAGGGCATCCCGCACCACCTCATCGATGTGGTGGACCCGTCGGAGACCTACAGTGTCGCCCGGTTCCAGGAGGACGCCGCCCGCATCATCGCGGACATCCGCGGGAGAGGGAAGAACGTCATCCTCGTCGGCGGCACCGGCCTGTACCTCGATTCCTTCGTCGAGAACCTGCAGTTCCTCGACACGGGGGACGCCACCGAGGTCCGTGCCCGTCTGAAAGCAGAACTCGAGTCCCTGGGCCCCCAGGCGATGTACGACCGGCTCGTCACCATCGACCCGGAGTATGCCGAAGGCCTCCATCCGAACAATACGGGGAGAGTCCTGCGCGCCCTTGAAGTTTATGAACTGACGGGGTACACTATGACGTATCAAATCGCCCAGTCCCACCGGGAACCGGGCAACTACGATGTCTGTTACATCGGCCTCACGGCGGAGGACCGGGACTATCTGTATGACCGCATCAACCGCCGGGTCGACCGGATGGTCGAGAACGGCCTTCTGGACGAGGCGCGGCAGTGGCTGGATGAACAGCCCGGCACCACGGCGTCCCAGGCCATCGGCATCAAGGAGATGCTGCCGTACCTGCAGGGGGAGGACACCCTCGAGCACTGTACGGAACAGCTGAAAATCGACACCCGACATTACGCGAAGCGCCAGCTCACCTGGTTCCGCCGGAACCCGGACGTGCACTGGCTCTGTATCGATAAAACTACGGACCCTGCCGCGCTGACGGCAGAGGCCCTGGCCATCATCGAAGAGGAGGGGATCCTTTGAACGAACGTACGAAGCAACAGCTCTGGCGGCTCCTGCTGCTGGGCCTTTCCGTGCTGGTCCTCGTCTACTTCGTCTACCAGTTCTACCAGGCGGCCCATGAGTCGGTCCGGACCGAAGTGGCCCGCCAGTCGACCGTGAAGGACACCGTCGACACCGACCTGTTCGTCGTTCGGGACGAGAGTTTCCTCGAGACCACGTCGGACGGCATCCTCATCCCGCTGGTCTCGTCCGGCTCCCGCGTGGCGGCCGGCGAAGGCGTCGTCGCGGTCTTCGACAGTGAAGCGGCCGCGTCCCGTTATGCTGAACTGAACAAGGTCGAGGAGAACCTCGCCCGCTACAACCGGCTCAACCAGCAGAAGGGCACCTATGCCGTCAACCTGAACGCGCTCGGCAAGCGGATCTCACAGGACGTCATCGACCTCGCCGAGATGGTCGACAGCGGAGACCTCACCGACATGCAGGGACAGGTCTATGACGTGCGCGACCAGATCCTCGCGCGGCAGATCGCCACCGGGGAGACCGTCGCCCTCGACAACAAAGTGACCGAGCTCACGAGCCGGCAGAAGTCCCTGTCCAACAAGGCGGACGGATATGACACGCTGGTCTCCGAGAACTCCGGATTCTTCATCGACAGCGTCGATGGTTACGAGCTTGCAACAAAATATGACAAGGTCTCGAAGCTGACGCCGGAGGACATCGAAAAGCTCCTGAAGTCCGACCCTGACGAGGTCTCGGACAAGGTCATCGGCAAGGTCTCGACGAACTTCGACTGGTACCTGCTCTGCTCGCTCGACGCGGACACCGCGAAGACCCTGAAGAAGGGGGAGACCGTGACCATCGACCTGCCCTATTCCGCGGTCCGCTCGGTCACCGCGACCGTGGCCTCGAAGAGCAAGGCCGACAAGAAAGACAATGTGGCTGTCGTCTTCAAGTGTAATCGCATGAATTCGTACATCGCCTCACTGCGGAAGGAAGAGGGTCAGATCATCCTGAAGACCTACACCGGCCTGAAGATCCCGACCGACGCGGTCCGGACCAGTGCGGACGGCAAGGAAGGCGTCTATGTGCTGGAGGGGAACATCGCCCGCTTCAAGCAGCTGAGAACGGTCTACAGTGAAGACGATTACATCATCTCCAGCGAGACCCCGCAGGAAGGGGAAACGGGAGACTATGTGTCTCTGTACGACGCAGTCATTCTGGGAGGCAAAGACTTATATGACGGAAAAATCGTTAACTGAGTACCGGGAAGCCCGGTGCCGGGACATCGAAGACAACATCAAAGAGATCCGTGACAACATCGCGGAAGCGGCCATCCAAAGCGGCCGGAGCCCCGAAGACGTGCACCTGATGGCAGTCACCAAAACGGTGGAACCCTACTTCATCAACCACGCGCTCCACTGCGGCATCGACCTCATCGGTGAGAACCGGGTCCAGGAATTCCTCGGGAAGAAACCGGACCTCGACCTCGACGGCGTCGACTGCCACCTCATCGGCCATCTGCAGACCAACAAGGTCCGGCAGATCGTCGGGGAAGTGTCGACCATCCAGTCGGTGGACAGCCTCAAAGTGGCGAAGGAGATCTCGAAACAGTCCGTGAAGAACGACCTCGTGACGAAGATCCTCCTCGAAGTCAACGTCGGGGAAGAAGAGTCGAAAAGCGGCATGCCCTACGAGGCGGTAGCGGACCTCCTGCCGGAGATCGCGGAGCTTCCCGGCCTGTCTGTAGAAGGCTTCATGGCCATCCCGCCCATCTGTGAAGATGAGGTTATCCTACGGGGTTATTTTTCGAAAATGAATCAACTCTATGTTGACATGAAGGATAAAAATATAGATAATATTAATATCAATACCCTCTCAATGGGCATGTCTGCCGATTACGTGCAGGCGATTCTCGAGGGTTCTACTTTGGTAAGAGTCGGTTCCAGCCTGTTTGGAGCCAGAGTTTACTGATATCCGGAGGAAGAATTGAAATGGCTAATTTTTTAGATAACATCAAACGCATCACCGGTTTCGAACCGGAGGACGATGATTTCGAATACGACATCGACCTGGACGAAGAGTACGAGGAAGAGGAAGAGGAGGAGTATACTCCTGTCAGACAGCAGCCCGCTGCTCCCGCCGCCGCACCTTCGGGTCAGGCCAAGAGAGGAAATGTGGTCAACATGCCTTCGAAGACGACGATGCAGGTCGTTCTGGCGAAGCCGGAGCGTTTTGACGACGCCAGCGCCATCGCCGACCATCTCAACGAGAAGAGAACCGTCGTTCTGAATCTCGAAGCAGCCAACAGAGACGTTGCCCGCAGACTCATCGACTTCCTGTCCGGTGTCGCCTATGCCAACGCCGGCATGCTCAAGAGAGTTGCCAACAGCACGTTCATCATCACTCCCTACAACGTCAACGTGACGGGAGACCTTCTCGATGAACTCGAAAGCAACGGCATGTTCTTCTCGGGCCAGTAATCAATCAGATCGATTTTACAGTATGGGCACACCATCTTCGGGGTGCCCATCTTTTACGAAAGGTGAATGAAAATGCTTACACCCAAGGATCTTCAGAACCATCAGTTCCAGTTGTCCGGCCGTAACGGGTACCTCGCCGCCGATGTCGACGAGTACATGGATGAAGTGTATGCTTCGTACGATCAGATGTTCCGTGAGAACGCGGAGATCGTCCGGAAACTCCAGGTCCTCGCAGACCGTCTTGCCAAGTACAAAGACGACGAGGAGAACATCCGGAACGCTCTGGTCGAAGCGCAGCGCATGAAGAACTCCATCATCGTGGAAGCACAGCAGAAGGCCCAGGGCCAGCTGTCGGAAACGGAGGAGAAGATCCGCGCCGCCAGAGAATCCGTCGACGCCCAGTCCGGCGAGATCCTCGACAAGGCTCGTGTCGAGGCCGATGAGATCCTGAAAGACGCCCGTGCCGAAGCGGCGGAGATCATCGAGCGCGCCAACAAGAAGGCGACCGATCTTCTGGCCACCGCCGACGCCATCTACGAGGAAAAAGTCGGTTCCGTCGCGGAAGAAGCCGCGAAACAGGAAGCGTACCTCGAGAAGGTCAAGGTCGAGTCCGCCAAGATCCGCAAGCAGCTGTCGGACACCTACCAGATGCAGATGGAACTCCTTTCCTTCGCACCGGACTTCACGTCGGAAGTCGAACATGTCGAACTGCCGGAAGAGGTCGACGAGACCCCGGTCGAAGAGACCTTTGTCTCCGGTGAGGAAGTCCTTGGCGAACGTAATTACCAGGAGACCCAGGAACGGCTCGAAGCCGAGGCCAAAGCCCCGGTCGTCGAAGAACCGGTCATCTATCCGGAACCGGAAGCAGAGCCGGAAGTCATCGAGGAAGAACCCGTCGAGGAACCGGTCGAAGAGCCGGCAGCTCCCGCGGAACCGGCCCCCGCACCGGTCGTGGAAGAAGACGACGATGACGGCTTCGGAGACATCGACAAGTACCTGGCCGGCAACAGCTATGAGGACCTCAATGACGGAAACAAGTACTTCAAATAAGCGAAGCATTCCGAAACTCATCGGCTATTTCATCGCCATGGCGGTACTGGTCCTCCTCGACCAGTGGACCAAAGCCCTCGTGTTACGGGATCTGACTGACGGAACGGTGGTCACACCACTGCCGGACCTCCTTCAGTTCCGTTACGTCGAGAACACCGGCGCGGCATTCAGTATGCTGACCGGGAAGACCATTTTCCTGTCGGCCGTCACGGCGGTCATCCTGCTCATCGCCATCGTGCTGCTCGCCCTCGAGAAGATCCCGGGCGTGCTCAATCAGGTCGCTGTCGTCCTGATGGTGGCCGGCGGCATCGGGAACCTGATCGACCGGGTCTTCCGCCACTATGTGGTCGATTTTATCGAAGTTTTATTTACTAAATTTGCAGTCTTTAACTTTGCAGACTGTTGTGTTACTATAGGTGCTGTCATCCTGATCCTTTCGACAATTTTGTCATTTGTGAAAGATCTGAAGAGCAGCAGGGACTAGGAGCTTTTCAGTATGCCGGAACAGAACGTACGCCTCGTCGTCTCTCCCGAACAGGAGGGGCAGCGCGTCGACGTCCTGGTGTCGGAGTCCGTCGAAGAACTGACCCGAAGCGGCGCCCAGAAACTCCTGGCAGACGGAAACATCACAGTCAACGGAAAAACAGCCGGAAAATCCCTTAAGGTGAAGTCCGGCGACATCCTTGAAATCAGTATTCCTGCACCTCTTTCTATCCAGGCAGAGGCGCAGGATATTCCTTTATGTGTGGTCTATGAGGACGAAGACCTGCTGGTCGTGGACAAGCCGAAGGGCATGGTCGTCCACCCGGCGCCGGGAAACCCCGACGGCACCCTGGTCAACGCGCTCCTCTACCATTGCGGAGACAGCCTGTCCGGCATCAACGGCGAAGTCCGTCCGGGCATCGTCCACCGCATCGACAAGGACACGAGCGGGCTGCTGGTCGTCGCGAAGAACGACTTCGCGCACGTGGAGCTGCAAAAGCAGATCCAGGCGCACAGCTTCACCCGGGAGTACCGGGCGGTGGTACACGGGAACTTCAAAGAGGACTCCGGGACCATCGACGCACCCATCGGACGGAACCCGAAAGACCGCAAGAAAATGGCGGTCACCACACAGCATTCCCGCGAGGCCGTCACGCACTTTGAAGTGCTCGAGCGGTTTCGGGATTACACCTACATCAAATGCATTCTTGAGACGGGCCGGACCCATCAGATCCGCGTCCATATGGCCTATAAAGGACACCCGGTAGCGGGAGACCTCGTCTACGGGCCGTCCAACACCCCGAAAAGCCTGCAGGGACAGTGTCTTCACGCAGGACTCATCGGGTTCATCCATCCGCGCACCGGCGAGTACATGGAGTTCACGTCGGAACTGCCGGAGACATTTCAGAAATTTTTGCGAGGGCTGGAGAGTACCCGCAGAGAATAAACAGCTGGAGGATTAATCATCGTGGACAAGAAATTGAAACGCGAACTGGAAATGCAGGCGATCCGCATTCGCATGGCTGTCATCAAAGGCACCTTCAATGCGAAATCCGGTCACCCGGGCGGCTCTCTGTCCGTCTCGGACATCATGGCGTACCTGTATTTTCACAAAATGAATGTTGACCCGCAAAACCCCGACTGGGAAGACCGGGACCGCTTCGTTCTGTCGAAGGGCCACACCGCACCGGCTCTGTACGGCGCGCTGGCACTCAAAGGCTTCTTCCCGGAGTCTGAGATCGAACGTCTCAGAAAACCCACTTCCTTCCTGCAGGGCCACCCGAGCCTTCGGATGACGCCCGGCGTCGACATGAGCACCGGTTCCCTCGGCCAGGGTATCTCGGCTGCCGTCGGTATGGCACTCGGTGCCAAACTTAAGGGCGCAGACTACAATGTCTACACCATCCTCGGTGACGGTGAGATCCAGGAAGGCCAGGTCTGGGAAGCTGCCATGTTCGCGGCGGCCAAGAAACTCGACAACCTCGTCGCGGTCGTCGACAACAACAACCTCCAGATCGATGGCACCATCGAAGAGGTCAACTCCCCGTATCCGATCGACAAGAAGTTCGAAGCCTTCGGCTGGAACGTCATCAACTGTGACGGCCACGACTTCGATGAGATCGACGCGGCGTTCACCTTCGCCGACAAAAAGAACGGCAAACCCTCTGTCATCATCGCCAAGACCGTCAAGGGAAAAGGCGTTTCCTACATGGAATACGCGGTCGAATGGCACGGCAAGGCTCCCCAGCAGGAGGAGTATGTTGAGGCGATGAACGAACTGGAAGACCGGCTCTCGGAACTCGAGACGCTGGCGGCGCAGGAATAAGGAGGGAAGAACCATGGCAGATATCATCACCAAAGCGACCCGGATCGGTTATGCAGAAGGTCTCCTGTACCTCGGTGAGACCGATGAAAAAGTCGTGGTCCTGGACGCCGACCTCGCCGGCGCCACCCAGACTGCGAAATTCAAACAGAAACACCCCGACCGCTTCTTTGACTGCGGTATTGCCGAGCAGAACATGATCGGCATCGCTTCCGGCCTGAGCCTCTCCGGCTTCACGGTTTTCGCGAGCTCCTTTGCGATGTTCGCGTCCGGACGCGCCTTCGAGCAGATCCGCAACTCGGTCGGTTATCCGCACCTGAACGTCAAAGTCGGTGCCACCCATGCCGGCATCTCCGTCGGCGAAGACGGCGCTTCCCACCAGTGCAACGAGGACATCGCCCTCATGCGTTCCATCCCCGGCATGACCATCATCAACCCGGCGGACGCCGTGGAAGCGAAAGCCGCGACCATCGCCGCCGCCAAATATGACGGCCCGGTCTACATGCGCTTCGGCCGCCTCGCGGTCCCGGTCATCTTCGACCGCGACTACAAGTTCGAGTGGGGCAAAGCACAGGTCCTGACCGAAGGCAACGACGTTGCCATCATGGCCACCGGCCTCATGGTCAACGAAGCGCTGATGGCGGCAGAGCAGTTGAAGAACGACGGCATCCAAGCCCGCGTCCTCAACATCCACACCATCAAGCCTCTCGATGAGGAATGCGTCATCAACGCGGCCCGTGAGTGCGGCTGTGTCGTGACCGCGGAAGAGCACAACGTCATCGGCGGTCTCGGCGGCGCGGTCTGTGAGACCCTCTCCGAAAACTGCCCGACGCCGGTCGTTCGCGTCGGTGTCGACGACGAGTTCGGCCGCTCCGGCCCCGCGGTGGAACTGCTCCACCTCTACGGCCTCGATGCCGCTCACATCGTCGAATCGGCGAAGAAGGCTATCAGCTTGAAAAAGTAAAACTTTTCAAACTAAACAAAAACTCCTTAAGTTTACACTTAGGGAGTTTTTTTCATTCTTTATTTACGAATCGGCTGACAGTTGACAGATTTTTGTTCTTCTTTTGTTCGAACAATCGATTGTAGAATAAAACTGGTTAGGTATTGCATCGGTATTTGTATTGTGGAGGTGAAATGACCATGCAAGACTTGAAGTACACCCTGTATTTTGAGACCCTGCTGGAAGAAGCCAACAACGAACTGGTCCGGAAGGCGGTCGAGGAGGGCGACATCGCCCTCGGCTATAACTGCTATTACATCCCGGAAACGCTGTTGAACCTTCCCGGCACGTTCTCGTCGAGGCTGCGTGCTCCAAACTGTTCGCAGACCCCGATCGGCGACTACTATCTCACGAACCGGAACTGCCCTTATACCCGCGCCATCCTGGAGCGTGCCGTAGAGGGGAGTTACAACTATCTGTCTGCGCTGTTCGGAGCCGAGGCATGTTCGGCGATGGAGCGGATGGAAGAGCATTTTGAGCAGATCGCCCCGGTCAAGCACGACCCGTTCGTGACGACGATCATCGACGCTCCTCTCAAAAGTGACCGGGCAGCGCTCGTGTACTACATGAACGAACTGCGGGACAAGGTGGTCGCGAAGGTCGCGGAACTGGGCATCGACACGTCTGATGAGGCCCTTCTGGCGGCGATCGAAGACCACAACGAGGTCAGCGCGATCATCACCGAGATCGGAGACTTCCGGAAACTCGACAACCCGACGGTCACCGGCTATGAGTTCCATCTCATCCAGCTCGTCAGCGAGGTGTGTCCGCACCGTCTGATCCTGCCGTATCTTCGCGAGACGCTCGAAGAGATCCGCAACCGGACTCCGGACCCGGAACCCGCGTTCCGCGCCAGAGTCATCCTGGCGGGTTCCGAGATCGACGACCCCGAGTTCACCAAACTGCTGGAGTTCTGCGGTGCCCGAGTCGTCGGCGACCGCTACTGCTTCGGGTCGGTCCCGAGCAGAGAACACCTTGACGTGCGCGACAGTGAATCGCCCTTTGAAGCCATCTGCCGGCACTACCTCGAGACGAACCTCTGTGCGCGATTCATGTCGGAGGACAAGATCGACCAGAGAACGGACGTGCTCGAAGCCATGGTCAAAGAGTACAAGGCAGACGGTGTCGTCATCGAGAGCATGAAGTTCTGCGAGTTCTGGAGCTATGACAAGGTCCTGTCCTCGCATATCCTTTCGGAGGAGCGGGGCATTCCGACCTGCCAGATCGAGAAAGATTACACACTGACCGGTGCCGGTCAGCTGAGGACCCGGTTCCAGGCATTCGTGGAGGGACTGGAGATCAAGAGACTCGAAACGACCGGAAAGGGGGCGCAGTCATGAAAGAGCGGATCATTTCCTTTATCGACGATAAACTGAAACAGTTCGACCCCGTCTGGCTCGCGGAGAACGGAAAGGGCGGACAGCGCACTCGTTACCGTGACGACGGTTCCGGCATTGCCCGCTACCGGGAATGGCGCGGGGTCGAGGACACGTTCCAGGACTACACGGCCTGGCTCAAAAACCTCGGCTACATGGGCGCCATGGTGGCGAAAGACCCGATCAAGGTCATGAAGGGCATCTGGGAATACCGCTGGATGGGTTCCTTCCTCGCGTCCTTCGCGTTCGTGGACCGCATCTATGAAGGCTACCGGGGGAGAGAACTGGACATCGCCAACATCCACGGCAACGCCATCGTCCGCATCCTGACCCTTCGCATCGGTCTCATCCTGCACAACGACAAGCGCCTCGGCGGCGGTGAGATGACCGACAAGATGATCGGTCTCGACGAGACCATTCCGCCGCTCTTCACGGCCGGCTTCCCGACCCTGAACGCAGAGCCGATGCAGACCATGCCGGAGTTCGTCGTCTGCGATGTCGACCAGCACCTCGACCCGTACTACATCGACGTGGCGGAGTCCTACGGTCTGGCCCCGGACGTCTGCTCCCGGTGTTCTGCCGAGACCGGTGTTGCCATCGACGACGCCTTCCCGGTATTCGGCAAACTGGTCCTCTCGACGAACCAGCCCTGTAACGCGTCCGAAGCGACGTCCATGTTCCAGCGCCGCCGGTTCCATCAGAAGGGCATCGAGGACTATCCCTTTGTGTTCGCGATGCAGCACAATACGAAAAACGGCAACGAGTATTCGAAGGAAGAGCTGCGCCAGGCCATTCAGAAGATCGAAGAGGTCTACGACGTCAAATACGACTGGAACGCGCTCTTCGAGAAAGCGAAGAACATGAACCACCAGAACCAGATCGAACTGGAGAAGTGGGAGATCTTCGCGACCCCGTATTCGCCTCTCTCCGGCATCAACGAGTCTCTGTACAAGCTCGTCGAATGGGCTCTGGTCAACGGCCATGACGAGTACTTCAATGAGATCGACGACAAGGTCATCGGCATCATGCGGCAGGCGGTCCGGGACAAGTATGTCCCCTACAAGGGCAAGACCCGTCACAGAGCGTTCCTCTGGGGCCCCTCGGCGATGTACTACACCGACTTCCCGACATGGGCACAGAACTGCTGGGGCATCGACATCGTCCTCAACATGGACTCGACCATGGGACACAATATGATCGATACGGAAGACCCGGAACAGGCCCTCGAGGACCTTGCGAAGTTCTCGGAGAAGGGCGTCATGCGACACCATGCCGTCGGTGGCTGGGACAATGTCAACGCCGTCTGGGAGTGGGCGAACCGGCTCAACTGCGACATGGTCATCTGCAACGACAACGTCGCCTGCAAGGGCATGAACGGTGTCCACGCACTGCTCGAGGAGCAGGCGCAGCAGCTCGGCTTCCACTTCGTGTTCCTGCCCCATGACCTCGAAGACTGCCGGACCATCCCGCGCAAGGAGATCCGGAAGGCGATCAACGACTACATGTCGATCGTCATGGGCGAAGAACCGCTCGACGCGACACTCGTCGACTTTGACGACGCGGAAGCCTGGTAAGGAGGGGAGTAGTTATGAAGAAACTCATCGGATTTCTGTTCAAGCTGGTCAAAAGGATCGTCCTGATCGGCCTCGGCGCTTTCGTGCTGACCTTCACCATCTACATGACCAACGCGGAGAACAAACTCATCTACGATGTGGTCCGTCCGTTCCTGACCAAACATTACGATAACCAGGCGCGTGACAGAAGAATTTGAATCAAAAAGACCAGAGCGTTTGCTCTGGTCTTTTTTGTTGGGGGACTAATACGTTTTGCTTCGTAAACCGCTCCGAACTACTGCCGCAGCTCTCGGATTGAACCCGAGGCTACCAGAACCACATTGCCGCGCTGCTCGCTTGGAGCGCGTCGCACTTTCGTGTCGGGACTGCAATACATTCCCGTGTCGGGACTTGACGTGCTTTCGCTTCGCGAAACCACTCCGAGCTGCTGCCGCAGCTCCCGCTTGCTACAAACAGTCCACCGGACTGTTTGCTTAACGCAGCGGCCCAAGGGTTCAAGTCCCGACTAAGAAAACAAAAAAAAGAAGAAGTCCCGTTGGGACTTCTTCTTTTTTCGTGGTCGGAGTGTCGGGACTTGAACCCGAGGCCTCTTGCTCCCGAAGCAAGCGCGATACCAAACTTCGCCACACCCCGATGTGCAACGGACATTATTATAAGGGAAAGCGCAGACAAAATCAAGGACTTTTTAGAAAGATATGGTATACTGTATGCAGTTTGAATCTGCAAGGGAGAATCACTTATGTTACAGGATAAAACCGTTTTACTGGGTGTCTGCGCCTGCACGCCCGCATACAAAGCGCTGGACCTCATCGCCATGCTGAAAAGAAAGGGCGCCGACGTCAAGACGGCAGTCACCGAGAACGGGACGAACATGGTGCCGGTGGCCATGCTGGAGCGTATGTCAGGGAACCCCGTGTCCGTCGAACAGTTTGGCGGAGACTATGTCTGGGACCCGGACAAAAAGGCCTGGGGCCTGGGCGGCGATGTACTGGTCATCGCGCCCTGCACCGCGAACATGATCGGCAAACTGGCGAACGGCATTGCCGACGACTTTATCTCCACGAATACTCTGTCTTTCCCGGGACCGAAGGTCATCGGTGTCAACATGAACCCGATGCTTTGGCAGAATCCGGCAGTACAGCGCAACGTCGCGCAGCTGAAGGAAGACGGCTACCTCTTCGTCGACAACGGCGACCCCGAGCACCCGTCCAGAATGCCCTCTCTTGACGCCATTATGGCAGTCATCGAGGAAGTGACGACCGAGAAACTGGAGGCCAGAGACAGCGAATGAGCATCCTCATCTGTCCCAACTGCGGAGCACCGCTCCTGCACGTGCCGGAACACCGGGCATACCGGTGCGAGAACGGCCACTCCTTCGACTGTGCGAAAGAGGGGTACGTCAACCTGATGGTCGGTTCGAAGAGCGGTGAAAACCGTGGAGACTCCAAGGCCTCTGCCAGAGCCCGCCACGACTTCCTCGACAAGGGTTACTATGCCTGCCTCAAGAACGCGATGGCCGAACGCCTCCACGGCACGGTCCTCGACATCTGCTGCGGAGAAGGGTACTACGATGTCCCAGTCCCGGAAGCCGTCGATGAATTCTACGGCTTCGACCTCTCGAAAGAGATGGTGCGCCTCGCCGCGAAGCGGGGAAGAGGTACGTTCTTTGTCGGGAACCTCGCCTCCATCCCGGTGGCGGACGCTTCTGTCGATGTGGCGATGCACCTCTTCGCGCCGTTCCACGAGAAAGAATTCTCGCGGGTCCTGAAAAAAGACGGCGTCCTCTATTCCGTCATCCCCGGAGAGGACCACCTCTTCGAACTCAAGGAAGTCGTCTACGACACACCCTATAAAAACGACGAGCAGGCGCCGGAGACCGAAGCTCTGGAACTGGTGTCCCGCACGAAAGTGTCGGAACAGGTCCATGTCCCAAAGGAGGACCTGCAGACCCTGTTTTCGATGACGCCGTACTACTACCGTACATCGCCCGAAGACCGGGGGAAACTCGACTCTGTCGACGGCCTCGACCTGACGGTGGAGTTCGTCATCCTCGAATACCGGCCCTGATGTTGAAAAATGACCTCCTGCTCCGATGAGGGCGGGAGGTTTTGCTCGTTTTATGGCCGGAACAGAATGCGAAAAGGGAATCTTTCCAAAAAGGAGTTGAAAAACCGGACTGAACAATCGTATAATCTTGATGAATTGTTCGGACCTCTGACTCTAGTCCGAATGGGGAATATGAAATGAAAAAGCGTCGACAAGTGGACCAACATCATTACTGGAGGCGCAATCACCAATGAACGACTACAAGAACAATTACCCGACCCTCCTCATCCACGGCTTTGCCGGTTGGGGTGAAGATGACGGAATGAGCAAGTACTTCAACTACTGGGGCATGGTCGGCTCCCGCCGTCTGCTCCCGCACCTGCGTGCAGAAGGTTATGAAGTCTATGCACCGTCCCTCGGCCCCTTCTGCAGTGCCTGGGACAGAGCCTGTGAGATCTACGCTTACATTTTCGGCGGCACCGTTGACTACGGTAAGGTCCACAGCCAGAAATACAACCACAAGCGCTTCGGCCGTCGTTATCCCGGTGTCCTGAAAGACCTCGGCAAGACCGAAGCTCACAAGAAGGTCAACCTCTACGGCCACTCCTTCGGCGGCCCCACCGTCAAAGCCTTTGTCGACCTCATGAACAACGGTTGGCAGGAAGAGATCGACGGCACGGACCCCGCGGACCTGTCTCCGCTCTTCAAGGGCGGCATGTCCCACCTCATCCACACGGCAGTCACTCTGTCCGGTGTCAACAACGGGACCATCCTGGACCAGTGCTTCAACGACAAGTCCATGCACATCGTCGAGAAGGTCGTCCTGAAAGCGACGTCCGCTCTCGGTTACAGTGAATACAACTGGTTCTTCGACCTTGGCCAGCAGCAGTTCGGTCTCGGCCATTACCCGGAAGAGAACAAGCACGGTGAGACCCATCCGCAGAGCAGGGAAGACTTCGAGAAGGGCTTCCAGAAGTATGCAAGCTCCAAGCTGGACCGCTCCAACTGGGAGATGGACATCATCTGGTGCAAGTGGATGAACGACCATCAGGGCGTTGCGAAGGACATCTACTACTTCGCCGAACGGACCAACAACGGCCATCCGGTCGCGGACGGCACCTACCGTTCCAACACCCATAACCCGATCACCTTCTTCACCGGTAACATCATCGGCAAGAAACAGCCTGTCCGCGAGACCGGATATGAGTACGGCCCCGAGTGGTACCCGAACGACGGCTATGTCCCGGTCATCGGCCAGAGCGCGCCGCTCAATCAGCCGGCCATCGAAGCCGGTCCTGCCACCGAGTTCAAACCCGGTATCTGGTACAACATGCCCGTCCGTAACGGCGACCACATCATGTGGAACGGCATGAGCCGCAACAAGTGGGAATTCTTCCGCATCTACGACGAGATGTTCGAGCGTGCCCGCATGCTGCCTGACGCAGAAGATGTTCTGTGATCCGATCTGAATAACGAAAAAGAGCCTGCCGGCCGGCAGGCTCTCTTTTTTGCTTGTTTCGAGTTATGCTTCTTCTTCGGTGGTCGTGACCGCCGGTTTCTTTTTGCCCTTTCCTTCCAGCAGGATCGAAACGATGACCGCAATGCCGAGGAGGTAGGGGTAGTAGAGATACGGCATCATGGAGACACTGGAGATGCCTGCAAGGCCGGCCGCGACGAGCAGCTGGGCGCCGTAGGGGATGATGCCCTGGAAGACACAGGAGATGGTGTCGAGGATGGACGCCGTCTTCTTCGGCTCGATGCCGTACTCTTCCGAGATCTCTTTGGCGATGGGCCCTGCAAGGACGATGGTGACCGTGTTGTTCGCGGTCGCGATGTCGAGGAGCCCGGTCAGGCCGGCGATGCCGAACATGCCGCCCTTCTTGCCCTTTGCCGTCTTGCGGATGAACTTCAGGATGGCTTCGAAGCCGCCATTGGCTCTCATGAGCGCGCCGATGGACGCGACGAGCAGCGTGACGATGATGGTCTCGAACATGCCGGAAAGGCCGTCGCCCATGGCAGTGAGCGCTGTCGTGAAGGTCAGGGACTTCGTGAAGAGACCGACGAGGAAGAACAGGACGGTACCGCCGCCGAGGACGAAGAACACGTTGATGCCGCAGAGCGCCGCGATGAGGACGACGAAGTACGGGATGGCCTGCCAGATGTTGTACTCGAAGTTGCCGAGGTCTGTCGGCTGATTGCCGATCATGTAGATGATGAACAGCGTGATGAGCGCCGCCGGCAGGGCGATGAGGAAGTTCGTTTTGAACTTGTCTTTCATCTCGACGCCCTGGGTCTTGGTGGCCGCGATGGTCGTGTCGGAAATGAAGGACAGGTTGTCGCCGAACATGGCGCCGCCAAGGACGATGCCCGCACAGTAGGGGACACTGAGTCCGGCGCTCTCCGCGAGGGAGACGGCGACCGGGACGAGGACCGTGACCGTGCCGACGCTGGTGCCCATGGACATGGAGATGAGGGACGCGATGACGAACATGCCGGGGACCGCCATGCTTCCGGGCAGGAGCTCGAGCAGGAAGTTCGCGGTACTGGCCGCGCCGCCGGCTGCCTTCGCGATGCCGCCGAACATGCCGGCGAACAGGAAGATGAAGATCATGATGGTGATGTTGTCATCGCCGATGCCCTGTGCACAGAGGTGGATCTTCTCATCGAAGGTCCGCTTCCGGTCCTGGGCCATGGCGGTGATCCACGCGATGGTGAACGCGAGGACAACGGACATGATGTAAAAGCCCATCTGGCCGTCGATGGGGTGGATGTACTCGAAAAAGATGCCGATACCGAGGTACAGCACGAGGAAGACCAGGATGGGCAGGAGCGCCTTGCCGTTGGCCTTCGGTTTGTTCGTTGTGACGGGTTCCATAAAACTGCCTCCGAAACTGAGATTTCGTACCTATCCACTATATCACAAAACAGGATTTGGAAAAAGATATCTTTACAAAATCGATGATTTGTATGATAACTGGCAAGAGTGTAAAGATTTGGTATTGCCACCAAAATTGTACGGTTGTATAATTCTTCCGCCAATGTTCGTACAATCTAGATTTTGGAGGCGCTATTACCAATGAACGACTACAAAAACAATTATCCGTCCATCATCATCCACGGTTTTGCGGGCTGGGGTGAAGATGACCCGATGCACAATCTCTTCAACTACTGGGGACCGACCCCGAAGCGGAACCTCATCCACTATCTGAGAAACCAGGGTTATGAGGTCTATTTCCCGTCTCTCGGCCCCTTCGCCAGCGCATGGGACAGATCCTGTGAACTCTATGCCTACATCTTCGGCGGCACCGTCGATTTCGGTAAGGTCCACAGTGAAAAGTTCAACCACAAGCGTTACGGCCGCACCTATCCGGGCGTCCTGAAAGACCTCGGCAAGACAGAGGCGCACAAGAAAGTCAACCTCTACGGCCATTCCTTCGGCGGACCCACCATCAAGTGCTTCGTCGATCTGATGCACAACGGCTGGCAGGAAGAAGTCGACGGCACTCCCGAAGACGAACTGTCTCCGCTCTTCAAGGGTGGTATGGACCATCTCATCCACACGATGAACACCCTCTCCGGTGTCAACAACGGCACCATCCTCGACCAGTTCTTCAATGACAAGACGATGCACATGACCGAGAAGGTCATCCTGAAGGCGACGTCTCTCCTCGGCCACAGCCGCGGCGTCAAGGTGTTCGACCTCGGACAGCAGATGTTCGACCTCGGCCTGTACCCGGAAGACATCCACGGCAAACCGGAACATCAGAGTGAGGCAGACTTCGAGAAGGGCTTCCAGAAGTACGCGAGCTCCAAGCTGGACCGTTCCAACTGGGAGATGGACATCATCTGGTGCAAGTGGATGAACGACCATCAGGGCGTGGCGCCCAACATCTATTACTTCGCAGAACGTGCCGACAACTCTCACTACGAGCCCGGCTCCGAGTTCCCGAAGATGAACACGATGTTCCCGATCTCTCACTTCACCGGTAACTACATCGCCAAGAAACAGCCGGTCCGTGAGACCGGTTACGAGTACGGCCCCGAGTGGTACCCGAACGACGGTTTCGTCCCGGTCGTCGGTCAGAGCGCTCCGCTCAACCAGCCGGCGGTCGAAGTCGGCCCCGAGACCGAGTTCAAGCCCGGCATCTGGCATAACATGCCGATCACGATCGGCGACCACCTGTTCTGGATGAACTGGACCGGCAACAAATATGTCGTCCGGAAGACCTGGGACCGCTTCATGGAGCGTGCCCGCATGCTGCCTGATGGCGAAGACAACCAGTAAGGAAACCTCAGAGTCTGTCATTTTGGCAGACTCTTTTTCTGTGTTATACTGGACGGCAGAAAGAGAGGGGAGCTCATGAACATCTCTGTACTGACCATTTTCCCGGAAAGCTTCGAGAGCTTTCTGCAGACCCCTGTGGTGGCCCGCGCCATCGACAAGGGGCTCGTGACCATCGACCTCGTGGACATCAAGGACTTTGCCCATGGCAGTTTCCGCCACATCGACGACTCTCCCTTCGGCGGGGGAGCGGGCATGGTCATGCGCTGTCAGCCGGTGCTGGACGCGCTGAAACACGTGAAGGAACAGGCCCCCTCGGGCGATGTACGGACCGTTGCCATGACCCCGGCCGGAACACCGTACGATCAGAAGACCGCACGGCGCTTCGCGGAGCTCCCGCACCTCGTGCTGCTCTGCGGCCACTATGAAGGCATGGACGCCCGCATTTTCGGGAGCATCGACGAGGAAGTCTCCATGGGCGACTACATCCTGACCGGCGGCGAACTGCCGGCGATGACCGTCATCGACTCGGTCGTGCGACTGCTGCCCGGCGCGCTGCGCGGCGCCAGTACCGAGGAGGAGTCCTTCGAAGACGGGCTCCTCGAATACCCCCAGTACACCCAGCCCCGGGACTATGACGGGATGTCGGTCCCGGACGTGCTCCTGTCGGGAGACCACGGGCGCATCCGCCGGTACCGGCGGAAAGAGGCCCTGCGGCTCACGAAGGAACGGAGGCCGGACCTTCTGGAGCGGTACATCGCCGAAGGGAAACTGACGGAGGAAGAAGCGGGACTCCTGAAAGAACTCGAAGAAGAGGGCTGATTTCCCTTGAGCGGAGCCCCGGAATGTGATACAATACACGGCGAAGAGCAAAGGTGTTCTTTTTCCCGGAAGGGGAGAAGTCGTCTTTGATCTTTTCTCTGTGTCCGAAGGTCCGCGCTATTGACTTACTATGCATAAAACATTATTATTTATGCATACATTTTATAAAGGACGCATATTTTCGTGAATATTATTCATTTTTGAGTGAATATTATGCGAAATTCCTGCATAAAAAGAACGATATGTCGATAGAGGAGAAATACTCATGAACTTAAAGGGTAGAGACTTTCTGAAACTGCTGGACTTCACACCGGAGGAGATCGGGTATCTGATCGACCTCGCCGCGGACCTCAAGGCCAAGAAAAAGGCCGGCATCCCGCACCGTTACTGCGAGGGCAAGAACATCGCCCTCATCTTCGAAAAGACCAGCACCCGGACCCGCTGCAGCTTTGAAGTGGCGGCCCACGACCTCGGCATGGGGTGCACCTACCTGAACCCGACCGATTCTCAGATCGGGAAGAAGGAGAGCATCGCCGACACGGCCCGCGTCCTGTCGGGCATGTTCGAGGGCATCGAGTACCGCGGTTACGGCCAGGACATCGTCGAAGAACTCGCGAAGTACTCGGACGTCCCGGTCTGGAACGGTCTCACCAATGAGTACCATCCGACCCAGATCCTCGCCGACTTCCTGACCATCAAGGAACACTTCGGCCATCTCGAAGGCATCAACTTCGTCTATATGGGCGATGCCCGTTACAACATGGGCAACTCGCTGATGGTCGGCTGCGCCAAGATGGGCCTCAACTTCGTGGCCTGTGCTCCGGCGAAGCGGTACTTCCCGGCGGACGAGCTCGTGAAGACCTGCGAGGAGATCTGCAAAGAGACCGGCGGTTCGGTCCGGTTCATCACGGACCCGATGGAAGCGACGAAGAACGCGGACGTTATCTACACCGACGTCTGGGTCTCCATGGGCGAACCCATCGAAGTCTGGGCGGAACGCATCCACGACCTCGCGGACTACGCGGTCACGAAGAAGATCATGGACAATGCCGCAGAAGGCGCCGTCTTCATGCACTGCCTGCCGGCCTTCCACGACTGGAAGACCACCATCGGCCGGGAGATGGGCGAGCGCTTCTCCCGGGACAGCATGGAAGTGACGAACGAAGTCTTCGAGTCCGAAGCCTCCATCGTCTTCCAGGAAGCAGAGAACCGTATGCACACCATCAAGGCGGTCATGGCCGCCACTATCGGGGAGATCGACTGACTATGTCTCAATTCCTTAACCGGAACAATGCCTCTGCCGGAGCGCAGGGGTCCAACATGAAACAGAAGCGGTACCTCGTCCTCTCGGACGGTACCGTTTACGAGGGGTTTGCCTTCGGGGCCGACGTGTCCGCCATCGGGGAACTGGTCTTCACGACCGGCATGTGCGGGTATATCGAGACCCTGACCGACCCCAGTTACTATGGACAGATCGTGCTGCAGACGTACCCGCTCATCGGGAACTACGGCATCATCGAGGACGACTTCGAAGGCGAGTGTTTCGTCAAGGGATATGTCGTCCGTGAATGGTGCGAGCAGCCCTCCAACTTCCGTTGCCAGTACACCCTGGACCAGTTCCTGAAGGACCGGGGCGTTCCCGGCATTTACGGAGTCGATACACGTGAGATCACGAAGACCATCCGGGAACACGGGGTCATGAACGCCATCCTGTGCGATTCCATCCCCCGCGACCTCTCGGAGGTCTCTTCTTATGTCATCAAAGACGCCGTTGCCTCCGTCACCACGAAGGAGAAGAAACTCTATGAGGCGGTCGAGGGCAGCGCCGGGGAAGCAGGTCCTCTGAAAGTGGCCCTCCTCGACTACGGCGCCAAGCGCAACATCATCCGCGAACTCCAGAAGCGCGGGTGCGATGTGGTCGTCCTGCCCGGCACGTCCAGCGCGGACGATGTCCTCGACGAGCACCCGGACGGCATCATGCTGTCGAACGGTCCCGGAGACCCGGCCGACGCCCAGGACGAGATCATGCAGATCGCGAAGCTCCTCGGCATGAAGCCGATCTTCGGCATCTGTCTCGGCCACCAGCTGACGGCCATCGCCGCCGGCGCGAAGACCACGAAACTCAAATACGGTCACCGGGGCGTCAATCAGCCCTGTAAGGACCTCAAGGGCACCCGGACCTTCATCACGAGCCAGAATCACGGTTATGCCGTCGTCTCCGAGTCCGTGAAGCGGGGCGAAGAGCGTTACATCAACGCGAACGACAAGACCTGCGAAGGCATCGACTATCCGGACTGGAACGCCTTCACGGTGCAGTTCCACCCGGAAGCGAATTCCGGACCCCACGATACCTCCTTCCTGTTCGACCGGTTCATCGAGAACATGAAGGCGGAGAAGTACAAGAGGGGAGGCGAGCCGAATGCCGCTGAATAAAGACATCAAAAAGGTCCTCGTCATCGGCTCCGGTCCCATCGTCATCGGACAGGCGGCGGAGTTCGACTATGCCGGCGCCCAGGCCTGCCGCGTCCTGAAGGAAGCGGGCGTCAATGTCGTCCTCGTCAACTCGAACCCCGCGACGATCATGACCGACCAGGCCCTGGCCGATGAGATCTACCTCGAACCGCTGACGGCCGAGACCGTCAAACGGATCATCGAAAAAGAAAAGCCCGACAGTCTGCTCGCCGGCCTCGGCGGACAGACCGGTCTTACCATCTCCATGCAGCTCGAGAAGGAGAACTTCCTGACCGAGCACGGCGTCAAACTGATCGGCACCAATGTCGAAGCCATCGACAAGGCCGAGGACCGCGAGCTCTTCAAGGAGACCCTTGAGGAGATCGGCGAACCGGTCATCCCCTCCGACATCGCGGAGGACATCACGACGGCGCTGTACATCGCCCACGACATCGGGTACCCGGTCATCGTGCGTCCGGCCTTCACCCTCGGCGGCGCCGGCGGCGGCATCGCGAACAATGCCGACGAACTGAAGCTCATCGCCTACACCGGTCTGGAAGCGTCGCCCATCCACCAGATCCTCGTCGAGAAATGTGTCTCCGGCTGGAAGGAGATCGAGTTCGAGACGATGCGCGACTATGCCGGCAACGTCATCGCGGTCTGCTCCATGGAGAACTTTGACCCGGTCGGCGTCCACACCGGCGACTCCATCGTCGTGGCACCCGCACAGACCCTTTCCGACAAAGAGTACCAGATGCTCCGGTCGGCGTCCCTGAACATCATCACCGCCCTCGACATCGTCGGCGGCTGCAACTGTCAGTTCGCGCTGAACCCGGACACCTTCGAATATGCCGTCATCGAAGTGAACCCCCGCGTCTCCCGGTCCTCCGCGCTGGCCTCCAAGGCCACCGGTTACCCCATCGCGAAGATCACGACCAAGATCGCTCTCGGGTACAACCTCGATGAGATCGAAAACGACATCACGGGGGAGACCTGCGCCTGCTTCGAGCCGGCCCTCGACTACATCGTCGTCAAGTTCCCGAAGTGGCCCTTCGACAAGTTCCCGAACGCCGAGCGCAAACTGGGGACCCAGATGAAGGCCACCGGCGAAGTCATGTCCATCGGCACGAGCTTCGAGATGGCGGTGCTGAAGGCGGTCCGCGGCGCGGAGATCCACATGAACACCCTGAACCGGAACGCGATGGACGGGGCACCCATCCGGGAACGCCTCGCCAGAGTCGACGACTTCCGTATGTTCACGGTCTTCGAAGCGCTGAAGTCCGGCGTCTCCGTCGATGAGATCTTCGACATCACGAAGATCGACCGCTGGTTCCTCTACAAACTCCTGAACCTCGTGAAGTTCGAGGACAGTCTCCAGGACGGTCTGACCCAGGAACTCTACGACGAAGGCAAGAAACTCGGTTACCCGGACGATGCCCTGTGCGCGCTGTCCGGTGCCCCGAGCCTGCGCGTCGCCGGCATCTTCCACCGGGACGCCGTCTATAAAATGGTCGACACCTGCGCCGCCGAATTCGCGGCCACCACACCGTACTTCTACTCGACCTACGACAAACACTGCGAGTCCCGGACGTTCCGGCGTTCCGGCAAGCCCACGGTCATGGTCCTCGGCTCCGGCCCCATCCGTATCGGACAGGGCATCGAGTTCGACTACTCCTCGGTCCACTGCGTCTGGACACTGAAAGAGCTGGGCTATGACGTCGTCATCGTCAACAACAACCCGGAGACGGTCTCCACGGACTACGACACCGCGGACCGCCTGTACTTCGAGCCTCTGACCCCGGAAGATGTCATGAACATCATCAAGGTCGAGAAACCGGTGGGCGTCGTCGTGGCCTTCGGCGGCCAGACCGCCATCGCGCTCACGAAGTACCTCGATGACAACGGCATCAAGATCCTCGGTACTTCCGCGAAAAGCATCGATACGGCAGAGGACCGGGAACGGTTCGATGCCCTCCTCGAAAAATACAACATCAAACGGCCGAAGGGCACCGGCGTCGAGACGCTGGACGGCGCCCTGCGGGCAGCACGGAAGCTGGGCTACCCGGTCCTGCTGCGCCCGTCCTATGTCATCGGCGGTCAGAACATGAAGATCGTCCACGACGACAACGAAGTGGAAGTCTACATGAACAAGATCCTCGCCCAGGGCATCGACAACCCGGTCCTCGTGGACAAGTACATGCAGGGCACCGAACTGGAAGTCGACGTCATCTCCGACGGCAAGGACATCCTCATCCCGGGCGTCATGCAGCACATCGAACGGGCCGGCGTCCACAGCGGCGACTCCATCGCCGTCTACCCACCCTACAACCTCAACGACAAGATGATGGACATCATCGTCGACACCTCCGCCAAACTGGCGCTGGACCTCGGGACCCAGGGCCTCGTCAACATCCAGTACCTCATCTATCAGAACGAACTCTACGTCATCGAGGTCAACCCAAGAGCCTCTCGTACGGTCCCGTACATCTCGAAGGTCACGGGTGTCCCGATGGTCGAACTCGCGAGCCGCGTCATGCTGGGTGAGCCCCTCAAAACGATGGGCTACGGCACCGGCCTCTACCGGACCCCGCCCTACGTGGCCGTCAAGGTCCCGGTCTTCTCCTTCGAGAAACTCATGGACGCCAACTCCTACCTCGGTCCGGAGATGAAGTCCACCGGGGAAGTCCTCGGTGTCGGCAAGAACCTGAACGAAGCCCTCTTCAAGGGCCTGACCGCCGCCGGCAGGAAACTGACGGCTCCGGACGCCTTCAACGATGTCGGTGTCTTCCTCTCGGTCGACAAATACGACAACCTCGAGTCCGTTTCCCTCGCGAAGAAACTCGACGACCTCGGGTTCAAACTCTACGCGACGTCTGAGACGGCGGAGCACATCGCCCACCTCGGCACCGATGTCGAAGACCTCGGGACGGACATCAGCGAAAAGAACCGCGACAAGCTCTTCAAGCTCATGGAAGACGGGAAGATCAGCTTCCTCGTCTACACCGGCGCGATGATGGATGATACGGTGGAGGACTACATCGCCCTCAGCCGGAAGGCCCTGCTCCAGAACATCCCGTGCTTCACGTCCCTCGACACGGCTATGGCGACGGCGGACATCATCGCTTCCCGCTTCAGCCAGCAGAACACGGAACTCGTTGACATCAACCATATGCGCCGCACGAAGCAGGTCCTGGAATTCTCCAAGATGCAGGCCACCGGCGACGACTACATCTTCATCGAAAACTTCAACGGGGAGATCGAATGCCCCGAGTCCCTCGCGCTGCAGATGTGCGACCGCCACTACGGCATCGGCGCCGACGGCATGGTCCTCATCGAAAAGTCCGACGTGGCAGACGCGAAGATGCGCATCTTCAACCGGGACGGCAGTGAAGGGAAGATGGCCGGCAACAGCATCCGGTCCGTCGCGAAGTACCTCTACGACAACGGCTATGCCTTCACCGAGGACATGACGGTCGAGACCGCCTCCGGCGTCAAGGCGATGCACCTCTTCACCCGGGACGGCCGCGTCAACTATGTCGAAGTCGATATGGGACCGGCGGACCTCCGTGCCGCTTCGCTCCCGACGACCTTCGAGGACGATATCATCCTGAACAAGGCGGTCCTGATCGGGGGACGGGAATACAACATCACCTGCTGTTCCATCGGCAACCCCCACTGCGTCGTCTTCTGCGACCGGGTCGATCCCATCGACCTGTCCGTCGTGGGCCCGAAGTTCGAGTACGCCGAGTTCTTCCCGGACCGCATCAACACGGAGTTCGTCCGTGTGGTCAACGACACGACCCTGAAGATCCGCGTCTATGAGCGGGGCAACGGGGAAACGATGGCCTGCGGCACCGGCGCCTGCGCGGCCGTCATCGCGGCCTGCGAGAACGGATACTGCCGCAGGGGAGACGACATCACCGTCAAACTGCCCGGCGGAGACCTTATCGTCAACTACACCGAGGAGCGGGTCACGCTCTCCGGTAACACGGCGCTGGTCTTCAAAGGCATGTACCAGTACTGAACCGACCAAAGCAAAAGGCAGTGCAGAAATGCACTGCCTTTTTTTGCAGTTTTGACAGGTTTTTGACAGCTGTGGAACCTCTTTTGTATGAGAATTAGTTATGGATTTTTTGTGAATAATAGGGTATAGTATTCTGGTAATATATGTTATCCAAACACCAAATGTGAAATCATTCGAGAAAGGGGAAGCTTCATGAAGAAAGCAACCAAAAAACTGTTTGCCGCTCTGATGGCCGTCCTGATGATGGTTTCGGTCTTCTCTCTGAGCGCGTTCGCCTATGACCGCAACGGCAAGACGGTCAAAAAGATCGTCATGATCGGCGACAGTATCGCTGCCGGCTTCAGTCTTCCGGACTATGACCGCCGCGGCGTCTACTGCCTGCAGAACAAGCGCGTCAAAGGTTCGTTCGGCGACATCGTTGCCACGAAATTCGGCGTGAAAGGCAAAAACTATACACCTTATGTCTCTCCCGGTTTCCGTACCAAAGAGATCCGCGTCTTCCTCGAGAACGACTATGAGGGCGACTTTGTCACTCAGAACTTCATTGGCTCTCTGTCCGGCAACCCGAACTACAACCTGGAGGTCATGAAGTCCAAGCGTGCGACCATGCAGAAGAAGATCGCCAATGCCGATATGATCATGCTGGAGATCGGCTTCAACGACACCTGGCTCACCACCATGGGTGCCTACACCGACTTCTCCATGACCGGCAACGACCCCATCGGCCGTATCATGAATTCCCCGCGGTACCTGTATGAGCTCCAGATGGCCATCCAGGATACCCTCGTGAACTTCGGCAACGAGTTCAGCGCGATCGTCAACGATCTCTACCGTCTGAACCCGAACGCAACGCTCGTCGTCGTCGGTGTCTACAACCCGTTCAAGGACTGGACCATTCCGGACGGCTCCATGATCTATGCCGGCCAGCTCCTGAACTTCCTGTACAACAACATGAACAACGCGATGCGTTCTCATGCCAATGACGGCGTCCACGACTATGTCTTCGTCGACGTTCCGGACACGGAAGTCATCTCCGACTCGGTCAACGACATGCTGAGCGGTGTCCCGGCCCTTCAGAAGGGCGGCTGGGATCCCCATCCGACCGAAGCCGGCCACCAGTACATCGCCAACCAGATCCTGACGGCCCTCGGTGCCTGATCGATCCACAAAACAACAAGACCCCGGATCCATACGGATCCGGGGTTTCTTTTGTTGGTTTATTCGTCGTGTTTTGCGTAGATCCAGAACCAGATCATCATCCCGAGTTCTCCGAACATGGAGAAGAGGAACGTTTCGGCAAGGTGCCCGGTCGCGGGCCCGATGCCGGAAAAGACAAGCATGAGCAGCCCGGAAAGGGTCAGCTCTTTGCGGCCTTTCTTTTTCCAGAGGACGATGCCGCAGAGGATGAGGACGATCGTCGGAAGGACGGACAGGACCGGCATGAGGTGTCCGACCCATTTCGGCGTGAGGTCTGTGTCGGCGATGAACCGGGTGATGCCGGCGTAGTCGAGGGCCTTCAGCTTGATCCTGCTGCCGGTGTAGACACCGAGCAGGGCCAGGACAGCGGTCGCGATGCCGACGGCTTTCAGGACCTTCTTGTTCGCGTCGAGCGCATGGGCGCAGATGGGGATGAGCAGCGGCACCATGGCGCCGTGCAGGATGTAGCGGGGATAGCTCAGCAGCCGGAGCAGCTTCGTATCTCCCAGAAAGGCTCCGAGCCCCAGAACGACGGCGTCGTAACAGAGTCCGAAGGCGACCCCTGCCATCAGCAGGGGAATGGGGTGTCTCGGTTCTCCCTGTGCCAGTTTCAGGAACAGGAAGAACAGGATCATATAGATCGCCGCCATCAGCCAAAGGACGACCGGTGCGGCGACCAGAACAGTCTGGATCATTTCAATTTCCTCCTAAGTCAATTTCATTATACACGGCCAAATTTTCAATATCAATTTATAAAAAGTGTTATTCTGTCACCTTTCCAACAATTCGGAGAGGGGTCGTTCTGTATTTGGCCGCCGGTTCTGTTATACTGGTAATGGTAACATTTACGTTGATACACAAAGGAGGAAACCAAAATGAGCAAGAAGATCATCGTCGCCGGCGCCGGCCACGGCGGACTCACCGCAGCTGCCCTGCTGGCAAAAGCCGGATTCGACGTCACCATCTACGAGCGGAACGAAGCGGACAAGCTCGGGTATGACTGGACCGACATCTTCGATCCGAAGGCCCTCGACGTCGTCGGCTGCCCGCGTCCGGAAGAAGTGGGACTGCCCTGGGAGTGGAAGATCGACATGACGTTCTACGGTCCCAACACCACCCCGGACAAGAAGATCCGCCAGCGCGTCCCGAACGATCCGAACGAGATGGAGATCAAGATGGAGCGCTCCGACATCTATAAACTCCTCGTCGACTTTGCCGTGGACAACGGCGCGAAGATCGAGTACGGTGTGAAGATCAACGGCCCCGTCATGGCCGGCGACCGCGTCATCGGCATCACGACCGACAAGGGCGACTTCCTGGCCGACCTGGTCATCGACGCCGCCGGTGCCGAGTCCGTCATCCGAACGAAGCTGCCGGACTGCCTCGGCATCCAGAAGCACCCGAACTGGGGCGAGAAGTTCTATGTCTACCGCGCGTTCTACGACCTGCCCGTCGACCCTGCCACCGTCGATGACAAGTACAAGGTCATCCTCTACCCGGACAGCGAATCCATCGGCATCGGGTGGATCGCCACCGAAGAGACCTTCTCGGACCTCCTCATCGGCCATATGGACCCGCTGACGGTCTCCGAAGCCGAAGAGATCGCCGACCGGTACCGCAAGACGAACCCGCAGCTCGGCACGAAGAAACTTCGCGGCGGCCAGCTCGTCCTCATCCCGGTCCGCCAGCCCCTGTCCATCATGGTGGCAGACGGCTACGCGGCGATCGGCGATTCCGCCTTCATGACGGTCCCGATCATCGGTTCCGGCATCGGCAACGCCATCAAGAATTCGAAGATCCTCGCCGAGACCATCATCAATGACAAGACCGAGACCTACTCCGCCGAGACTCTCTGGCCGTACCAGTACGAGTACTTCCAGAAGATGGGCAAGAACATCGCCCCGCTGGCGCTCGTCAAACTCCTGCTGACCCGCATCTCGCAGGACCAGCTGGACTATGCGTTCAATGAAGGTATCCTGACCCACCACGAACTCACCATCACGGCGAACCACACGAGCCTCTGGAAGTTCCTGCATTTCGACCCGAACCTGCCGAAGAGAGGCGTCGCCATCGTCAAGGACCCCGACCTTCTGAAGAAGGGTGCCGGTGTCGTCCTCGACGTCGTCGCCGCGCTGGCGGTCGAACAGTTCCTGCCGAAACAGTATTCGAGACCGGCGGTCCAGGCCTGGGCCAGAGCCTATGACAAGATTTTTACGCACCGTTTGAAGGCAATGGGGAAAGTATAAGCGTAATGTAAAGTTTTTCCATGCATTTGTATGCGTATAAATGGTTGTCCGAATAACGGCTGTTCTTTGTGCACTTTACCGAACCCAATCGCTAAAATTGGACACCCGCCCAACAATTGTGAACCGTTTGAGACACGGTATTTTACAAATTGTTGGGTAGGTGTTTTTTTTTACTCAAATTGTTCGAAATGTTGTTCGGTTTTACGGGATTGCGTTATCGCGAATCAAAGTTTAACATGTGTAACTGTTGTTGCTTTTCTGAAATCAGGCTGAAACCGCTGTTCGGACAAGCAAGTGTTATATGTATGTATCAATGAGTCGAAAGGCACCAGGAGGAATCGTATGAAAACCTTAAGAAAACTTGTGGCTGCAGTGATGGTCGGCGTCATGACCGTCCTCGTATTTTCCAGTACGGCATTTGCCGCCAGTGAACAGTCCCGTTCGGACCGCAGCGTGGCAGTCGCCAAAAAGGCTGTGGAATCCATCGATACCGATGAACTGTACAACGGATCGATCGATGACCCCATCCTTGTTTATTATGCGTCTCAGCCCTTTACACAGCCGTTCACCGCGCTGAAGTGGGGCCTTGACCATAAAAAGCAGCAGGAACCGACCTACAAAGGCAGCATGCAGGACCTCACCTACGGTGTCGTTTCGAACCTTGGCGGTTTCTTCGCAAAACAGTATGTTTCCAAGACCCTTTCTACTCTGAAAGACGCATCTGCTGACATTGCTGACGGCCTCAAGAACGGTCCGGATCAGCTGGTCGGCAAAGTCGGGAAGAAGGTCCCGATCGTCAGTGAACTGTACACCCTCTCCGGACCTGCCGGCAAGATGACCCTCCAGGCCGTCCTGCTCCCGGGTTACCTCGCGACCAACGCCGGCGCCCTTGCCTTCGTCCTCATCGGCGGTGGTGCTGCTCTGGCCGTCATCTTCGGCCTGTCCGGCATCCTTTCTCCGCTGCTCGCGCTGAAGGAAGGTCCTCAGACCATCGATCAGTTCTTCCGTGACATGCATGAGATGGAAGTCGCGGTCGATGCCGCGAAATAAGAGGGAGGAGAGAGTATCATGAGAAAGAAACTCATCGCAGCACTGCTGCTCGTCGTTATGATCGTACCGCTCTTCAGCTTCACTGCTTTTGCGAAAGCTCCGAAGAACGTCAAAGTCGTCACCTCTCTCGGTGACAGTGCCAGCTCCGGTTTCGGCCTTCCGGATTACAACCGCCATGGAAAGCAGATCCTCTACGGCGAGCGCATCAAGGACTCCTACCCGGACCTTGTCACCAGAGCGCTGGGCGCCAAGACTCTGCACCCCTACGGCATCTCGGGCATCCGCACCTATGACCTGCGGTTCATGCTCGACAACAACTTCAAGGCGGACTACATCCTGAAAGACGTCATGGGTTACATGTCCGACTATGTCATCACCGAAAAGCATCTGAAGGAACTCCGCCCGAAATATCAGCAGGCCGTCAAAGAGTCGGATGTCATCCTGTTGGACATCGGTTTCGATGATATCTGGATCCCGACCATCGCCTGTGTCTATGACATCGCGGAAGACGGCCGCTTCAACAAGACGGAGCCCCGCAAGACCATCCAGACCAAAGTCAAGGAGATGGGCGCGGTCCGCACCATCATCGACAACGCCGTCCATTATCTCATCGGCTTTGCCGGCAACCCGCACAAGTGGGTCCATTACTGGCTCCAGTGGGACATCACCTGCCTCAAGTGGGCAACGGACTACTGGAAGAACTATGACGCCATCGTCAAGCAGATCTACAAGCTGAACCCCGATGTCACTCTGATCTCGGTCGGCTGCTACAACCCGACGACCAACTGGAGCATCCTGCCCGGAGACCGTTCTCTGGAACATGCCCTCCAGCCTTACTATGACATCGTCAACGCGCAGAAACAGAAATGGGAAGCGTTCTACGACAACTACTACTATGTCGAACTGCGCAACATCCCGATGATCAACAACACCGCCACCATCCCGCTGCTCGAGAACCTCACGCTGGATGACAAGGGCTTCAACCCCCATCCGACGCTGAAGGGCCATCGCATGATCGCCAACGCGATCCTGGAGCGGATCGGCGCTAAATAAGGCTTTATTTGACCATAAAGTATACATACGGAGAAGGGGCTGCATGTCATGTGCAGCTCTTTCTTCTTTGTGTTATAATACCTTTTGACATTTTTCAGAGGAGGCGGGGCACCATGGCAGACGCAGTACATCGCGAACGGACGGCGGAAGAACAGGCGCAGTACGACAAACTCGTCGGAACGCCCATCCCGAAACTCATCCCGAAGCTGGCGGTCCCCACGGTCCTCAGCATGATGATCACCATGCTGTACAACCTCGCCGACTCCTACTTCGTCGGCAAGCTCGGCACCAGTGCCAGCGCCTCCATCGGCATCGTCATGGCGGTCCTCGCCACGTACCAGGCCTTCGGGTTCCTGTTCGGTCACGGCGCCGGAGCGGTCATGAGCCGGCAATTGGGGAGAGGCGAGAAGGAGGAAGCGAGCCGGACGACTTCGACGGCGTTCTTCGCCACGGTCGTCATCGGGTTCCTGCTCTCGGTCTTCGGCCTGGTGTTCGTCACGCCCCTCATGCGGCTCCTCGGCAGCACGGAGACCATCCTGCCCTACGCGGTGACTTACGCGCAGTGCATCTTCCTGTCAGGAACGTTCTTCTGCTCGAGCTGCGTCCTCAACAACGTCCTGCGGTACGAGGGAAGAGCCTTCTTCGCGATGATCGGCCTCGTCTCCGGCAGTGTCCTCAACATCTTCCTCGACCCGCTCTTCATCTTCGGGCTCGACCTGGGCATCCTCGGTGCAGGCCTCGCGACAGCTCTGTCCCAGACCATTTCCTTCCTGCTCCTGCTGGGCGTTTTCCTGCGGGGAAAGACCATCAGCCACCTGTCCGTCAAAAACGTGGACCTCAAACATGCGGCGACCACGGTGCGCGTCCTTCGCAACGGTCTGCCGAGTCTTGTCCGGCAGCTGCTCGGCATGATCGGCACGACCGCTCTGAACATCGGTGCCCGTCCCTATGGCGATGCAGCCATTGCGGCCATGACCATCGACGGCAGGGTCTCCATGTTCCTGTTTTCTTTTGTCCTCGGCATCGGTCAGGGTTACCAGCCGGTCTCGGCTTACGGCCACGGCGCCGGCAGAGACGACCGGGTCCGGGACGGCTACTGGTTCACGCTCTTCACGTCGGAAGCCGTCATCGGCGTTCTGGCAGTCCTCGCCATCGTGTTCGCGGAGCCCATCGTGGCGTTCTTCCGGGACGACCCGGAGGTCATCCGCATCGGCGCCGGCGCCATGAAGTTCTTCGGTATCGCCGCCTTCTTCCAGCCGATGGCCGTCTGCACGAACATGATGTTCCAGTCGATCGGCGAGTCGCGCATCGCCACCTTCCTGTCGACCCTGCGCAGCGGGCTCTACTATGTCCCGATCCTGCTGATCCTGCCGCGATTCATCGGCCTCCTCGGCATCCAGAGCGCGGTCCTGTGGTCCGACATGCTGACGGCGCTGACCAGCCTCCCGTTCGCGTTGAACTTCTTCCGGAAGCTGAGCCGGAGCGGAAAACTCAAAGACGCATAAAAAGACCTCCGACATCGTCCGATGCCGGAGGTTTTCGGTTGTTTCTGTTATAAAAGACCGTTCTTCTTTAAGAAGTCGAGCGCCAGTTTCGCAGTCTCCTTGTCGCGGTTCTGCAGGAAGCAGTGACCGCCGAATTTGATCTTGTGGTCGTCGAAACCGGTCGGTAGTGCCGCACGGAGAGCGGCAGACTTGGTCGGGAAGACGAACATGTCGGCGGTGCCGGTGACGAGCTGGACCGGGACCGTGATCTTGTGGAGCTCATCGAGGGACGGGCAGGTGGTCTTGGAAGTCATATAGCAGAGACCGGTGCCGCTGTCCTTGACGAGGTAGGGCGCCTTGAACTTCTTCGCGTCATATTTGAACGAATAGACGGGGTCCATGGTCATCGTGAGTTCGATGAACTTGAAGAGCCAGTCATAGGGCGCGAAGAGCGCCAGCGCCTTGTCCATGATGACGCGCATGGGCTTGACCATGATGAACTTCGCGAGCCACGGCGGGACGTCGAACATCAGGAGCGGCGCGTTCAGGATGATCGCGTTGAACCGGCTGAAGTCTTCGTTCGCCATCTGCAGGGCAACGGAACCGCCCATGGAGTGGCCGACGAGGATCCAGCCGCTCTTGTCGGTGTCCAGCTGATCCATCAGCTCGTAGAGCATGGGGATCTGGGGGACGAAGTTGATGCCTTTGGTCTCTCTCGTCGAGTACCCGAAGTCCGGAAGGTCGACGCGGACACATTTGATGCCGGCTTTGGTGTACCGCTCCACCAGTTCGTCGAAGAAGGTCGTGTCACAGCCGAAGCCGTGGATCATGAACATCTTCGCTTTTTCGGCGCCTTTGGCCGGGTCGATGCGGTAGTGGAGGTCGTAATCGCCATACTTGAAATACTGGCTGTTGGCGAAGGGCTCTCCGGCCCGGAACGTCAATGTAATCTGTTCGGTTTTTGCCATATGGATCCACCTTTCCTGTTTACTTTTTCACGATTTTTCCTATGGATTCATTATACAATCTTTATCTTTTGACTACAAATGCTAAATGAAAAAAGGTATAATAAAACTAATCAAATGTTATGAAAAAGGAAGGAGACTTTCAACATGAGTTCGTTCAAAGATCTTCGGATCGTCGACAACTTCTACCAGACCTCAGCATTCTACCCGATGCCCACCGTGTGCATCACCACCGTCAACCCGGACGGCAGCATGAACGTTGGCTCCTACTCGCTGGTGTTCCCGTACTACATCGCCGGCAAGGACTACTACGCCATGCTCCTCGAGTGCCGCAACAACTCCAACACCTGCCAGAACGTCCTGCGGACCGGCAAGCTCGCACTCAACTTCATCCCCGATGACAAGAAGACCTTCAAAGAGGCCGTTCGTCTCGGTTTCCCCGGCCCCTCCGAGGAGAAGATGAAGGACTGCAAGTTCAAGTTCGAAGACGGCCTGACCGACCCGAAGGACAAAGATCGCCCGAAGGTCATCTCCAGCGCCTTCCAGGTCATGGAGTGCACCTGGGACAGCTCCCTCGAAGACGGCGGCAAGTGGAAACCCGGTGAGATGGACGGCTACGAAGGCCCGTACAACGACTTCAACGGCATCACTTCCAAGTTTGGCGCGCACTTCATCCTGAAGGTCGAGAAGATCCTCATGAAGCCGAAGTACTACGATGCCATCGTCAATGGCGTCAAGGCGAAAGACTTCCCGCCGGTCCCCGTCGACTACGGTTACCGTGACTCCACCAACTTCTGGTACACCCCGTTCAAGGGCAGAAAAGCCATCAGTGAGCCCGTCCCGGCCCCGAAGGAGATCGACATCGACTCCATCAAGTACGCCGCCAACCGCTGCGACCCGGACATCAAGTTCACCGATGAGGCCCTCATGAACTTCGTCAAGGTCCCGCGCCCGTTCCTGAAGACCGTCCTCATGGGCTGTGTCGACTGGGCGAAGGAGAACAACGTCACGCTGATCACCGACGAACACGTCAAGATCATCAACGACAAGCGCAACGCCGAAAAACAGGCGAAGAAGAAAAAGTAAAGTTTTAGGTTATTTTTAACCACTTTCTTAACTTGCCTTTAAGTTCCTCTCTTACGATTGATGCAACATCAAATCGAAAAGAGAGGAACTTTTTTATGAGTACCAGCGCATTTGGAAAGTCCGTTGCGGTCACGCTGGCCCTTGCCATGTCGGTGGCGATGTACGGGTGCAGCACGGCGAACGAGACCACAGAAACCACGACAGCGGCCGCTTCCGCGTCCCAGACGACCGAGACGAAATACCTGACGAAGGATGACATCACGGTCAATGAGACGAAGGAAAACAGTGCTGACGGGGAACACGCCATCACCGCCGACGGCGAGACGGCCTCCTATTCGGACCTGGCGGTCAAAAAGACCGGGAACTCCTCCGGCGACGAAGCGGACTTCTACGGTGAGAACGCGGCCGTCTTCGCGACCAACAAGGCGACCCTCGATCTGAAGGGCATCCTGGTCGAGACCGCCGGCGAACACGCCAACGCGGTCTTCAGCTACGGGGAAGGGACCACGGTCAACGTTTCTGACTCCGTCATCGAGACGACCGGCAACTGTTCCGGAGGTATCATGACCACCGGCGGCGCAACCATGAATGCCGAGAACCTGACCATCCATACGACGGGCAATTCCTCGGCTGCCATCCGCTCCGACCGCGGCGGCGGGACCGTGACCGTCAGCAAGGGCAGCTACACGACTGACGGCACCGGCTCTCCGGTCATCTACTCGACTGCGGACATCACGGTCTCTGACGCGAAGATGGAGTCCACTGCGTCCCAGGGCGTCGTCGTCGAGGGCAAGAACTCGGTCACCCTCAACAATGTCGACCTGACCGCGAGCAACACGACCAAAAACAGCGACAAGTCCGACTACTACCAGGCGGTCATGATCTACCAGTCCATGTCCGGTGATGCCGACGAGGGCACCTCCTCGTTCGCGATGAACGGCGGCAAGCTCACCAACCAGAACGGAGACATCTTCTTCATCAACAATACGACCACGACCATCGACCTCTCGAAGGCGACGATCGTCAACAACGATGAGAACGGCATCTTCCTGCGGGCGGCCGCGGCCGGCTGGGGCAGTGAAGGCTCCAACGGCGGTCAGGTCACGCTGAACGCGTCCGCGCAGACCATCGACGGCGATATGGTCGTCGACAAGGTCTCCACCCTGAACCTTCTCATGACCGACCGGTCCTCCTTCACCGGTGCCATCGATCCTGACGGCGCGGCAGGTGACGTCTATGTCGAACTGAAGAACGGTTCCACCTGGAAACTGACCGGCGACTCCTACGTCACGTCCCTGACCTGTGACGCCGACTCCATCGACCTGAACGGCCACAAGCTTTATGTGGACGGCAAGGAGTACACGGCGGGCACCGCCTCCACCGGCGAAAAAGTGACGGCGAAAGCCACGACCTCCTCGAAGGGGAAAGGCGGCTCCGGCAACGAGCACGGCACGCCTCCCGAAAAACCCGGCGAAGGCAGCGGCTCCGGCAGCGGCCACGCCAAGGGCTCACGCCCCTCCAAACCCGGCAGCAAGTCCTCGGACTCCTCCGCCGCGTAATAAAAGCAGAAAACCTCCGGCATCCGAGGATGCCGGAGGTCTTTTGTGTTTGTGAGGTCAATCGCCCAGGACTCTGTGGTAGAGGGCGATGTAATCCTTGGCCGAGGCGTTCCAGGAGTGGTCGGTCTCCATGGCGCGCCGGACCATGGCGTCCCAGTTGTCCCGCTCGGTGAAGTATAGGGTCTTCGCGTAATTGACTGCGTTCAGGAGCAGGTCGGCACGGTACTGGTCGAAGGAGAAGCCGTTGCCGGAGCCGTCGGTCCAGTTGTAGGCCTGGACGGTGTCCTTGAGGCCGCCGGTCTCCCGAACGATCGGGATGGAGCCGTAGCGGAAGGAGATGAGCTGAGTGAGGCCGCAGGGCTCGAACCGGGAGGGGACGAGGAAGGCGTCCGCCGCCGCGTAGACCTTGTGTGCCCGTTCGTCGGAGTACATGATGTTCGAAGAGACGGTGCCCTTGTGCTCGTTCTCGAAGTACCGGAACATGTCCTCGTACCGGGGCTCGCCGGTGCCGATGAGCACGAACTGGGTGTTGCCGTCGATGAACTGCTCGAAGATGGGGGCGATGAGGTCGAGGCCCTTCTGGTCGGTGAGACGGGAGATGAGGGCGATCATGAACTTGGAGTCGTCCACTTCGAGGCCCAGTTCCTCCTGAAGCGCTCTCTTGTTGGCTTTCTTGCCCTCGATGACGCTGTTCACGTCGAACTTCTGCGCGATCTTTTCGTCGGTGGCAGGGTTCCAGATGTCATAGTCGATGCCGTTGACGATGCCGCAGAGCTTCATGTGGTGGTACCGGATGACCGGGTCGAGGTACTCGCCGTACTCCGCCGTCTTGATCTCACCGGCATAGGTGTTGGAGACGGTCGAGATGATGTCCGAGTAGACGAGGGCGCCCTTCAGCATGTTGGCGTCGTCGTTGATCTCGAGCTGGTCCGGCGTGAAGACGTAGTCCGGCAGGCCGGAAAGGTATTTGATGAGGCCGAGCTCATGCTGGCCCTGGAATTTGAGGTTGTGGACCGTGATGATGGTCTTGGCGTTCTGGCCGACCCAGCTGTCGCGGAACAGCGTGTGGAGGTAGACCGGGACGAGGCCCGCCTGCCAGTCGTGGCAGTGGATGACTTCCGGCTCGAACCCGATGACCGGAAGGGCCGCGAGGACCGCCTTATCGAAGAAGATGAACTTCCCGAGGTCTTCCGCCATGCTGGTGTAGGGGTTGCCGTTGGAGAAATACTCTTCGTTGTCGATGAAGTAGTAGACGACGCCGTCCTGTTCGAGTTTCATGACGCCGACATACTTCATGATGCCCGCGCTCGTGATGTCCATGTCGAAGTGACAGACATACTCCATGCGCTCTTTATACTGGTCCGGGATGCAGGCATACTTCGGCATCATGACGCGGACGTCGACGCCTTCCGCAGCCAGTGCTTTCGGCAGGGCGCTCATGACGTCGCCGAGGCCGCCCGTTTTCGCGAAGGGATAGCATTCGGAACCGACAAACAATACTTTCATGGAAAACAACTCCTTTTCATCTTATTTTCCAAAACAATCTGTTTTCAGTATACCATGTGAAAAGCAAAAAAACACCGTCCTTCCATACTTTTTTCAAAGGCCGTCGGTTGCGATGTGTCCTGTGGCGATTTATAATCTATAAGTAATACGAAAGCGGCGAAGTACATCGCCAAAGAAAGGGAAACGCTATGAAGAAGACAGCTTATGTGAACGGCTACATCCTCGACGGCAGCATCGATATGCAGCCGGTCGCGGGGAAGGCGATCATCGTCGATGGCGAGACCATCGAAGCGATCGTTCCCGAGAAGGACATCAAAAAGAAGAAGTACAAGGTCGTGGACCTGAAGGGCTCGTACATCATGCCCGGTCTCATCAACCTGCACGCCCATCTGCCGACGGGCGGCAAAGCGCCGAAGAGCGACAAGAAGACCAACTACAAGGCTCTGTCTCCGCTCGTCAAGATGGTCGACTGGAACCCGGTCCTGCGGCTCGTGTTCGTCCTCATCCAGAAACCCCATGTCAAACAGGAACTGTTCAGCGGCGTCACCACATTACGTGCGGTCGGCGGTGTCTCGGACATCGACGGCGTCATGAAACGGAAGATCGACAACGGGGAGATCTTAGGCCCCCGTCTGCTCGTCGCGAACACCGGCGTCTCGGTCCCGAACGGCCACTTCGCGGGCGTCCTTGCCACCGAGGCGGAGACCCCGGAGATGGCGAGAGAACACGTCCGGAAGATCCTCAAGACCAAACCGGACCTCATCAAGCTGATGATCACCGGCGGCGTCATGGACGCGGAAGTCGTCGGCGAGCCGGGCATCCTGCGGATGTCTCCGGAGATCGTCGCCGCAGCCTGTGACGAGGCCCACAAAGCCGGCCTCATGGTCGCGGCCCACGTCGAGAGCCCGGAAGGCGTCCGCGTCGCTCTGGAAAACGGCGTCGACAGCATCGAGCACGGCGCCACTCCGGACGACGAGATCCTCCGCCTCTTCAAAGAGCGCGGCGCCATCGACATCTGCACCATTTCTCCGGCGGCACCTTATTGCCTGTTCCCGGAGGAGATCAGCCATGCCGGTGACGACGCCCGCATCAACGGCAAAGTCGTCATGGACGGCATCATCGACTGTGCCAAAGCCTGTCTCGAGAACGACATCCCCGTCGGCCTAGGCACGGACACCGGCTGCCCCTTCATCAACAACTATGGCATGTGGAGAGAACTCTACTACTTCACGAAGTATGTGGGCGTCTCCAATCAGTTTGCCCTCTATACCGCAACGAAACGCAACGCGGAACTCGTCCACATCGATGACATCACCGGTACCATCGAGCCCGGCAAGAGCGCCGACATGATCGTCTGCAGGAAGAACCCCCTCGACGACGTCAAAGTCCTGCGCGACCTCGAGATGGTCGTCTTCCGAGGCAAGCTCTACACGGACCTCCGCTTCAAGAAAGACACCTTCGTCGAAGACGCGCTCGACACGCTTCTGTAAGCGGCGAAACGAAAGGAGACCTCTATGGCCGGGACAGAGAAATTCATTGCCCTTTGCAAGGAACTGGAATCTGCGGTGAAGGCCCGCTACGGCGGGACGAGCCACGGAGAAAGCGTCTATGTGTTCCTCGCGCGCCGGGCGGAGTTCAAACCCTATGTCAAGGAACTGGACCTCATCCGGGAAGTGCGCAATCTCATCCAGCACAAGGATGTCGAAGTGAAGGGCAAAGAGGCGATCTACGTCGATGAGGTCCTGATGGACGCGCTCCGGGAGATCATCGGGCTCGTTCAGCACCCGGAGACCGTCGGCGACATCTGTACGAGGGACCTGATGACGGCCGGCCTTTCGACGCCGGTCAAAGAGGTCATCGACCGGATGCTCGACTCCTCGTTCTCCCATATCCCGGTCCTGGACGAACAGGGGAAACTCCTCGGCATCTTCAGCGAGAACACCATCTTTACCCGCGTGGCAAAGGAAGGGTTGGGAGCGCTGACGGAGAGCGACTGTGTCAGAGACTTCAAACCCTATCTCGATATCCGGGACCACGTGCGGGACTCCTTTGCGTTCATCGCCGAAGGGGTCGCGACGGAACAGGCGGTCGAACAGTTCAAACATCGGGACAAACAGGGGAGACGGCTTGCCATGCTGGTCGTCACCCGGCACGGAGACCCCTCCGAAAAGGTCCTCGGGGTCCTGACGCCTTATGACGTATTGGAATGATTTAAAGGAGAAGGTTTATGGATCAGTATCTCAACTGGGCGGTCCTCGGGACCGGCGTCATTGCTAATGAGATGGCAACAGCCCTTCAGGAAAAGGGACAGCGCATCTATGCGGTCGGGAACCGTACCTATGAAAAAGGTGTCGCCTTTGCAAAGCGGTACGGCATCGAAAAAGTTTACCCGGACATGAACGATGTGTTCCTGGACCCTGAGGTGGACGCCGTCTACTTGACCACGCCCCACAACACTCACTTTCGTTTTGCGAAGAAAGCGCTGGAGAGCGGCAAACATGTGTACATCGAAAAGGCCATCACTCTGAATGCGAGAGAACTGGAAGACCTCTGTGCGATTGCCGAAGAAAAGGGCCTGCTCATCGCGGAGGCGATGACGATCTGGCATATGCCGCTGTACAGGGAACTTTGGCACATCGTGGAGTCCGGGGAACTGGGCCGCGTCCAGATGATCACCATGAACTTTGGAAGCTTCAAAGAGTACGATATGACGAACCGGTTCTTCAACCTGGACCTCGCCGGCGGAGCGCTCTTAGATATCGGGGTCTATGCGATCTCGCTGGTCCGTAGCTTCATGAGCAGCTGTCCGGACCAAGTCCTGAGCCAGTGGCAGCCTTCGCCGACCGGCTCCGATGAGATGGACACGATCCTGCTCAAAAACCCGGACGGACAGATGGCGACCATTGCACTGACCATGCATTCGAAGCAGCCGAAGCGGGCAATGATCTCCTGTGAAAAGGGGTATATCGAAATCATGGAGTATCCGAGAGGAGAGCGTGCCACCATCGTCGATGCAGAGACAGGCGGAACTCGGACAGTCGAAGCCGGGGAGACCGGGAAAGCGCTCCGGTATGAACTGGAGGACTTTGAAAAAGCAGTCCTCCTCCTGAAGGCGTCCGAACAGGTGGTCGGGGAGCGGGAAGACCCCGCACTCGGAACGGTCCTGGAAGAGGTCGGAAAGAGTGCCCTGAAAACGGCTTATGAACAGATGAAACTCCCGCTGACGAAAGACGTCATGGTCATCATGACAAAGCTTCGGAAGGACTGGGGACTCCAATACCCGAACGAACAGTGGTGATTGGGAAAGAGGTGGGGGAATGATCCTCAATACCGGGAACCGGACCGACATTCCGGCTTTTTATTCCGAATGGTTTTATAACCGGATCGAGGCGGGCGAAGTCCTGGTCCGGAACCCATACAACCTCAACGCCGTCACCCGGTACCGGCTCGACCCGGACGTTGTTGACGTCCTGGTGTTCGGGACGAAGAACCCGGCGCCGATGCTGCCGCGCCTTCACGAACTGGACGCGTTCCGGCAGCTCTGGCACGTGACAATCACCCCGTACGGCAAAGACATCGAACCGAACGTGCCGGACAAGCACGAGGTCCTGAAGTCCTTTCAGGAACTCTCCCGCCTCGTCGGGAAGGACCATGTCGTCTGGCGCTATGACCCTGTCTTCCTCTCCGAACGCTACCCGATGGAGTACCATCTCAGAGCGTTTGAAGCGATGGCGTCGGAACTCGAAGGTTATACCGGACAGGTCGTCATCAGCTTCATCGATCTGTTCCAGAAAACAAAAAAGAACTTCCCGGAAGTGCGGGAAGTGTATGAGCCGGAACAGGATGCCCTCAGCGAGGCCTTCGTGTCGATCGCGAACGACCACGGCATGAAGGTCGTGGCCTGTCTCGAAGACGGGAGGCTCGCACGGTTCGGCGTCGACGTCTCCGGCTGTATGAATCAGAAAAAAGTGGAGGATGCGCTCGGCATCCGCCTGGCCGTGCCGGCCGGGAAAGGGCAGACCCGGGAGGGCTGTACCTGTCTTCTCGGAGGCGACATCGGCATGTACAATACCTGTACACATTTCTGCCGCTACTGCTACGCGAACTACGACCGTGCGACGGTGCTGCAGAACCGGGAACTCCATGACCCGGAGAGCTCGTTCCTCATCGGCGGGCCTCACCCGGCAGACATCGTCAAAGACGCGGACCAGCAGAGCTGGCTCGACGACCAGATCACCCTGTTTTAGAAAGGAACATCCCCTTGAACGACTATGTGAGAAAAACCAAAGAAGACCGGCCGGTCGTCGCCATCTGCTACGACTTCGACAAGACCCTGTCCCCGGACGACATGCAGGCACAGGGGTATATCCAGTCGGTCGGCTATGAGGTCGACAAGTTCTGGGAAAAGAGCGACGTGCTCGCAAAGGCGAACGAGATGGACTCGAACCTTGCCTACATGTATCTCATGAAAGAAGAGGCGAGAGGCACCCTCGTCTTCAACCGGAACGCCCTCGAGGAGTACGGCTCGAAAGTCAAACTCTTCCCGGGCGCAGACACCTGGTTCGAACGGATCCGGAAGTACGGAGAAGCGCACGGCGTCATCGTCGAGCACTACATCATCTCTTCCGGTCTCAAAGAGATGATCGAGGGGACGAAGGTCGCAAAAGACGGCGCCTTCGAGCAGATCTATGCCAGCTCGTTCCTCTACGACGACCACGGCGTCGCCGTCTGGCCCGCCCAGGTCGTGAATTACACGAACAAGACCCAGTTCCTGTTCCGCATCTCCAAAGGCGTCCTCGACTGGAACGACCCCGGCGTCAACGACTATTTCCCGCCGGATGAGATCCGTGTCCCGTTCCGGAACATGATCTACATCGGTGACAGCGACACGGACATCCCCTGCATGAAACTCGTCACGTCCTACGGCGGCTATGCCATCGGCGTCTACAATGCGGAGACGAACGACCGCACCAAAGTCCACCGGATGATCCGTGACAGCCGCATCCGGTATTTCGCACCCGCGGACTACACCGAGGGGCATGAACTCGACGAACTCGTGAAGTCCATCATCGACCGGACCGTCGCCAATGAGAAGCTGGAGGCGATCTACTACCGGAAAGCGAAAGAGAGCAAGGAAGGGGACTGCTGAGTTCCCGGTGGACTTTTTCGGTTCCCCGTCCTATACTGAAACCGTACGAACCCCGATTCGAATCTATGGAGGCATATCATGAAAAACAAGATCTTCGCCATTCTTCTGGCCCTGACGATGGTCCTGGCGCTCGCCGCCTGCCACAAAACGGAGACGGTGGAAGTCTCCACGACCGCGCCTGTCGTGACGGAAGAGGTCGAGACGACTGCGGCCGAAGAGACCACCAGTGCGGAAGCGACATCCAAGACCGTCGACAAGACCGTCATCATGAACGACGTGAACCTCGTCGGCACCTGGGACGACAAGATGAGCGAGAGAGCCACGATGGAGATCCGCGGCGGCAAGGGCAAGACCTACCAGATCCACGTCCACTGGAGCAGCACCGCGTTCGAGTCCGACAACTGGACCATGACCGGCACGTTCAACGACACGACCGGAGAACTGACCTACAAAAACTGTAAGCGTGTGACCATCACCCTCGACGAGGCAGACGGCCCCGAAGAGGAAACGGTCCACTACACGAACGGCACCGGCAAATTCCTTTATAAGAACGGCGAACTCAGCTGGCATGCCGACAATGACGCGGACGTCAATGACTGTGTGTTTGCCCGGTAAAATTCCCTCTTGATAAATCGCCCAAAGTTAGTACAATATTCTTGTTCTTTATCAAAGCCTAATTCAGGAGGTCCTCACCATGCAGGAGTACAAACCCGTCAAAGAAGGAAAAGTCCGTGAGATCTACGACCTGGGCGATGCACTGGTCCTCGTCGCGACGGACCGCATCTCCGCTTTCGACGTCATCCTCAAAAACGAAGTCACCAAGAAGGGTACGGTCCTGACCCAGATGTCCAAATTCTGGTTCGATCTGACCAGAGACATCCTTCCGAACCATATGATCAGCGTCGACGTGAACGACATGCCGGAGTACTTCCGTCAGCCTCAGTTCGACGGCAACAGCATGCTCTGTAAAAAGCTGACTATGCTTCCCATCGAAGCCATCGTCCGCGGTTACATCACCGGCTCCGGCTGGAAGAGCTACTGCGAGAACGGCACTGTCTGCGGCATCAAACTGCCGGAGGGCCTCAAAGAGTCCGACAAGCTGCCGGAGGCCATCTACACACCGTCCACCAAGGCGGAGATCGGTGACCACGATGAGAACATCTCCTATGAGCAGTCCATCGAAGTCCTCGAGAAGGAGTTCCCGGGCAAGGGCGAAGAGTACGCGAAGAAACTGCGCGACTGCACCCTCGCTCTTTACAACAAGTGCGCCGACTATGCCCGCACCAAGGGCATCATCATCGCCGACACCAAGTTCGAGTTCGGTCTCGATGAAGACGGCAACATCGTCGTCGCCGACGAGATGCTCACGCCGGACTCCAGCCGCTTCTGGCCGGTCGACGGTTATGAGCCGGGCCACGGCCAGCCGTCCTTCGACAAGCAGTTCGTCCGCGACTACCTGAAGGCGAACCCCGACTGCAACTATGATCTCCCGCAGGACGTCATCGACAAGACCATCGCGAAATACCTCGAGGCCTACAAACTCCTCACCGGAGAAGACCTCGCGTAAATCGCCCATAGAAAAAAAGAAGGCTGCATCTCACGATGCAGCCTTTTTCTGTTGCAGGAATATGTTACCGATTCTTCTGAGCAGCGTTGATGCCGGCCATGAATTCTTCGGAGTACTTTTCAGGGGTGTCTTTGATCATGATGCCGGCAGCGACTGCTTCCGGGACCCAGACATGGGGGTCGTCAGACTGGACATAGCCGGGCAGCGGTTTGCGGGTCCAGGGGTTCTTGCCTTCCTTCTTGAACGCTCTGTACAGCGTGATAATGTACACGATATCGAAGAGCAGGCAGGAGCCGATGAGGAGCTTCATGTAAGGCATGGTCTCCATCAGCAGGAACTTGCCGACGGGGACATGATAAGCTTTCAGAAGTACCACGGCGCCCATGACATCCGGGGCGAGCGTGCCGAGACACTTGGAGATCGCGATGATCATCGACTGACCGTCGGTGTTGCCGCGTCTCAGGAGCATCGGGATGTACAGGGAAGAGATGAAGATGTTCTGCTGATAAGCAGCGTATGCGCCCTGATGGTCTTCGAGCTCGATGGAGATGAACCAGACCGCCTGGAAGCTGATGAAGAGGATGAGGCAGACATACGGGATGAACATCTTTTTGCCGAATCCCGGAAGTGCGTGGTTGTATTCTTCACGGCCGTACTTGATCTTCAGGTACAGGATGACGCAGTCGAACAGGAACCAGACGGCGTCAACGCCTCTCTGGACCATGGTCTGGTCGGTGACGTGGAAGAAAGACCCTTCGGGGAAGAAGGGGTCGCCCATGAAGGCGAAGATGAATTCCCAGGACCAGTTGAGGCCGAGGACCATGAGCGGCATACCGCAGGCTTTGTCCTTGAAGCCTCTGTAGATGATGTCGATGTAAACGATGGTCCAGAAGATACCGGACACAAGGGTGAGGATCGCGTAAATGGGTTCGTCAGGAACCAGAAGCCCCGCGATCGTTACTTTTTCTAACGTAGGCATGTTATTTCTCCTTTTTCATTTGTTCTCAGAGGTTATTCCATGTTATTCGTCATCGTCGTCTTTCTCGAAGACTTTTCCGTACATGAGTGTTATTGCGATGCCCGCGAGTGCGACCACGCTGAATAACAGTAACCAGAGAATACCGCCGATCATTTTCGTCCCTCCTTCTATATTTGTCTTCCTGCTACGCATAACTTGTACGCGTATAACAACATCTTCATTATAAAACCCGTTTTATCATTTTTCAATAGTTGTCCATACAAATCGTGCTATAATGGGCTCAGGAGAAAAGAACGAAAAAGGAGGAACGGATATGAGACACACTTCCGTACATCGCCGTCGAAAGGCGCTCGCTTCGCTTCTTCTGGCGATGTGCCTCATGCTGACGACACTGGTGCCGGCTTTTGCGGCGAACGGCATCTCGAACGAGCAGATCTCCAATGCGACACGCATCGCAAGACAGATGGAGGACGAGGGCATCGTTCTGCTCAAAAACAAGGGGGACTTCCTGCCGCTGAAGAACAAAAAAGTGAACGTCTTCGGCATCGCCTCCTGCGACCTCCTGCTGAGCGGGGGAGGCTCCGGTTCAGTCACCGCGTCCGAGTCGGTCAACTTCTATGAAGGACTGAAGCACGGCGGCATCAAGTACAACAAGGACCTCAAAGCGGTCTACGAAGACTGGAAGTCGAGCCACTCGGTCCCGGAGACGGGCAACGGCCTCATCGATATGCTTCTCGGCTATGTCCAGGGCGACGGGGTAGAGGAGCTGCCCATCGAGAACATCACGGCCGAGCAGATGGCAGACGCCAGGGAGTACTCCGACACGGCGCTCATCGTGTTCGGCAGTGCCGGCACGGAACTCTCGGACCTCTCCAAAAAGGACCTGCGGCTGAATGAGACACAGCGCGCCATGCTGGACGCGGTCACCTCGAACTTCGAGAACGTCATCGTCGTCTTCAACACCTCGAACACGATGGAGATGGACTGGGTCGAACAGTACGACAACATCCGGGCGGCACTCATGATGTGGCTTCCGGGCCAGGTCGGTGCCGAGTCTCTGGGCGATGTACTCTCCGGTAAGGTGAACCCTTCCGGGAAACTGACGGACTCCATTGCGTGGAGCCTCAGCGACTACCCGACGAACCGCAACTTCGGCAACTATCAGTATGAAGGGACCCTCCCGAGCATCCTCGGCAAGTACTTCGTCGACTATGAAGAGGGCATCTACGTCGGCTACCGTTACTTCGAGACGTTCGCGCCGGACAAGGTCCAGTACCCCTTCGGCTACGGCCTGTCCTACACGGACTTCGACTGGAAGGTGACGGGCTTCTCCGCGAATGCTTCCAATGTGACGGTCCGGGTGAAGGTCACCAACACCGGCAAACGGGCCGGCAAGGACGTCGTCCAGGTCTACTTCTCTGCGCCTTATAAGAAGGGCGGCATCGAGAAAAGCAAGATCGAACTGGCGGCCTACGGCAAGACCGGACTGCTGCAGCCCGGGAAGAGCCAGACCCTGACGCTGACCTATAAGACTGATGATATGGCGTCCTACGACGCGGACGGGCAGCAGGCCTGGGTGCTCGACAAGGGCACCTACAAAATCAAAGTGGCCCATTCCGTCCGTGACATCGAAAAGACGTATTCCTATACCGTTCCCCAAACGAAAGTGATGCGGAACGACGACAAGACCGGCACGAGGATCCTGAACCTCTTCGACGACACCGATGAGGGCCTGACCGTCCTGTCCCGTGCGGATAAGAAGGGAACGTTCCCGAAGAAACCCACCGACTTCTCCATGCCGGAGAGTGTCGCGAATGCGGACCAGCGGCCGACGACCTCGGCCAAAGGAGACGTGCCGAAACAGGGTGTTACCTATGAAGACGGTGTCATCCGCCTCGCCGATGTCGCGAAGGACGACTCCCTCTGGGAGCCCTTCCTCGACCAGTTCACGATCGACGAGATGATCGACATGGTCGCAAAGAGCGGATACGGTACGATGGGCGTGAAACGCCTCGGCGTCCCGGCCACGGCGGACAACGACGGTCCGGCGGCGGTCAAGGGACCCGGCGGTCTGCTCTACACGAAGATCGGCTTCGCATACCCTGTCGAAGCATCGCTGGCCTGTACCTGGAACGACGCCCTCGCCGAGACCTTCGGCCGCTCTGTCGGCAGAGAGGCCCGGCAGGTCGGGACCCACGTCTGGTACGCGCCCGGCTGCAACCTGCGGCGCAGTCCTCTCGGCGGCCGGAACTTCGAGTACTTCTCCGAAGACCCGTACCTGTCCGGCAAGATGGCCGCGGCGGTCACCAGAGGTGCCCAGTCCCAGGACATCGTCGTGACGCTCAAGCATTTCGTCTGCAATGAACAGGAGACGAATCGCCAGGCGAACGGCCTCTTCACCTGGGTGAACGAACAGGCACTTCGGGAACTCTACCTCGAGCCCTTCGAACTGGGCGTCAAGGAAGGGGATGCCCACGGTGTCATGTCTGCCTACAACCGGATCGGCGCCACCTGGTGCGGCGCGAGCCGGCCGCTGCTCGTCGACCTTTTACGGGACGAGTGGGGCTTCGAAGGCTACGTCGTCACCGACGCTTACACGAACTGGACCGGCAGCGGTTACCTCGACCCGGTGCTCGCGGTCTACGCCCGCAACGACGGCGTCCTGACGAGCTTCTGGTACTTCACCCAGGAGATCCAGACGACCACCGCTCTGAAGTCCCAGTACGCCAAAGACCCGGTCGGCTTCGGCCAGGCGCTCCGCGACTGTGTCTGCGACCTCTGTGTCATGAAGATGTACACGACGGCCTTCGAGTCGACCGGCGACCTGCCGCAGGCGGATGTCCTGCTCAGTGCCTCGGATTCCATCGACTATGAACCCTCCGCGACCAATCAGATCCTCGTGGTCCTCAGCGAACTGCTCGCGAGCCACGACGGCTGACTTCCCTCAAACAAAAAACTCCCGTCTGACGGTGTCAGGCGGGAGTTTCTGTGCTATAATGCATTTACCAAATCGTTGAGGTGCATTCAAATGCAGGATCACATCGCCATGGCCTGCCAAATCTGCCCGCGAGGCTGTTTTCTGGAGGCTGTGAAAGAAAAGGACGAAGACTGGGTCATTTTCGGAAACGACTGCGAACGAGGCCCTGTCTTTATGAAAACGCAACTGGCGGATCGCCAACAGGGCGAGGACGCCAGTGACGATGACTTGCAAGTTATTTGAGGATCCAGAGAGGAGTTCCAATATGTCAGTTTTAGTCTTAGGCGGAGCGGGTTACATCGGCTCCCATACCGTACGCGCACTCATCGATGCCGGCAGAGATGTCGTCGTCGCCGATAACCTTTTGACCGGTTTCAAGGCGGCGGTCCATCCGAAGGCCAGGTTCTATGAGCTGGACATCCGCGACAGAGCAGCCCTCGATGACCTGTTCGAGAAGGAAGACATCGAAGGCGTCATCCACTTTGCAGCGTCGTCTCAGGTGGGCGAGTCCATGCAGGACCCCCTCAAGTACTACGACAACAACCTTCACGGCACGATGGTCCTCCTCGCTTCCATGGTCGCCCACGGGGTCGACAAGATCGTCTTCTCCTCGACGGCTGCCACCTACGGTGAGCCGGAGCGGATCCCGATCCTCGAGACCGACAAGACCGAGCCCACCAACTGCTACGGTGAGACCAAACTCTCCATGGAGAAGATGATGAAGTGGACGAGTGTCGCCCACGGCCTCCACTATGTGGCGCTTCGTTACTTCAACGCCTGCGGCGCGCAGCCGGACGGCACCATCGGCGAGGCCCACGACCCGGAGACCCACCTCATCCCGCTCATCCTGCAGGTCCCGAACGGCAAGCGGAAGAGCATCGCGATGTTCGGTACGGACTACCCGACCAAGGACGGCACCTGTGTCCGTGACTACATCCATGTCTGTGACCTCGCGAGTGCCCACATCCTTGCGCTCGACTACCTGCTGAAGGGCGGCGAGAACAACGTCTTCAACCTTGGCAACGGGGTCGGCTTTACGGTCCGTGAAGTCATCGATGTCGCGAGAGAGGTGACCGGCCACCCGATCCCCGCCGACGAATGTCCGCGCAGAGCCGGCGACCCGGCACAGCTGGTGGCATCCTCCGAAAAGGCCAGAACGGTCCTCGGCTGGGATCCGCAGTTCGCAGACCTCAAGACCATCGTCGAGACGGCCTGGAACTGGCATGTGAACCATCCGAACGGCTACGGCGAATAAACACAGAACCAAACGAACCCCCGGTGACTCGGTCACCGGGGGTTTTCTGTTACAGGTTCAGGATCTCCCGTTTCCAGTTCCGGGGGGAGAGCCCGTAGATCGATTTGAACGCTCGCGAAAAATGGAGCTGGTCGGGATAGCCGACCTGCCGTCCGATCTCCGCGACGGGCAGGTTCGTCATGCGGAGCATCTCCGCCGCTTTGGTCATGCGGTAGTTGAGGAGGAACCGCTGGGGAGACATGTCGGTCGCCTTTTTGAACAGCTTTCCGAAATAGCTTCGTTCCAGTCCGGCCCGTTTGGCGATGGACTCGACCGAGATGTCGTTCATGTAATTCGCTTCGATGTAGTTGATCGCCTCGTTGATGTAGCGGTCTTTGACTTTGATCTCGGAGAGGTCCGCGCCCCGGATGCTCCCGCAGAGGTCATCGAGGAAGAGGTACAGATGGCCGACCCGGGAGAGAGGGGTGAGGTCCGGGTGCTCTACGAGGTACAGCATTTCCCGTTTCATCGCTTCGCATTTTTCTGGGTCTCCGCAGTGGTAAACAGGGTTGTGCCAGCGAAAACTGGTGCGGGTGAGGATCTCGGTGGCGCGCAGGCCGTCGAATTCGACCCAGATGTAGTTCCAGGGGTCTGTTTCGTCTGCCATGTACATGTTGATCTGGCCGGGGAAGATCATGAAGCCCTGCCCCGCATGGAGCGGGAACGTATGCGTGATGCCGTCGTGGTCGGTCGCCATGAGCGATCCTTTTCCGGAGAGGATGTAATGGAAGAGGTAGTGGTTCCGCTTGGCGGGACCGAAAAGATGTTGAGGCTCGCACTGCTCTCTTCCGACCTGATAGGTGCGGAAATCGACGAATGCTTCGTTACTATACACATTCATTTGAAACTGTTCCATTCAATCGCCTCCTTACCAAATGGTCCATATCCAATATACCATAATGCGTCTTCATTTACAATTGTACAAGGATATAACGTGAAAAGGCATATATATAGGAACTATATGCTATTTTGCGATGTAACCCTATTCTTTATAATGGATTTGCAACAAAATTATTTTCAGAATGCGGATAATAATTGTGAAACGTGAGAGTCAAATCGAAAATGGAGGTATTTGTATGGCAGGATTATCCCTGGAACACATCGGTAAAAAGTATCCGAATGGATATGAAGCGGTCAAAGACTTCAACCTGGAGATCGCGGATAAAGAGTTTATCATCTTTGTCGGACCGTCCGGGTGCGGTAAATCGACCACGCTTCGTATGATCGCCGGCCTGGAAGACATCACCAGCGGCACCCTGAAGATCGGTGACAAGGTCGTCAACGACCTCGAGCCGAAGGACCGTGACATCGCGATGGTTTTCCAGAACTACGCGCTGTATCCCCACATGACCGTTTATGACAACATGGCATTCGGTCTGAAAATGAGAAAAACACCGAAGGACGAGATCGACAAGGCCGTCCGTGAAGCCGCCCGTATCCTGGACCTCGATCAGCTGCTCAAGAGAAAACCGAGCCAGCTCTCCGGTGGTCAGAGACAGCGTGTCGCCATGGGCCGTGCCATCGTCCGGAACCCGCAGGTCTTCCTGATGGACGAACCGCTCTCCAACCTGGACGCCAAACTGAGAGTCCAGATGAGAACGGAGATCGCCCGCCTGCATGACCGTCTCGGCGCGACCATCATCTACGTCACCCATGACCAGACGGAGGCCATGACCCTCGGCACCCGCATCGTCGTCATGAAGGACGGCGTCGTCCAGCAGGTCGACACCCCGACCAACCTCTACAATGAACCCGATAACCTGTTCGTCGCCGGATTCATCGGCTCCCCGCAGATGAACTTCTTCGACGCTGTCGTCGCGAAAGAAGACGACAAGGTCGTCCTGAAGGTCGGCGGAGACACCCTTGCACTGCCGGCCGCCAAAGGCGAAGCACTTCTGGCCGGTGGCTATGAAGGCAAGACCGTCGTCGCGGGCATCCGTCCGGAAGACATCTCCGATGAGGCGGAAGACCTCGCGAAGTTCTCCGGCACCGTCATCGAAGGCGAAGTCGCTGTCTTCGAACTCCTCGGCGCAGGCGTCAACCTGAACTTCGACTATGCCGATACCCAGATGACCGCTTCCGTGGCTCCGACCACTCCGGCCAGAGTCGGCGATGTCGTCAGGTTTGCCCTTGACCCCGACAAGATCCACATCTTCGACAAGACCACGGAACTTGCCATTGTACACTGATTTTTGACAGTTACAGAAAGGAAGCTGATTCCATGAAAACCATGAAACGTTTTCTGTGTCTGGTGCTTTCGGTCCTGATGACGGCGGCTCTGCTGCTGTCCGGCTGTCAGAAGAGTGTCGACACTGGAAAAACGGAAATCGAAATCGTGCAGTACAAGCAGGAAGCGGTCAAGACCTTTGAGAAGATCGAGGCCAACTTCAATGCGACGCACGACGACATCCACCTGACCATCTCGTCCCCGAACGATGCTACCACCATCCTGAAGACCCGCTTCATCCGCGAGGACTATCCGGACATCATCGGCATCGGCGGCGACGTCAACTTCTCGAACTTTGTCGATGCGGGCATCCTCATGGACATCTCCGATTACGATGGCCTGAAGAACGTCAAACAGTCCTACATTGACATCCTCGAAGGACTCGAATTCGTCCCGACCGAGGGCACCTTCGGTATGCCCTTCGCAGCGAACGCTGCCGGTATCCTTTACAACAAAGCGATGTTCCAGGAACACGGCTGGACCCTTCCGACCAACTGGAACGAACTCATGACCCTCTGCAAGACCATCCAGAGCGAAGGCATCCTTCCGTTCTACTTCGGCATGAAGGACACCTGGACCTGTCTCGCACCCTGGAACGCTCTGTGTGTCGACCTTGCCCCGGCAGACATCTGCCAGCAGGTCAATGAAGGCAAGACCACCTTCACGGCCGCCTACAAGGAAGTCGCCGAGAAGATGATGCAGCTCCTCCCGTACGGGGAAGAGGGCGTCGTGGCCTACGGCTACAACGATGCCTGTACCGCATTCGCCAACGGCGAGTCGGCGATGTACACCATCGGTTCCTATGCCGTGCCGCAGATCCTGTCCGTCAACCCGGACATGGAGATCGGTTCCTTCGTCATGCCCGGCAATGACGACTCCGACAAACAGTACCTGAACTCCGGTGTCGACCTCCAGTTCTGCGTGACGGCGGAATGCCCCAATAAAGAGGCAGCCTATGAAGTCCTCCGCTACCTGCAGGACCCCGAGAACGTCCAGCTCTACATCGATGACCAGACTTCCGTCCCCTGTGAGAACGGCGACTTCAAGATCCCCGCTGTCCTCGACGACATGAAGCCCTACATCGATAACGACAAGATGGTCGACTATCAGGACCACCACTATCCGTCCGAGATGTCCGTCGACGCCATCATCCAGACGATGGTCATCAACGGCGACATCGATGCCTTCCTCGCCAAGTTTGATAAAGACTGGGTCCGCTACAACCGTGACATCATCCGGAAGGTCCAGGCTTATCAGGAAGCTCACCAGTCTTAAAGGAGGTTGGAAGCATGAAGAAAAAAGATTCGCAGGCGGAGCTTTTGAAGCCGAAGAAGACAGTCACGGAACGCGAGCGCACCTTCGCGATGATCGCCATCCCGATCCTGATCCTCTTTTTCCTGTTCAACACCCTTCCGCTGATCAAAGGTTTTATCTACAGTTTCACCAATTTCAAGGGCTACGGCTCCTATGAGTGGGTCGGCCTTCGCAACTACATCGACCTGTTCACCGATGCCCGTGTCGGGAAATCGTACCTGTTCACGGTCAAGCTGGCATTCTTCACGACCATCCTCGTCAACATCGTCAGCCTTCTGATGGCCCTCGGCCTGAATGCCAAGATCAAATTCAAGAGTGCCCTTCGCGGCATGTACTTCCTGCCGAACATCCTCGGTGCCCTTGTCGTCGGTTACATCTTCAACTACTTCTTCACTTACATCGTTCCCGCCATCTTCCATACGACCAGCATCCTGGCCAGCGGCAGCAAGGCGTGGATCGCCGTCATGATCGTCTGCGCGTGGCAGGCCATCGCAATGAACACCATCATCTACATCTCCGGTCTTCAGACCGTTCCGGAAGATGTCTATGAAGCCGGTATGCTGGACGGCGCGACCGGATGGAGCAAATTCCGCCATCTGACGTTCCCGCTCATCATCCCGTTCTTCACGATCAACATGGTCCTCTGCATGAAGAACTTCCTCATGGTCTTCGATCAGATCATGGCATTGACCAAGGGTGGTCCTGCCCAGAGCACGGAATCCATCTCGTTCCTCATCTACAACAACGGTATGTCCGGCGGCCAGTTCGGCTTCCAGAGTGCCAACGCGGTCATCTTCTTCATCGTCATCGTGACCATCTCCGTCTTCCAGATGAGATTCCTGAACAGTAAGGAGGAGCAGCTGTGAGCAAAAAGAACAACGATCTTTCCGCTGTGAAAGTCAAAGAAAAATTCAACTGGCCGCTGACCATCCTTCTGATCCTCGGCCTCATCACGGTGCTGTTCCCGCTCTACATGACGATCGTCATCGCCTTCAAGCAGCCGAGCGAAATGACGAACAGCATCTCCGGCATCCTGTCGCTGCCTCAGCACTGGAGCTTCAGCAATTTCCGTGAGGCGATGGAAGTCACCGACTTCTGGCGCTCTCTTCTGAACAGCGTACTCATCACCGGCATCACCATGGGCCTCGCTCTGGTCATCCATTCCCTGATGGGGTATGCCGTCGCCCGGAACATGCAGAACAGCAAGTTCTACCGTACGTCCTACTACTACATCGTCAGCGGCATGTTCGTTCCCTTTGCCATCCTGATGATGCCTCTCGTCAAACAGACCGCGGAGCTGCACATCGCCAACGTGGTCGGTGTCATCCTGTGCTACACGGTCTTCTACATGCCGATGAACGTACTTCTGTACTCCGGCTACTTGAAGAACATCCCGGTCGCACTGGAAGAAGCCGCACATGTCGACGGCGCCTCCACCTGGACGACCTACTGGAAAGTCATTTTCCCGCTCATGAAACCCATGCACGCCACCGTCGCTGTCCTGACCGCCCTCGGTACCTGGAACGACGTCATGACGCCCCTGGTCATCATGTCCGGCAGCGGAATGAATACCCTTCCGCTCGCACAGCTGACCTTCCAGACCCAGTTCGGCACGAACTATAACCTCGCATTCGCATCCTACCTGCTCGCCCTCCTGCCGATGCTGATCTTCTATCTGTTCGCACAGAAACAGATCATCAACGGTGTTGTCAACGGCGCAGTCAAGTAACCCATCCATTTTCGAGCCAATCAAATAACCACGAAAGAGGTCCGACTATGTCCATTACCTTTGACCCGAAAAAACAGAGTTTTATCCTGGAGACCCGTGAAACGTCCTACCAGATGATGGTGGATGAAAAGGGATACCTTCTGCATCTTCACTACGGCGCGAAGGTCGATGGCCTGTCGGACCATCTTTTGACCTTCAAAGACCACGGTTTCTCCGTCAACCCGTACTCGGCGGGGGAGGACCGTACCTACACACTGGACGCCCTGCCCCAGGAATTCCCGTTCCAGGGCAGCGGCGATTTCCGGAGTCCGGCGTTCATGGTGAAGGATGCCACCGGCACCATCGGCTGTGACCTCCACTATGCTGGCTACTCGATCGACGACGGAAAGTATGCGCTGCCCGGCCTTCCCGCCGTGTACGCGATGGACTCTGATGAAGGCGTCGAGACCCTGACCATCGAACTGAAGGAAGAGCGTCTCGGCCTCTCGGTGAAGCTCCTCTACGGCGTCCTCCCGGAGAAAGACATCATCACCCGCAGCGCCATCGTCGAAAACTGTGGCGATGCACCGGTGTCCGTCGAAAAGTTCCAGACAGCTGTCCTGGACTTCCAGTACGGGACTTATGACCTGCTCGTCTTCCACGGGCAGCACGGCTATGAACGTCAGCTGCAGCGGACCAAAGTCGGGCACACTCGGCAGGCGGTAGGCAGCACCAGAGGCTATTCGTCCCACCAGTACAATCCCTTCGTGATCCTGGCGGAACAGAGCACCTCGGAAGGCGCCGGCCGTTGCTGGTCCATGCAATTCGTCTACAGCGGCAGTTTCCTCGCGGAAGCGGAGAAGGACCAGTTCAGCCAGACCCGTCTGCAGATGGGTCTTACCGAAGAAGGGCTGTCCTATGAACTGCTGCCGGGCGAACGGCTCGTGGCACCGGAAGTCATCCTGAGCTTCAGTGGCAGCGGCTTTGGCAAACTGTCCCGGAACCATCACCGTGTCATTCGGGAGAACGTCTGCCGGGGCGTCTGGAAAGACCGTCTCCGTCCCGTCCTCATCAACAGCTGGGAAGCCTTTCTGTTCGACTTTGACGGCGACCGCCTCCTGAACTTCGCGGAAGAGGCGAGAGACCTCGGCATCGACATGATGGTCCTCGACGACGGCTGGTTCGGTTCCCGGGACGATGACAATCAGGCCCTCGGCGACTGGTTCGTCAACGAAGAAAAACTCGGCGGGACGCTGGGAGAACTCAGTGCCGCCATCCACAACCTGCCCATGAAGTTCGGCCTCTGGGTCGAACCGGAGATGGTCAGTGAGAACAGCCGTCTCTATGAGGCGCACCCGGACTGGGCCCTGTCCATCCCGGGCAAGAAACCGACCCGCGGCAGGAACCAGCTGGTCCTCGACTATTCCCGCAAAGAAGTGGTCGACAGCATCTTTGACGCTATCTGCAAGGTCCTCGACAGCGCAGAGGTAGACTACCTCAAATGGGATGCCAACCGCAGTATCTCGGACATCCATTCGGAGACCACACTGCCCGGCAAACTGCTGTATGACTATATGCTCGGCCTCTACGATTTCCTCGAACGTCTGACACAGCGGTATCCGAACATGCTCATCGAAGGCTGCAGCGGCGGGGGAGGCCGGTTCGATGCCGGCATGCTCTACTACACGCCGCAGATCTGGTGCTCGGACAACACCGACGCCGTCGACCGCCTGTACATCCAGAACGGCACGTCCTTCGGCTATCCAACGTCCGCGGTCGGCGCCCATGTCTCGGTCTGTCCCAACCAGCAGAACGGGAAGATCACGCCCTTCGAGACCCGCGCGACCGTCGCCATGGCCGGCACCTTCGGCTATGAGCTGGACCCCTCGGAACTGACCGAGGAAGAAAAGGATTCCGTCCGGGAGCAGGTCGCCCGCTTCAAGCAGTATGCTGCCCTCATCCAGCAGGGGGACTACTACCGCCTGTCCAGCCCCTTTACCGACAAGGTGACGGCCTGGGCCATCCATGCCAGAGACCGCAGTGAGAGCCTCGTGTCCGTCGTCTATTTCCCGATCCGTGGCATCGCCGGCAATGCTCCGACCCGCTATCTGAGAGTCGGCGGCCTCGACCCGGAGGCACAGTATGTCGTGGGCGATACTGGACTCACACTTTCCGGCGCCATGCTGGGAGAGGTCGGGTTCCCGCTGCCGGTCCCGCAATTCGACTATCAATCGCTCCAGTACTATCTGAAACGAGTCTGACCTATGAAGTATTCTTACCAGGAAGCCCAGCGGCAGGGGAGGCGGGCCTATACCGAAGCAAGGCTTCGGCGCAAAGACCCGTACCTTCCGTCCTTTGAACAGCGCTTCGGCAACGCGAAACGCAAAGAGGTCCCCGTCGGCCTGATGGAAATCCCGGTCTCGATGATCGAGGGCACGTTCTCCAACGCCCGCCGGGAGTCCTTCGCACCGAATTTCCTTCCGCTCCTCGACGAGAGCACGGAGTTCGGTTCCAAATGGAGCCGGCTTCTGGCCGTCCAGGAGGAAGAGGGGTTCACCGACCCCATCATCGTCTATGAATTCAACCACCGCTTCTATGTGGCGGAGGGGAACAAACGGACCTCGGTCATGAAGTACCAGAAGGTCCCGGTCATCCCGGCCGAAGTCGTGCGCATCCTCCCGAACCGGGGAGAGATGGCGGAGCGGCACCTCTATGAGGAGTTCCTCGAGTTCTTCAAGGTGGCGCCCATCTACGACTTCGACTTCTCCCACATCGGAGACTACCGGACCCTGGCACGGGTCCTCGGAAAAGACCTCTACCATAAGTGGAGCGTCGACGAGGTCCGGCTCCTTCGTTCCGAGTACCGCCTGTTCAAAGAGCAGTATCTCGAGCACGTCTCGGACGGGAACGACATCACCTGCAGTGACGCGTTCCTCGAGTACATGACCACCTATGGTCCCGCGGCGCTGGAGTTCCTGAAAGTCTCCA